>CALRZT010000210.1:0-8760 GCA_943372725.1 Pseudoxanthobacter soli DSM 19599
CCGGCGGCGGCGGGGCGGCCGGCGGCCTGGTCGCGGCGGGTCGCGGCGCGGCGCGGGTGGCGGCGGCCTCGCGGGCGGGCGGGGCAGGGGGCACGGGTGCCGCGGCCTCCTCCGCGTCGCGCTCGACCACCGGCGCCGCCGTGCAGACGAGGTGGGCGACGCCGTGCGGGCAGAGCCGCGTCAGGCGGCGCAGCACCGGGCCGATCGCCGAATAGGGCAGACCCATCGCCTCGTAGACGGGATGGATGCGCGTCAGCTGCCAGCCCTCGCGCGTCAGTTCGCGCTGGCGGCGGATGCCCCGCCGCGTCGGAGTCTCGACCGACGTCGGGCGCGGCGACAGCCGCCGGGCGATCAGCCGGCTCGTGTAGTCGTAGAGGAGTTCCGTCTGTGGCCCCGTCGCGGCGGCGAGATCGGACAGCACGGTGGTCATCGTCTCGGCCGACGCGTAGGCGAACAGCCCCTCCGCCACCACCAGCGTCGGCGCCCGGCGCAACGCCAGCCGGTCGATCCAGCCCGGCCGGCCGATGTCGGCCCCGATGACGTGGCGGCGGTCGCAGAACGGGAACAGCGTCTCGCGCAGCGCCACGATCTCCGGCAGGTCGACGTCGATCCAGGTCAACATGCCGTTGTCGATGCGCTGGAAGCGCGTCGACAGCCCGGCGCCGAGGTCGACGATCTGGGCGTGCGGGTGTCGGGAGGTGAAGGAGCCGACGATCTGGTCGATCACCCAGGTGGTGGCGATCATCGCCAGCATCACCGGCTTCGCGGCGCGGTGCGGCTCGAGCTCGGGCTGCATCGAGCGGTAGATCGTCTCGGCGGCGCGGTCGCGGAAGCCGAGGTCCGGGGCGACGTCGGCTGCGAGGGCGCGGGCGACGAGGGGTGCACAGGCCGTCTCCGCGATCCCGCCGAGAGCCGTCGCCGGTCGCTGCACCGCCTGCACCGTCATTCCGCCCGCCTCGCCCGGCTCCCCCCGAAGCCCGCCTGCAACGCCCCACGCACGGCACGATCGACCCACATTGCGGCGGCGGCGAGATGGGTCGGCGCCGCCCCCGCCATCAGACGAGGCGGCTCTGCTCGACCGCGGCGCCGATGAAGGAGGCGAACAGCGGGTGCGGATCGAACGGCCGCGACTTCAGCTCCGGGTGGAACTGCACGCCGACGAACCAGGGATGGTCGGTGAGCTCGATCGTCTCCGGCAAGAGCCCGTCGGGCGACATTCCGGCAAACCGCATCCCCTGGGCCTCCAGGCGCTCGCGGTAGCCGGCATTGACCTCGTAGCGGTGGCGGTGGCGCTCGGAGATGTGCGTCGTGCCGTAGATCGAGGCGATCAGGCTGTCGTCGGCGAGCGTCGCCGGGAAGGCACCGAGGCGCATGGTGCCGCCGAGGTTGCCGCCGGCGAGCCGGATCTCGAGCTCGTTGCCGCGCATCCACTCGGTCATCAGACCGACGACCGGCTCCGCGCTCGGGCCGAACTCGGTCGAGCTCGCGAGCGGGATGTCGGCGAGGCTGCGGGCGGCCTCGATCACCGCCATCTGCATGCCGAAGCAGATACCGAAATAGGGCACCTTGCGGCGGCGGGCGAAGCCGGCGGCGGCGATCTTGCCCTCCGCCCCGCGCTCGCCGAAGCCGCCCGGCACGAGGATGCCGTTGACCCTCTCGAGCCACGGCGCCGGATCTTCCTCCTCGAAGATCTCCGATTCGATCCACTCGATCTCGACGCGGACGTTGTTGTAGATGCCGCCGTGAACGAGCGCCTCGATCAGCGACTTGTAGGCGTCCTTCAGCCCCGTGTACTTGCCGACGACGGCGATGGTGACGGTGCCCTCGGGGTTCTTGATACGGCCGGAGATCGTCTGCCAGCGGTCGAGCTTCGGCGCCGGCGCGTCCTTGATGCCGAAGGCGGCAAGGACTTCCGCGTCGAGCCCGTGCTCGTGATAGGCGACCGGCACGTCGTAGATCGAGGCGACGTCGAGAGCTGGGATCACCGCGCTCTCGCGCACATTGCAGAACAGCGCCAGCTTGCGGCGGTCGGAATCGGGGATAGGCCGGTCGCAGCGCACCAGCAGGATGTCGGGCTGGATGCCGATCGAGCGCAGCTCCTTCACCGAGTGCTGGGTCGGCTTGGTCTTCAGCTCGCCCGCGCTCGGGATGTAGGGCATCAGCGTCAGGTGGATGAAGACGGCATCGCCGCGCGGCAGCTCGTTGCCGAGCTGGCGGATCGCCTCGAAGAACGGCAGGCCCTCGATGTCGCCGACGGTGCCGCCGATCTCGACGAGGACAAAGTCGACGCCCTCGTTGCCGGTGCGCACGAAGTCCTTGATGGCGTCGGTGACGTGCGGGATCACCTGCACGGTGCCGCCGAGATAGTCGCCGCGGCGCTCCTTGGCGATGATGTCCTGGTAGATGCGTCCGGTGGTGATGTTGTCCATCCGGTTCGCCGGACGGCCGGTGAAGCGCTCGTAGTGGCCGAGGTCGAGGTCGGTCTCGGCGCCGTCGTCGGTGACGAAGACCTCGCCGTGCTGGTACGGCGACATGGTGCCGGGATCGACGTTGAGATAGGGGTCGAGCTTGCGCAGGCGGACGCTGTAGCCGCGCGCCTGCAGCAGCGCGCCGAGAGCCGCCGACGCGAGCCCCTTGCCCAACGATGAGACCACGCCGCCGGTGATGAAGACGTACCGCGCCATGGGGGGCCACCCTAACAGACGAAACCATGATTCGCCCGGGCGGAACGCACCCCGGCGGCGGCCACCGGAAGGTGGCCGGCAGGCCCGCCGGAGAAACCGGCCGGGCGGACGTCGCGACCGTCAGTCGCCGCTTGGAACCTGCGGGCCGGTGGGCGCCGGCGGGGCCGGCGGGGCCGGCGGAGCCGCCGCGCCGGGCTGGTCGCCGGGGCTGCGCAGGGTATCGAGAATGCCCTGTCCGGTGCCGCGGGTGCCGTCGTTGCCGGGAACGGCGGGCGCGCCCGGAGCGCCGCCGGGCAGCGGGTCGGTGCCGAGCACGCGCTCGAGCAGCGAATCCGTGTTCGACTGGCGGCTGCCGACGAAGGTCAGCCCGATCGAGGTGAGGAAGAAGACGCCGGCCAGGATCGCGGTCGTGCGGGTCAGAAGGTTCGCGGTGCCGCGGCTCGAGAAGAAGCCGCCACCCCCGCCGCCGCCGCCGATGCCGAGAGCACCGCCTTCGGACTTCTGCAGGAGCACGACCGCGACGAGCGCGAGCACGACCATGATGTGAATGACGAGAAGAACGGTTTCCATGAGGGGACCGGGACCGACGCGGGCAAGGAGGGATATCGTGAAGTCGGGCGGCTTTTACAACATCGCTCCCGCCGGCACCACCCCGATGCCGCCGCCGCGTCGAGGTGTCCGCCGGCCGGCCCGCCGCGCGCGTTCGACGCTGCGCCACGGGTGCTCCGTGGCGCCGTGCCCTGCCGTCCTTGACAAGGCGCCGGTCGCGTGCCGTGTTCCGCCGCCCGCCGGAAACCCGCCGGGCCGTCCGCCGACCCCTTTGCGCACCGCCGTCCGAGAGCCAGTCATGCACAGATATAGAAGCCACACCTGCGGCGCCCTGCGCGAGAGCGACGTCGGCACGAGCGTCCGTCTGTCCGGCTGGGTTCACCGGGTGCGCGACCACGGCGGCCTCCTTTTCGTCGACCTGCGCGACCACTACGGCCTGACGCAGATCGTCTGCGATCCGGATTCCCCCGCCTTCCCGGTGATCGAGACGCTGCGCGCCGAGTGGGTTGTGCGCATCGATGGCGAGGTGAAGGCGCGCACGCCCGAGACGATCAACGACCGCCTGCCGACCGGCCGTGTCGAGATCTTCGTCCGCGAGGCGGAGGTGCTGTCGGCTTCGAAGGAGCTGCCGCTGCCGGTGTTCGGCGAGCCGGATTATCCGGAGGAGACGCGGCTGCGCTACCGCTTCCTCGATCTCCGCCGTGAAACGCTGCACAAGAACATCATGACGCGCACGGCGGTGATTTCCGAGATGCGCAAGCGGATGCAGGCTTCCGGCTTCACCGAGTTCCAGACGCCGATCCTCACCGCCTCGAGCCCGGAAGGCGCGCGCGACTTCCTCGTCCCCTCGCGCATCCACGCCGGCAAGTTCTACGCCCTGCCGCAGGCGCCGCAGCAGTACAAGCAGCTCCTGATGGTCGCCGGCTTCGACCGCTATTTCCAGATCGCGCCGTGCTTCCGCGACGAGGACCCGCGCGCCGACCGCCTGCCGGGCGAGTTCTACCAGCTCGACCTCGAGATGAGCTTCGTCGAGCAGGACGACGTCTTCGAGACGATGGAACCGGTGATGCGCGGCGTCTTCGAGACGTTCGCCAACGGCTTCCCGGTCACCCAGGAATTCCCGCGCATCCCGCACTCGGTGGCGATGCGCAAGTACGGCTCGGACAAGCCGGACCTGCGCAACCCGATCGAGATGCAGGCCGTCACGGATCACTTCGCCGGCTCCGGCTTCAAGGTCTTCGCCGGCATGATCGCCAACGACCCGAAGGTCGAGATCTGGGCGATCCCCGGTCCAAAGGGCGGTAACCGCGCGTTCTGCGACCGCATGAATTCCTGGGCTCAGGGCGAGGGCCAGCCTGGCCTCGGCTACATCTTCTGGCGCGAGGGCGAGGAGGGCGGTGCCGGCCCGCTCGCCAAGAACATCGGGCCCGAGCGCACGGCGGCGATCGCCGCCCAGCTCGGCCTCGGCGTCGGCGACGCCTGCTTCTTCGTCGCCGGCCGGCCGGAGAAGTTCACGGCGTTCGCGGGGGCTGCGCGCACGCGCATCGGCCGCGAGCTCGGCATCATCGACGAGGACCGCTTCGCCCTCGCCTGGATCGTCGACTTCCCGATGTTCGAGTGGAACGAGGAGGACAAGCGGGTCGACTTCGCCCACAACCCCTTCTCGATGCCGAAGGGCGGCCTCGAGGGGCTCGAGTCCACCGATCCGCTGGCGCTCTCGGCCTACCAGTACGACCTCGTTTGCAATGGCTACGAGATCGCCTCCGGCGCCATCCGCAACCACAAGCCGGAGATCATGAAGAAGGTCTTCGAGGTCGCCGGCTACGACGAGAGCGTGCTGATCGAGCGCTTCGGCGGCATGTACCGCGCTTTCCAGTACGGCGCCCCGCCGCACGGCGGCATGGCGGCCGGCGTCGACCGCGTGGCGATGCTGATCTGCGGCGTCCAGAACCTGCGCGAGGTGGCGCTGTTCCCGATGAACCAGCAGTGGATCGACCTCTTGATGGGCGCTCCGTCGGACCCGACTCCGAAGCAGCTCCGCGAGCTGAACCTCAGGGTCGTGAAGCCGGCCTGAGGCACTGGTCCTCCCCCTGACAGGGGGGAGGACAGCCGCGCCGGAGGCGCGGCAGGTGGGGGCCCGTCAATCAAAAAAGTAGACGGCTCCCGCGGCGCTCCTGATTCACGTGCCCCACCCTGACGGCCTTCGGCCGTCTGTCCCTCCCCCTGGCAGGGGAGGGACGTGAAGCCGGTGTCGTCACCCCTTACGGCCGGTACTCCACCACCGCATTCAGCAGCTTCACGAGCGAACCCGGCGCCATCGTCGCGGCGCCGACGACCTGCACCAGCGGCACCGGTTGGGCCGGGCGGGCGACGAGTTCGAGGCTGCCGGTCGGGCCGGTGAGGAACTGCTTCACCGCGCTGCCGAGGCTGTCGGCGAACCCGTCACCGGCCATCGGCGCGAGCTCGTTGCGGATGACGTCGCCGATCACGCCGATCGCCGTCTCCGGCGAGATCTGCTGCTGCTGGGCGAAGTCGGCGAGCGGGCCGGCGAGCTTCGGCGCGTTGGAGAAGCGCGCCGTGACGCCGTCGACCATCACCTCGGGCATGGCGAGCTGTGCCTTGTCCGGCGCCTCGAAGACCGTGCGCGGCACGCCCGACAGCGCCATCGTCACCTCCGCCGAGCCGAGGCCCTCGACGGTGAGCGCGAACGGCTCGAGGTCGAAGGTGTTCGCCCCTTCCGTCCACTTCGTCGCGTAGCGGCCGTCGATGTTGACCTGCTCGATGCCGGCCTGCTCCAGGAAGGCCTTGGCGTCCGGGTCGGTGACGAGCGCGGTCGGGAACGACAGGCCGGAAAGCTCGATCGCCGTCTCCGTCGGTACCGGCGGCACGAAGCCGCCGAGGGTGAGGGCGAAGCGGTCGAGGGCGACCGGCCCTGTCATGTCGCTGTCGACCGAAAGGCCTTCGAGCTCGACGCCGCCGACCATCGGCACCACGTCGAGGATCTGGCGCGTCGACGGTTCGATCGGCTGGCCGCCGCCGAGCGGGTCGCTGCCCAGCCGGGCGAGCGCCATGATCGCCTCCTTCGTCGGGAAGACGACGTCGCGGATGGCGAAGCGGCCGAGCTCGAAGGTGCCGAGATTGTCCGGCCCGTCCTCGCCACGCGCCTCGATCTTGCCGATCGAATAGAGCCCCATGCCGTCCTTGGAGAGCCGCTCGAGCACAATCTCTCCGAGCGTGGTGGTGAACACCGGCGTGTCAATCGACAAGCCTTCGGCCGAGAGGCGGCCTATGGAGAAGCCTTGGTAGAACGTGAGGCCGAGGTCGACCGCGTCGATCGGGTCTATCGAACCGGCCTCGGCGGCGAGGATCAGGCGGTCGATCTCGCGAGCGACGTTCACCTCCGGCACGCCGAAACGGACGTCCTCGATCGACTGCGCTCCGACGGTGTAGCCGAGCTCCGGCCCGCTGACGTCCATAGCGCCGACCTTGGCGCTGACGAGAACCGGCACCGGCGCCTTTCCGAGACCGGGGCCGCCGCGGAACAGCGCCTCATAGAAGGGTGCGTAGGCGTAGCCGATGAACTCCTGCGGTGCCTGCCGGATTGTCATCTCCTGCTCGGTCGGCGGTGGCAGCGTCCCGTCGGGACCCGGCGTGAAACTCGGCATCTCCATCGTCTGCGTCCCTTCGGCTGCGCCGATGAGGATCCGCTCGAAAGTGCCGCCCGCGGTGCCGGAGACCTCGGTCGGCCCGAGCACCATCCGCTGCACGATGTCGGGCTGGATGATCTCCACCTCGGTGCGCCCGACACGGTCGGCGCTCGCCGACCACCGCACGCCCATGCGCCAGATCGGCTCGAAGCGCGAGAACGGCCGCTCCGGGTCGGCGGGAATGTCGGGCCAGGCCGCCCAGCGGGGCTCTGTCGAGGTGTAGTCGTGCAGCACCTCCTTGAAGCCGAGACGCTCGCCGCCCACCTCGCCGGACGCTGCCAGCGTCATCGTCGGCGCGGCGAACGAGGCCGCGGCGAAGCCCTCCGCCGTGCGCCTGAGATCCGTGAAGCGCATCTCCGGGATCGAGGCTTCCAGAGCGTAGGTCAGCCGGTCCGCCGGGGTGTTCGCGTCGCCGGACGGCATCGTGATGACCCCGGTCCAGGTGAGCTCCAGCCCCTTCATCACCGTGACGGTGCCACCCTCCGCCTCCTCGACGGCGGCGATCTCGAAGTCCAGGCCCTCGACGTTGAGGCCTGCGGCCCACGCCTTCCACCCCTCGACGATGTCGCGGCCCTCCGCGGCCGCGACGGGGAGGGACAGAAGCGGCAGCGCGGTCGCCGACAGCAGGGCGGCGGCGCCGATGGCGGGCCAGGAACGTCGCGTCATGGGGCGTCTCGCAGAGGTCTTGGAGGGGAAGGCGGATCGTAGCGGCGGTGAAGTCGCTTCTGCCGACGTGTGCGGCCGCGGTTGTCGTCCGGTCGCGGCGGCAGGCGAGGGGGCCGTGGCGGGCGCCGAAGGGCGGCGCCCGCCATGCTATCACTGGTTGGCGTCGACCGTCACGTTCAGCACGGTCGGCAGCGACTGCGGCGCCATCATCGCGGCCCCGACGACCTGGGCGATCGGCACCGGCTGGGCCGGCGCGGCGGTGATCGTCAGGTTCTGCGGCGCCTTCAGGAAGGCGGTGGCCGCAGCCGCCACCTTGGCCTCGAAGTCGGGGTTGCCGATCATCTGCAGCATCTGCGGCAGCGCCTGGGTGAGCTGGTCGACGACCGCCGCCGGCGTCGTGCCGCCGTCCTTCGCCTGGGCGTCGATGAGGCGGTTCACCACCGACTGATTCTCGAAGGAGATCTCGATCTCCTCGATCAGCAGCCCCTGCAGAAGCTGCATCTTCTGCTCGTCGTTGCCCTCGGCCTTCAACTGCTCCATCACCGTCTCGGTGAGGCCGCCGAGGCTCGCCGACAGCGACAGCGAGCCCATCTGGTCGCCGGAGACGGTGATCTCCTCGACGGTCAGCGCCTCCTCGTCGGCGTCCCAGCCGCCGGCCAGCACCACCGACAGCTTCAGAGTGTCGTAGCCGAGCCGCGTCAGCTGCGCCTTCGCCTCCTCGTCGGGCAGCTTCGCCACTTCGATGGCGATGTTGTCGGCCGCGAACGACATCTCGCGCGGCGAGCCGTCGACGACGTCGCCGGTCTTCACCTCGACCGTCTCGATCGGGATCGTCGTGCCGTCCTCGACGGTGATGACGACGCCGGTCGCGGTCATTTCGCCGAGCGTGGTATCGAGATCCGGCGACACCGCGTCTTCCACCGAGCCCGCGACGCCGGCGCCGGTGATCTGCGCGATGGTGACGCCGGCGCTGCCGCCGTCTTCCTTGATGCCGATCGAGGTCGCCGCCACGGCACCGGCCTCGATGCGCCCGTCGGCGACGGAGGCCTCGTCGAGCGTCAGCGAGCCGATCGTCAGCGTCGAGGTCTTGCCGTTCTCGCCCGGAGCTGTGGTCGCCTTCAGGTCGGTGATCGTCGCCGTGTCGGCGTCACCGG
>CALRZT010000211.1:0-8704 GCA_943372725.1 Pseudoxanthobacter soli DSM 19599
CGGAGCGGGTTTGAGCGCTGAACATCCAGCCCCCGGCGCGCTTCGCGCGCCGCCCTCATCCGGCCTTCGGCCACCTTCTCCCGCGTTGCGGGAGAAGGGTATCGTCGCCGCTGGTGTGCCGACGGGACCGGCGGGACTATTGCGCGAGAGGCCGCCACGGGTCCTTCTCCCAGCGCGCTGGGAGAAGGTGGCCGAAGGCCGGATGAGGGCTGCGTCGCGAAGCGGCGCGGAACCGCCGACGGTTCGGCCCGCGAGCGCCTTGGGCACGGCATGGGTTCCCGGGACAAGCCCGGGAACGACTGCGGAGGGGGTGGAGGGAGGGCCGTGACGGCCCGACACCTCCGCTCCAGACCCGGCCCCCCGCGCTACCCCTTCGGGCAGATCGTCAAGACGAGGCGGATCGGGCCGGTGCAGGTGTGGAGGCCGTGGGCCTTGTCGTAGGCCCAGGCGTCGGCCTCGCCGCCGCAGGCCTTGTCGACGAGCTTCGCATACTTCGTCTTGTCGACCGGCCCCGCCCGGCAGGCCTCGGAGCCGGCGAAGGCGCCGGTGCAGCAATAGGCCTGCGCCTGCCTGTCCGTCTGCTTGAAGCCGAGCCCGCCGACACGTTCCGGCGCCGTCAGCTTGCCGCATGGCGAGAAACAGCCGATCGTGTCGCCGTTCTTCGGATTGCGCATCCTGAGATCCTGGCGGGCGAGCTTGGGGAACGCCCCGTCGGTCGACAGGTCCTCGCGCGTCGGGCAGGCCTGCGTCGTCAGCGCCGGGCAGGCGGCCGGGCTGCAGCCGGCGACCGTGTTCTCCGGCGCGTGCGGCGCGACGGACACCGGCAGCGTGTAGCCGCCGTTGAGCTCCAGCGAAAACCAGCTGCGGCAGCCCTCGCCCTGGCACCAGGTCGCCTCCAGCGCCGAGGAGACCTTCTCCCCCAGCCGCTCGCCGATCCGGCAGTTCTCGCCGTTGCCGTCGCAGCCGGCCTTCACCCGGATGCGCGTCGGCAGGATCGCCTGGTCGGAGAATTTCACCTCGAAGATGCGCGACCGGTAGCCTATGCGGATGCGCACGGTTTCCTTGACGCCCCGCAGCCCCTCCTGGACCATCCACACCGGGAACGGGCAGAAGTTGCGCACCTCCAGCCGGTCGGGAAAGGCCGCCGCCGGCCCGGCGAGGCCGGCGAGGAGCACCAGAAGCATCACCATCGCCATCGCGGCCGGCAGCGCACCGCGCCGGCGCGTACCCGTCGCCGCAAGGCGCAACCCGATCCGGCCGAACCGCATCTGCCTGCCCGCTTCCGCCGGATCGCCGTCGCTTGCCCCGGCATCCGCCCGCGCGCCCTGCCGCACCGCCGTCGCCCTCCCGTGCGCGCCGCGCACCGTGTCGCTCCCGCCCATCGCCGCTGCTCCCGCCGTCATTTCGGCACCGGCGGGCAGAAGGTCGCCGTGATGGTGACGCTGCCGATGCAGCTGTGGGTGCCGTTGGCGTCGTCGTAGGGGTAGGCGTAGACCTCGCTGGCGCAGGCCTTGTGGATCAAGGACACGTACTTCGTCGTCGCCACCGGGCCGGCCTTGCAGGCGGCCGCCTGGCCGTAGACCGGACCCTGGCAGCAATAGGCGGCCGCCGCCGCGTCGGTCGGCTGCAGCCCCTTCACCTTGGTGAGATAGGCGCACGGCGCCATGCAGCCGACGAACGCGCCGCTCTCATAGAGGCGAAGGTTGACGCTCTTGTAGGCCGGGAAGGCGCCGTTCGACGACAGGTTCTCGGTGGTCGGGCAGCTCGCCTCGGTGATCGTCGGGCAGACGGCCGGCGTGCAGTTGCTGGTGTGGCCGGAATTGTTGCTCGGCACGATCGAGACGGGCAGCGAGAAGCCGTTCACCATTGAGGCGTCGATGAAGGTCTGCCCGCTCGTCCCCGGCACGAAGGTGACCTCCGGCATCGAGGCGATCGGATAGGTGCAGCCGGCGGGCGGGCAGGGCGCCGCCTGCTGGCCGGTCTTGCAGTTCTGGCCGGTGCTGTCGCACCCGGTCTTCGGCCACAGCGCCACCGACGGCGTCGCCACCGTGTTGGAGATCGCATAGGTGTGCGAGGCCTTCGGCGCGAGCTCGACGACGACCGGATTGTTCACCCCGCCGCCGGCCGGGTTCATGTTCTGCTGCTGGATCCAGATCGTCTCGGTGCAAAGGTTCTGCACGACGAGCGCATTGTTCGCGAGCGCCGCGGTGGCGGCGAGAACGAGGGGAACCGCGGCGAGGAGGGAGCGCGTGGCCCCCCGCGCACGCGAAGCACCAAGGGCACGCCCACGGCGGCCCCGACCAAACCCGAACACGTATGAGACCCCCGAAGACGCTTGCACCGAGGGGCAGTTTCGGCGGGGGAGGGGGCGGGGGTCAAGGCTGGAGGAACCCATGATCCTTAATAGCCTGCTTTCCATTGGATTTCTTTTGCTACGCAGGAGAGCACGCCGTTCCACAAGGGCGTAGAGAGGGAGATTAGTTACTTCCTTTCTGGTAACCCAAGGTCGACCTCGTAGGTCTGCCCATCCCTAACTTTCTTCAATAGAGAAACCGCATCATGTGAGTATTTATGATAAGGAGTCTTGTTAACGCGCTCTATTCTGTGATAACGATTATCTGATGCCTTTAGATCAATATCTTTCTGATCCCAGACTTTGTCTATTAATGCGTTTGCCACGTGCCAAGTCTTGCCACCGAGAGCTTGGCCAAGTTCAGTTGCGCTCAGTGGAAACTGCGCAGAAGCTGCGCTATAGTCATTTATGTTTGCAATTCCAAAAAGTTTCGCGAAGGACTCGGAATCCTCGACCGCCGATGAAAGCATCTTGAAATCTGCGTCAACGGTTATCTTTGGGATATCGCGTCGAACAAGGTCATATGACCGGGCGATAAGTGACCTTAGCACTCTAACATTTACGTTGTTTAGCGCTGGATTTGCTGCAAATGCGTCAAATACCCACGCAAAATCTGAGGCCTCGATCAATTTAACGCGAACGCTACGGCCATCTTCTGTCGGTATAACCCGGTCTCTCGCCGGCCAACTGTCTTGATTAAGATCGGGGTTCCATTGAAGGATGAAAACGTTCGGAATAACGCCTCCTTTCTCAGGTAATGCCTGATCAATATCAGACAATATAGCCCTAATGTTCGGATCTCCCGCATTATAACCGACAAAAAGCAAAGGATTCTCATTAAAAAACGTGAGCAGTTTAGCCGACAAGAACTTCTTTCGCTTCATAAATTCATTGTAATCCGTTTCTGTAAAAACGATCGTATCGTGATCTGAGGAGCATCCGTGAATCTTGAAAAGCTCTCCAATCGAAAAATGCGCTCCCTTAAGTATTTGCTGACCAATTATACGTTGATGGTCCGGGAATATCAGTTCCAGCATTTCGTCGTAATTAGTCGTAATGATTGCATGCGGTCGAATTCGCGCGAGTGATTCAATCTCGCCTTCGTACGTCCTGTTGAGGCCTGCAATTTCTGACGGAACAAGTGAACGAAGATGCGCGGCAATCATGAACTTTATATATGACTGAGCGCCCACATTCTCCTTAAACATCTCCTCGGGAAACTCATTGTGACCCGCACCCCAGGCCCATTCCTGATAGAGACGAGCAAATTCCTCACCGATCTTGATTGGATCCTTCAGAAGCTGCTTGTAGAAAACAAGAGTCTTATCAATGGTAGAGGATTTTTCCGCAAGGTAGGAGAGTAACTCCTCCCAAGATGGGGCCCCCATGTATCGTCTGGACAGCCCTGAGCCTACAAACAGGATCGGTTGGCAACCGAATTCCTCAACCGTGTTCGTAATCTCTTCCGTTATTTCAGAGATGTAGCGGTCATACTTTGCCTGTTTTTCTCCTTCGCTCGCTGCCATCTCAATTCCCCCTTCGATGACGGGCGTCAGGCGCTACTTCGAACGACCCGTGACAAAATCAGAAAAAGACAAACACAAAATTAGATCCTGTGCAATAATGCAGCTAGTGGGCAGTGAAAGAGTAACAATTATTGCCAGGCATGACTCTTCGACTTTGAAAATAGATATTAACTGAGAATGATATTCCGAAAATACGCAGCGCCGCTGAGCAAGTGTCTAGGCTATTTCCACACACCCCTACCCCACAATCTCCTTCAGCACCGACGCGCCGATCGTGTACTTCGGGTCGACCATGTTCCCGAGCCGCACCCGGCCGGCCTGCGTCAGCAGCATATACGCATCGAGCTCGTCGAAGCCGTAGTCGGCGGCCAGCCAGCGGGTGAGCTCGCGGTAGGCGATGCGGGCGGCGTCCTCCATCGGGCGGCCGGAGCCGATCGTCATGATGAAGCGCTCGTTCTCCAGGCGCGGCCAGCGGAAGGTCCAGCCCTTGATGAGGTCGATCTGCACCGTCGTCACCGTCGGGTGCTCGATGGCGACGCCGCAGAGCTCGCCGTCGCCCTGGGCGGCGTGGCAGTCGCCGAGGAAGAGCAGCGCGCCGGGCGTGTTCACCGGCAGGTAGACGATGGCGCCCGGCGCCATGTCCGGCAGGTCCATGTTGCCGCCGTAGTAGTCCGGGACGATCGAGGCGATCGCCTCGATCTCCGGCGAGGTGCCGATGGTGCCGATGAAGGGCTCATAGGGCAGCGTGATGCGGTCGCTCCACTTGACGCCCGTGACCGGGTCGACGTGCACCTTCTTGACGATCTCCGGCAGCGGCTTGTTCAGCATCGCCGTGTCGCCGGTGCCGGTGAGGCCACCGAACTCGGGAATGAGACAGGTGGTGCCGGCCGGCTGCGGCCCGCGCGGCACGATCTTCTGGATGTGGACGGCGAGGCAGTCGCCCTTCTCGGCGCCCTCCACATAGATCGGCCCGTTCTGCGGGTTGACGTACGGGAAGTTCAGCACCTTCGTCGGCAGGTCGGCCTCGGTCTTCACCGCGCCGTGGAAGGCGTCGTGCGTCTCCGCCGCCACCACCGCGCCGGGCTTCACCCGCAGCACCGGGGCGGCGTAGGGGCCGTAGACGTACTTGTAGTCGCCCTGCTCGGCCTCGGTCAGCGTGTGATGGGCGCGCGCCTCGCCCTTCGCCACGCCGCGCTTCGCCATGATCGAGCCTTCGAGCCAGGACATCCGCCGCTCCCTCAAGTCGCCATTCCCCGCGGCGAGTGCGCCGCGCTCCGGGGGGAGCATAGCGCGCCCGGAGGGCCGCGCCACCCGTCCTCGCACCCCACACCTGTTCCACCCGCCCGACTGCCCACTGCCCACTGCCGCGCGCCACAGGTGACGATCCCCCCGCCCGGTGCCACACTCGCCCCGAGGCCGCCGTCGGCCGTCACCACACGAGGGGAACCCCATGGATCTCGGACTGAAGGGCCTGAAGGCGATCGTTTCCGGCGGCACCAAGGGCATCGGGCGGTCGATCGCCGACACGCTCGCCGACGAGGGTGCCGACGTCGCCATCTGCTCGCGCAACGCCGCCGAGGTCGACGAGGCCGTGAAGGCGCTCTCCGCCAAGGGCGTGCACGCCTCCGGCAGGGCGGTGGACGTCGCCGACGGCCCGGCGCTCGCGGCCTGGGTGAAGGAGGTTGGCGAGGCCGGCGGCATCGACATCGTCGTCGCCAACGTCTCGGCCCTCGCCATCGGCCCGGAGGAGGAGAACTGGAAGAAGGCCTTCGAGACCGACCTCCTCGGCACGGTCCGCATGGTCGAGGCGGCGCTGCCGTATCTGGAGAAGAGCAAGGCGCCGTCGATCGTGGCGATCTCGTCCGTCTCCGGCCGCGAGATCGACTTCGCCGCCGGCCCCTACGGCACCTTCAAGGCCGCCCTCATCCACTACATCCAGGGCATCGCCTTCCAACTCGCCGGCAAGGGCATCCGGGCGAACACCGTCTCGCCGGGCAACACCTACTTCCCCGGCGGCGTCTGGGAGAAGATCGAGCAGGGCAACCCCGACTTCTTCAAGCACGCCCTGTCGCTCAACCCCACCGGCCGCATGGGCACGCCGCAGGAGATGGCGAATGCCACCGTGTTCCTGGCGAGCCCGGCCGCGAGCTTCATCACCGGGGCGAACCTGGTGGTGGACGGCGCGCTGACGAAAGGCGTGCAGTTCTGACGCGCGGCTGACCCCGCCTCAGGAGGGCGCGAGCGGCAGCACCGCGCTCTCCTTCAAGGTCTTCAGCACGAGGTTCGACTTCACCCGGTCGACGGCCGCGTGCGCCAAGAGGTGGTCGTTGACGAGGGCGGCGAGGTCGTCGAGGTCGCGCACGCGCACCTTCAGCTCGTAGTCGCTGTCGCCGGTCAGCATGTGCGCCTCCAGCACCTGCGGCAGGGCGTCGAGCAGGGCGGCGAAGCGGGCGTGGTTCTCCGGCGAGTGCTCGCGCAGGCGCACCGTGATGAAGACCAGCACCGGCACGCCGGCGAGCCGCGGGTCGAGCTCGGCGCGGTAGCCGCGGATGACGCCGACCGCCTCCAGCGCCTGCCGCCGCCGCGCCACCTGCGAGGCCGACAGCCCGACGGCGTCGGCGAGCGCCTGCCGGTCCTCGCCGGCATCGCGCTGCAGCCGCTCGAGAATCCGCACGTCGAAGGCGTCATACTTCATCGCGCGCACGCTCCGCCGCATCCATGCGCAATCTCGCGCATGAAGGAGCGTATGGCCAGTCCGGAATGCGCGCCACCGCGCGGACCGGCGCGCTTAAGCTGCTTCCTCACCATTTCTCCCGAGGGAGCAGCATCATGGGTCCGTTTCCGCACGACGCGCCGCCGGCCACGATCTCGGGGGAAAACCCCGCCGGCACCGACGGCTTCGCCTTCGTCGAGTTCGCCCACCCGGACCCGGCGGCGCTGGAAGACCTGATGGTCACGATGGGTTTCACGGCGGTGGCCCGCCACCGCAGCCGCGCCGTCACCGCCTGGCGCCAGGGCGACGTCGTCTACCTGACGAATGCCGAGCCCCGCTCCTATGCCGCCCGCTTCCTCGCCGAGCACGGCCCGTGCGCCGTCGGCATGGGCTGGCGCATGGTCGATCCGGCCTTTGCCCACGCCCGCGCGCTTTCCCTCGGCGCCGAGCCCGCCCCGCGCGACCGCGGCGCGCTGGCCCTCGACGCCCCGGCGATCGCCGGCATCGGCGGCTCGGTGATCTACTTCCTGCCCCAGGACGGCGACGGCGTCCTCGCCGAGTTCGAGCCGATCGCAGGCGCCGATCAGGCCCCGGCCGGCGTCGGCCTCGCTTACATCGACCACCTCACCCACAACGTCGTGCGCGGCCGCATGGACCTGTGGGCGGACTTCTACCGCCGCCTGTTCAACTTCCGCGACATCCGCTTCTTCAACATCGAGGGCAAGCTCACCGGCCTCGTGTCGCGGGCGCTGACGAGCCCGTGCGGCAAGATCCGCATCCCGATCAACGAGTCGGTCGACGACCGCAGCCAGATCGAGGAGTTCCTGACGCTCTATCGCGGCGAGGGCATCCAGCACGTCGCCTGCGGCAGCCGCGACATCACCGCCACCGTCACGGCGCTGCGGGCCGCCGGCCTGCCGTTCATGCCGGCTCCGCCCGCCACCTACTACGACAAGGTCGACGCCCGCCTGCCCGGCCACGGCGAGCCGCTCGACACGCTCGCCGACCTCGGCATCCTCATCGACGGCGAGGCGGTGGAGGGCGGCGGCCGCACGCCGGTGCTCCTGCAGATCTTCTCCGGCACGGTGCTCGGGCCGATCTTCTTCGAGTTCATCGAGCGCAAGGGCGACGACGGCTTCGGCGAGGGCAACTTCCGCGCTTTGTTCGAATCGATCGAGGAAGACCAGATCCGCCGCGGCGTCCTCGACGCGGCGTGAGAGACCGGCCGAAGGGGAGGGCGCCGCGCCGCGCCCTCAGCTCACCGAGCCGATGACGCCCTCGATCAGCCAGTCGGTGCGCTGCAGCTCGTCGGCGTAGGGCGCGAGCGTCGTCCCGGCCGGCACCCTCACCTTGCCGGTGTTGTCGCGGATCGGGCCGACGAAGATCGCGTCGTTGTCGCGCATCGCCGCCATCGCCGTGGTGGCGGCGGCGATCGCTTCCGGATTGGCGCCGGCGCCGAACGGGCTGGAGCGCACGAAGTCCTTGTCGTAGCCGCCGGTGAGGAAGTTCGGCAGCGGCCGCCCGGCTTCCATCGCCTCCAGGAAGCCCTGGAACATCCCCGTCCAGTGGTAGTCGGCGCCGGTGATGTAGCCCTTCGGCGCAAGCGGGTTCTGGTCGAAGGCGTGGCCGCATACCTTCACGCCGCGGTGCTCCGCCGTCTCGATGGCGACGCGTGGCGCGTCGAGGTGGCTGCCGATGACGTCGCAGCCAGCGTCAACAAGCTCGTTGACGGCGGCCGCATCGTGCACCGCGTCCTCCCAGCCGCCGGTGAAGATCACCCGCACGGTGGCGTCCGGGTTGGTCTGGCGGACGCCGAGCATGAACGAGTTGATGTTGAGCAGCACCGGCGAAAACGGCATGCCGGCGGCGAAGCCGATCTGGTTCGTCCGCGTGCAGAGCCCCGCCGCGACGCCGTTGACGTAGTGGCCCTGGTTGATCAGCGCGTTCTGGCTGCCGACGTTTGCCGGAAAGTCCGGCGTGCCGAGCGCGGTGGCCTGGCGGAACAGCACGTCCGGGTGCTTCTTCGCCGCCGCCAGCAGGAACGGGTCGTGGTCGAAGGAGGTCGAGACGACGAGGCCGGCGCCGTCGGCGACGAGGCCTTCGAGCGCCGCC
>CALRZT010000212.1:0-8683 GCA_943372725.1 Pseudoxanthobacter soli DSM 19599
GACCGACAGTCTGACGGACGGTCAAACGCGGCCGACGAACGCGGAAAACGATCGAAGGGCTCCGGCATCGCCGGGGCCCTGATTGTTTGGAGTGCCGCGCGCGTCAGTGTCCGTCGTCGCCGTCGTGGTCCGCGTCGACCCGCCCGAAGACCCGCACGAGATCGTCCACCTGTGTGGGCGTCAGCATGCGCGGATTGAGGCCGCGCAGCAGAAGGAAGAGCTTCGCCGTTTCCTCGAGCTCCTCCATCGCGAAGACGGCCGCCTCCAGCGTATCGCCGGCGACCACCGGCCCGTGGTTGGCGAGAAGCACGGCGGCGTGACGGCCGGCGAGACCCCGGATTGCGTCGGCGACGGCCGGGTCTCCGGGCCGGTAGTAGGGCAGCAGCGCCACCCGGCCGCAGCGCATCACCGAATAGGCCGTCAGCGGCGGCAGAACGGCCGTCGGGTCGATGTCCGGCAGGAGCGTCACCGCCACGGCATGCGTCGAGTGCAGGTGCACCACGGCGCCTGCCTTGCGGCGCGTCTCGTAGAGGGCGGCGTGCAGCGGCATCTCCTTCGTCGGCGGATCACCCGAGACGAGGCGGCCGCCGGCGTCGAGGCGCGTCAGGCGCGCCGGGTCGAGAAAGCCGAGCGAGGCGTTGGTCGGCGTCACCAGCAGGCCGCCGTCATCAAGCCGCAGGCTGATGTTGCCCGACGAGCCCGGCGTCAGCCCGCGCTCGAACAGCGAGCGGGCGAACCGGCACACCGCTTCGCGTGCCTTCGAATCCGTCATCGAACCCCTCCGCCCGGCGTGACAGCGACAGGGTTGCGAGCATAGCTTGTGCTCCGGCCGAAGGGGACCGCCGCCGCATCCGGCGGGCAGCGTCCACCACGGCCGCCGGGAGGGTCCGCGTGCCGCGTTTTTCCGCCAACCTCAGCATGATGTTCACGGAGTGGCCGTTCCTCGATCGCTTCGCCGCGGCGGCGGACGCCGGCTTCGAGGCCGTCGAGTACCTGTTCCCCTACGAGCATCCGCCGGAGGCGATCGCCGACCGCCTGTCCGCTCACCGGCTGACGCAGGCCCTGTTCAACCTGCCACCGGGTGACTGGGCCGCCGGCGAGCGCGGCCTCGCTGCATTGCCCGACCGCTTCGAGGAGGTGCAGGCTGGGGTCCGCACCGCCATCGCCTATGCGCGGGCGACCGGCGTGAAGCGGGTACATCTGATGGCCGGCAATGCCGACCGTGGCGACCCCGCGGCACTGGCCGCCTACGAGCGCTCCGTCGTCTGGGCAGCGGAGACGCTCGGGTCCGAAGGCGTCGCCGTGACGCTGGAGCCGATCAATCCGCGCGACATGCCGGGCTATTTCCTCAACGACTTCGGCTTCACCGAGGACCTCATCGCCCGGCTGGCGCTGCCGAACCTCGAGATGCAGTTCGACCTCTACCACCGCCAGGTCCTGCACGGCGACGTGGTGATGGGGCTGCGGCGGATGCTGCCGATCATCGGCCACGTGCAGGTGGCGAGCGTGCCCTCGCGCCACGAGCCGACCCACGAGGAAATGAACGACGCCTTCGTCTTCGCCGAGCTCGACCGCCTCGGCTATTCCGGCTTCATCGGCTGCGAGTACCGCCCGCGCGCCGGCACGCTCGAGGGCCTCGGCTGGTTCGAGCCGTACCGGCCGCGGCGGGGAGGGGTGTCGTGAGCCTCGCCCTCGGCTGCATCGCCGACGACTACACCGGTGCCTCCGACCTCGCCAACACGCTGGCGAAGGCGGGGCTCGTCACCGTCCAGACAATCGGCATCCCGGCGGATGACCTCGCCTTGCCACCCGCTGACGCGGTGGTCGTGTCGCTGAAGATCCGCTCCGTCCCGGCCGAGGAGGCGGTGGCGAAGGCACGCGCGGCCGATGTCTGGCTGCGCGGCCGCGGCGCCGGCCACGTGCTCTACAAGATCTGCTCCACCTTCGATTCCACCGATGCCGGCAACATCGGCCCGGTGGCGGATGCGCTCCGCGCCGACCACGGTGAGGCGGTGGTGCTCGTCACCCCCGCCTTCCCGGAGACCGGCCGCACCGTCTACCAGGGCAACCTCTTCGTCGGCCGGCTGCCGCTCGACGAGAGCCCGCTGAAGGATCACCCGCTCAACCCGATGCGCGACAGCGACCTGACGCGGGTGCTCGCCCGGCAGTCGCGCGCGCCCGTCGGTCTGCTCGACCTCGCGACCGTCGCCCGCGGCGTCGGGGCGGTGCGGGCGCGGCTCGCGGTCCTCGCCGCGGAGGGGGCCGGCACGGCGATTGCCGACGCCGTCTTCGAGCGCGACCTCGAGACGCTCGGGCTCGCGGCGCTCGACGCGCGCGTCTCCGTCGGCGCCTCCGGCCTCGGCCTCGGCCTCGCCCGCGCGCTGGTCGCAGCCGGGCGCGGCGGCGGTCGGTCGGTGACGGACGGTCAGGGACGGTCCGCCACTGGCGGTGCCGCGCTGTGCCTCGCCGGCAGTTGTTCGCAGGCGACATTGGCGCAGGTCGCCGCCGCCGAGGCCGCGATGCCGGTGCTGCGCCTCGACGTCGGGCAGCTTGTTGCGGAATCTGACGAAATCGAGCGCGCGATCGCCTGGGCGACGGCGCGGCTCGCCACCGGACCGGTGCTCATCGCGACGAGCGCGACGCCCGCCGATGTCGCGCGGATACAAGCCGAGCACGGCCGCCAGACAGCCGGTCACCGGATCGAGCAAGCCCTTGCGACGATTGCCGAAACCCTCGTCGCGACGGCCGCCGTCGACCGTCTGGTCGTGGCCGGTGGCGAAACGTCCGGCGCCGTCGTCGACCGCCTCGCCATCCCCGCCTTCGCCATCGGGCGTGAGATCGCCGCCGGCGTGCCGGTGCTCGCCGCCGTCGGCGGCACCCACGCCGGCATGGCGCTGGCGCTGAAGTCCGGCAACTTCGGCGGCCGCGATTTCTTCACCGACGCGCTGGCGCTGATGCGCTGAAGCGCAGAGGGAGGGCGCATGTTCGAGCTCACCGACGACCACCGCGCCGTGCAGGCGATGGCGCGCGATTTTGCCGCCGACAGGATCGCCCCGCACGCCCTCGACTGGGACGAGCGCCGCCACTTCCCCGTCGACGTCGTCCGCGAGGCGGCGGCACTCGGCATGGCGGCGATCTATGTGCCTGAAAGCGCGGGCGGAACCGGCCTCGGCCGGCTGGAGGCGGCGCTGATCTTCGAGGCGCTGGCGGAAGGCTGCCCGGCGGTGTCGGCGTACCTGTCGATCCACAACATGGTCGCCTGGATGGTCGACCGTTACGGCAGCGACGACCAGCGCGCCCGCTTCCTGCCGTCCCTCGTGACGATGGAGCAACTGTCGAGCTACTGCCTCACCGAACCCGGCTCCGGCTCCGACGCGGCGGCGCTGAAGACCCGCGCCGCGCGCGACGGCGACGCTTATGTGCTGGATGGAACGAAGCAATTCATCTCCGGCGCCGGGGCCGGCGACCTCTACCTGGTGATGGCGCGCACCGGCGGCGACGGGCCGTCGGGCATCTCCGCCTTCCTCGTGCCGGGCGATACCCCGGGCCTCTCCTTCGGCGCCAACGAGCGCAAGATGGGTTGGAACGCCCAGCCGACGCGGGCCGTCATCCTCGAGGGCGCCCGCGTGCCGGCGGAGAACCGCCTCGGCGAGGAGGGCCAGGGCTTCAGGATCGCCATGAGCGGGCTCGACGGCGGCCGGCTCAACATCGGCGCCTGCTCGCTCGGCGGGGCCCAGGCGGCGCTCGACAAGGCGCTTTCCTACATGCGCGAGCGTAAGGCGTTCGGGAAACGGCTCGACGAGTTCCAGGCCCTGCAGTTCCGCCTTGCCGACATGGCGACCGAGCTCGCGGCCGCGCGTCTGCTCCTCTACGCCGCCGCGGCTGCCTTCGACCGCGGCGACGCCGACGTGACGCAGCGCTGCGCGATGGCGAAGCGCTTCGCCACCGACGTCGGCTTCGAGGTGGCGAACCAGGCGCTGCAGCTGCACGGCGGCTATGGCTACCTGGCCGAGTATGGCGTCGAGAAGCTGGTGCGCGACCTGCGCGTCCACCAGATCCTCGAAGGCACCAACGAAATCATGCGCCTGATCATCGCCCGCGGGCTGGTCGGGCGCGGCTGAACTGCAACGGAGTAGTGCGCGTGACGGATCACACCATCGCCTTCGTCGGCCTCGGCAACATGGGCGCGCCGATGGCGGCGAACCTGCGCAAGGCCGGCCACTCCGTCCGCGGCTTCGACCTTTCGGTCCACGCGGCCGAGGCCGCCCGCGCCGGTGGCGTCACCGTGGCGGGGTCGCTCGAGGAGGCGGTGGCGGGGGCGGATGCCGTCATCACCATGCTGCCGGCCGGCAAGCACGTCCGCACGGTGTGGCAGACGCTCGCCGGCCTCGTGGCGCCCGGCACGCTTCTGATCGACTGCTCCACCATCGACGTCGACAGCGCGCGGGCGGTGCATGCCATCGCCGAGGCCGCCTCCTGCCCGTCCCTCGACGCACCGGTCTCGGGTGGTGTCGGCGGCGCCACGGCGGGCACGCTCACCTTCATGGTCGGCGGTGCCAGCGAGGCCTACGACCGCGGCGCGCCGCTGCTCGCCCAGATGGGCAAGCGGGTGGTGCCGTGCGGCGAGGCCGGCTCCGGCCAGGCGGCGAAGATCTGCAACAACATGATCCTGGGCGTCTCGATGATCGCCGTCGCCGAGGCCTTCGTGCTCGCCGAAAAGCTCGGCCTGTCGCACCAGGCGCTTTACGATGTCGCCTCTACCGCCTCTGGCCAGTGCTGGTCGCTGACGAGCTACTGCCCGGTGCCCGGACCCGTGCCGGCCTCGCCGGCGAACCACGGCTACAAGCCGGGCTTTGCCGCCGCCCTGATGCTGAAGGACCTCCGCCTCGCACAGGAGGCCGCCCTGTCGGCCGGCGCGACCACGCCGCTTGGCGCGGAAGCGGCGCAGCTTTATGCCCTGTTCGACAATGCCGGCCACGGGGGCCGGGATTTCTCGGCCATCATCGAGATGGTGCGCGGCAAGGACGGAGTTGCATGAGCGTGGTGCGCGTTGCGATCGTTACCGGGGGGACGCACGGCATCGGCCGCGCCACCGTCGAGATGCTCACCGCGCGCGGCGTGCGCGTCATCTTCAGCGGCCGCGATGCTGCCGCTGGCGCCGAGGTGGAGCGCGCCGTCCCCGGCAGCGTCCACGTCGGGGGCGATATCTGCGAGGAGGCCGTCGTCGCCAAGCTGGTCGAGACCGCCACCGAGATCGGCGGCGGCGTCATCGCCGGCCTCGTCAACTGCGCCGGCGTCGGCGGGCGGCAGGACTTCGCGAAGGCCACGCTCGCCGACTGGGACCGCATCTTCGCGGTGAACGCCCGCGCCGCCTTCGCGGTGACGGCGGCGGCGCACGGGGCGCTCGCCGCGAGCGGACACGGCTCGGTCGTCTTCGTCTCCTCCGTCGCCGGCTACGGCGGCGAGGCGGGGCTCGCGATCTACTGCGCGTCGAAGGCGGCGCTCATCGGCCTCGCCAAGGCGATGGCGCTCGAAATCGGCGACAAGGTGCGCGTCAACGTCGTCTGCCCCGGCCAGGTCGACACCCGGATGATGGCCCGCACCCTCGCCGACCCCGCCAAGAAGGCGGCGCTCGAGGCGCGCATCCCGAACGGCCGCATCGCCAGGCCGGAAGAGGTCGCCGCGTCGATCGTCTGGCTGCTCTCGGACGAGGCGTCGTACGTCAACGGGGTGGTGATCCCGATCGACGGCGGCGAGGTGGCGGGGCTGCGGGACGTTCCGGCGGGGGCGGCCGCGGCGGGGCGGTGAGGGGAGGGTGATGCTGGCTCGGCGCACCCTCCGGTTTGTCTAGTCCTGCCATGGACGCGACAGACCCTCTGACAGTCTCGCGCGGGTCGACGGAAACTACCTTCGCCTGCTATTCTCGTCATGTCCCGGCTTGACCGGGGCATCCATGCAGCGAACCCTAACGTCTGCTTGCACTCTGCATGGATCGCCCGGTCAAGCCGGGCGATGACGAGGGTGGGTGGGGTGTGTCGGGCGCTGACATCGAAGACGCTGCCACCTTGCGACTGTCAGGCTTCGCGCAATAGTACTCAACTCGTGAAGGAGCGATCCGTGCGTGTGGACGCGAAGGGGCGAGTGACGATCCCCGCCGTTCTGCGAGAAACCGCCGGCCTCCTGCCGGGCACTCCGGTGCATGTTCAATTCGACGGGGCCGCCGTGACGGTCATGCGTGTCGACGTCCCCGCTCCCGGACGCGGTGAACGGATCGTCGCCCACCTACACGGGCAGGGAGACATTGGGATGACAACCGACGAGATCATGGCGCTGACGCGGGGTTGATGACGGCCGTGGACCGGCGATCTTTTAATTCTTCATTCGCAAGGCTACTTAAGAAGGGCAAACGAAAGTGCGTAAAATCACTTTAGAACTTCCCAATGTACCAGGAAATCCGTGTGACCTGCGCCTTTGATGCCTGGGATACGCTGAAACTCTGCCTGAACCCGAAAGACTGCCTCTGACTGGAGCGCCGCGGTACGATCGGCCCGCATACTCGTGGCGAGTCGCTGATATGCCGAATCCTCTCTCGCCATCTTGATCCATGTGTCGATGGTGATCAGTCCTCGCTCTATTTGCGACTGCCAGTTTCGCCGTATCGCCATGAGAGCAGACGCTAATTGCAGGCTGCCGTCGGGTGCCCTTCCCAAAATGAAATAGTCACAATAGTCATCAGTTTCCTCATTGAATGGGCACTCAAAGAAATGAGGAATTCCATTATAGTCAGCAAGCCCGTCCCTTGGGCCATCATAGTAACGGTCGACGTAGTACAGCCGCTCGAAATGCGCATCGGGACCGAAGAGTGATGGCATCGTGCTGCCCCTCACCGCCCGAGCATGTTCGCTTCGACGCTCTTCAGGTGGGCGTGCATGGCGGCGCGGGCGGCGTCGGGGTCGCGGCGCTTGAGGGCTTCGACGAGGGCACCGTGCTCGGCGCAGTAGGCGAGGCGGCGGGCCTCGCTGAAGGAGCGGCGCTTCATCTCCTGCCACGGCGTCTGGTGGCGCAGCACGGTGAGGAGGTTGTGCAGCTCCTTCAGGAGCTCGTTGCGGCAGCACGCGAAGATGCGGTGGTGGAGCTCGGCGTCGCAGGCCTCGAAGCCCGGCATGTCGAAGGCCGCTTCCGCCGCGCGGTGCGCCTCCTCGACGGCGGAAAGCTCGGCGAGCGAGGCGTTGAGGGCGGCGACGGCGGCGGCCTGCGGCTCGATCAGCAGGCGGATTTCCATCATGTCGGCGGGGCTGGTGCCCTCGATGCGCTCGACGATGGCCGCGACGGACGGCGCGACGCCGCCGTTGACGAAGGTGCCGCGGCCGACATGGCGGGTGATCGCGCCGGTGTCGGCGAGCATCTCGACGGCACGCCGCACGGTGTTGCGGGCGACGCCGTAGTCGGCCGCGAGCTCGCGCTCCGGCGGCATGCGGCGGCCGGACCATTCGCCGGAATCGATACGCTGGCGCAGCGAGCGGGCGAGGTCCTCGGCGACGGCACGGGGCATGGAAGGTCCGTTGTTGTTCTGAACCGTTAGTGAGCCAATTAGCATTGGAGGGGAGGGGCGTCTAGGGGGAGGGGAGTGAAGCTTGGGGCGCGCACTCACCATCAGCCGTCATCCCGGACGCGAAGCAACGCGGAGCGATCCGGGACCCAGCGGAAAAATGGTCGCGCGGAACGCGCGACGCTTGAGCCGCGCCTCCGGCGCGGATTCTCACGCTGGGTCCCGGATCGGCGCTCGGCTGCGCCTCGCTTGTCCGGGATGACGACGGTGGGTCTCGGCGCCCGGGTCGCCGCCACCCGCCGCCGTGGTCGGCCGGCTCGCCGACGGCGCCCCCATCGATAATCCCGCACCTCCCCCTTGCAGCTGAACCAGATTGGTTCTAGCGTGGCTCAACTAAGGGGCCGCGTGAGACGGTCGTGTCGGGAGGAAGACGATGAAGGTAGCGACCTTCCGGTTCGCTGGCGAGAGGCATGTCGGCGTCGTCGACGATGCCGGCCTTACCATCGCCCCCTTCGATCTGACGCAGGACGAGGCCGAACAGGGGATCACCGCGCTGATTGGACGGTCCCTGCCGGGCCAGCGCTCGCCGATCCCTCTGGGCCGGGTGACGCTCGAGGCGCCGATCCCGCGGCCGCGCCGCAACATCTTCTGCGTCGGCAAGAACTATTTCGACCACGCCCACGAGTTCGCGAAGTCCGGCTTCGATTCCTCCGCCGCCAACGGCGCGGTGCCGAAGGAGCCGATCATCTTCTCCAAGGTGCCGGAGACGGTGATCGCCGACGCCATGCCGATCCACATCGACCCCTCGGTGTCGGCGGCAATCGACTACGAGGCCGAGCTCGCCGTCATCATCGGCACTGGCGGCCGCGGCATCACCCGGGAGAACGCCCTCGACCACGTCTGGGGCTACACCATCGTCAACGACGTCACGGCGCGTGACCTGCAGGGCCGCTACAGCCAGTGGCTGATCGGCAAGTCGCAGGACACCTTCTGCCCGATGGGTCCGTTCGCCGTGACGCGCGACGACCTCGACCTCGCCACCACCGGCATCCGCTGCTTCGTCAACGGCGAACTCCGGCAGAACTCCCACACCGGCCTCTTGATCTTCGACGTGCCGTCGATCATCGCGACGAT
>CALRZT010000213.1:0-8658 GCA_943372725.1 Pseudoxanthobacter soli DSM 19599
CTCTCGGCGAAGGAGGCGTCGTCGACGAGGCCCGGCGTGAACAGCCAGTGGTGGCCTTCCGAGCGCTCGACGACGCCGTCGCGGCGCAGCGCCTCGAGCACCTCGAGGGCGGCGGCGCGCGGCAGGCCGTAGCGGGCGGCGAGCTCGGCCTGGGTGATCTGCTCGCCGATGATGCCGGCGAAGTGCTCGGCGACGAGGGTGCGGGCGAACTCCTCGGTGGCCGAGCCCGGCAGGCGGGACCGGTCGAAGCCGGGCGAGCCCGGCTCGGCGGCGAGCTCGAGGCCGCCCTTCTCGGACCGGCGAGCGAGGCCACAGCGTTCGAGCAGCTCCAGCGCCTTGCGCACCGGCGTGCGCGACACCGACAGCCGCTCGGCGAGCCGCGGCTCGGCGAGGCGGTGGCCGGCCGGCCAACCCTCGGCCTCGGCGGCGTCGAGGATCTGGCGGGCGAGCGCGGCGTAGCGCGTCAGGCCGTCGTCCTCGGAATGGCCGGCGATCGTCATCGAAGCGGCGCCTCGGGCGGGAGAAGGGGGCGGTGCTCCTTATCGTGCCGGGGGCGGCGCGGGTGCAAGAGGGGACACCCTCCCCCCTTGCGGGGGAGGTGGCGGGCTTTGCCCGCCGGAGGGGGCCGCCGCGCGCGAGCGCGGCGGTACGGCGCCTCACACCTCGCGCGTCGTCGTCTCGATCTCGACCGTGAACTTCCGGCGGCGGACGTCGGCGAGGTAGGCGTCGACGTCGAAGTATTCCTCCGCCGCCCAGACGCCGGGCTTCAGGGGGTTCCTGAGGATCTGCTGGGCGGCGATCGACATGTTCATCGAGGTGCCGGCGTCGATGTAGCCGTCATAGAGCGGGTCGGGCTTGCCGAGCACGGTGACGATGACGGTGGTGGGCTTGCCGTCCTTCAGGCCGCGGCCGACCGCCATGTGGAGCTCGTGGCCCTCGGCATCGGGGATCCGGCCGGCGTGGGCGGCGATGTTGCGGTCGATGACGGCCGACAGCACGTCGAGCGGCTTGACGGTCGCCCTGCCGCCGGGGGTGCCATCGGCGCTGCGCACCGTGACCGGCGTGTCGAAGTCGCCGAAGCCGGCCTGGACGAGGCCGATCCAGGCGGACTGGTCGGCGGCCGGCAAAGCGAGCTTCCAGGTGAACTCCTGGATGCCCTTCTCGGCGATGCCCTTGGCGAACGGCACCGTCAGCGGCTCCGAATGCTGGGTGTGGATGAAGGTGGTGCGGCCGAAGGGGGCCGGCAGGTCGAGCGTCTCGGCGCCCGACTGCGGCGGCACCTCGACCAGTCGGCCGTTGATGAACTGCTGCGAGGTGTTGGCGAACTCGGCCAGCACGGTCGAGACCGAATAGGGCGGCATCAGCACCGGCGAGGGCGGGCCGAGGCGGGTGGCCGTCCAGTAGAGGTTGATCGAGGTGATCTGGTCGAGGCGGTCGGCGGCGGCGCGGCAGATCAGGTTCGACAGCCCGGGATCGGCGCCGAGGCCGATGACGGCGGTGACGCCGGCGTCGACGAAGCGGGCGTGCTCGGCCTTCTGCTTCACGGTGTAGACGCCCATGCCGCCATAGTCGGCGTAAGGACGCCCGGCCTTCAGGCAGGCCTCGAAGATCGCCATCTGCAGGCCGGCGAAGGTCGGCACGCCGTTGATGCAGAGGTCGCAGTCGGCGAGCAGCGCGGCGACGGCGGCCTCGTCGGTGACGTCGACGGTGCGGGTCTCGAGCCGGGGGTCGGGCAGCGCCGCCTTCAGCGCGGCGAGGCGGTCGGCGCTGGCGTCAGCGGCGACGATGCGGGCGACGCCGGGCGACAGCTCCGAGAGCAGGTCGCGGGCGGTGCCGGCGCTCATCATGCCGGCGCCGCCGAGGATCAGGATGTTCATGGGACGTCTCGCTTCGAAAACTCGAGGGTGTTTGCGGCGGCGGCTGACTCAGCCGCGGTAGAAGACGTCGTCCGGGTACGGGTACCACCAGTCGTGGATCTTCGGCACCGGATCGACGATCGCCATCTTGGAGCGGCGGAAGGCCGAGAGGCCCTCGCGGCCGAGGGCGCGGCCGAGGCCGGAGGTCTTCCAGCCGCCGAAGGGCAGCGCGTCGTTGTCGACGAGCGGGTTGTTCACCCACACCATGCCGGCCTCGATCTCGTCGACCGCCCGCATCGCCTCGGACAGCTCGGTGGTGAAGACGGAAGCGCCGAGGCCGAACTCCGACCGGTTCGCCACCGCGATCGCCTCGTCGAAGCTCGCCACCTTGCGGATCGCCGCGACCGGGCCAAACAGTTCTTCGCGCGAGATCATCATCTCGTCGGTGATGCCGGTCAGCACCGTCGGCTCGTAGAACCAGCCGGGGCCGGCGCCGTCCGGGATGCGGCCGCCGGTCTCGATGCGGGCGCCCTTGGCGACGGCGTCGTCGACCAGGCGGATCACCTTCGCGCGCGCCGCTTCCGAGACGAGCGGGCCGATCTCGTGGCGGCCGAGGCCGTCGCCGACGCGCAGTGCCTTCGCCGCCGCAACGAGCTTCTCGACGAATTCATCGTGCACGGCGGCGTGGACGATGATGCGCTCGGCGGACGTGCAGATCTGGCCGGAGAGGTGGAAGGCGGCCGTCACCGTACCGGCGACCGCCACGTCGAGCGGGCCGTGGTCGGTGACGATCAGGGCGTCGTTGCCGCCGGCCTCGATGACGCACGGCTTCAGCCGCGCCGCGCAGGCGGTGGCCACCGCGCGTGCCACGCTGACGGACCCGGTGAAGGCGACGACGTGGGTGCGGTCGCTCTCGACCAGCGCCCGGCCGACCTCGGCCCCGCCGGCGAGGCAGCCGACGACGCCCGCCGGCAGGCCGGCGAAGTGGCGCATGAAGGCGAGCGTGCAGAGCGTCGTCGCCTCGGCCGGCTTGACGATCGCGACATTGCCGGCGGCGAGCGAGGCGGCGACGGTCCATGCCATCAGCAGGATCGGGAAGTTGTAGGGCACGACGTGGACGCTGATGCCGTAGGGGAACGCGCGCGAATACTGGAACGAGCCCGGCTGGATCGGGCCGGCGACGCGGCCGGCCTCGTCGCGCGCCATCTCGGCGAAGTAGCGGAAGACGGAGCCGACATTGGCGATCTCGCCGATGGCTTCGGGATAAGGCTTGCCCATCTCCAGCGTCATCAGCCGGGCGACCTCGGTATGGTCGGCCGTCTCGATCGACTGGGCGATGGCGTGCAGGTGGCGGGCGCGCGCCTTGGCGTCGAGCCCGGCCCAGCCCGGGCGGGCGCACTCGGCGGCGGCCAGCGCCGCCTCGATCTCGGCCTCGGTCGCCTCGGCGATGCGGCCGACCGTCTCGAGCGTCGACGGGTTGACGACGTTGCGCGGCGCGCCGGCGGCGGGCGCGAGCGCCCCGCCGAGGAAGTGGGCCGGGCAGCAGGGTTCGAGACGGATCATGGGCCCTCAGCGGATCAGGTAGATCTTGCGTACCGGCTGGTGGACGGTGCAGGTGCCGGTCCAGCCGCGCGGGAAGAAAGCCGCGGTATCGGGGGCGATCTCGATGACGTCGCCGCTGTCGTGGACGTAGGTCGCCCGGCCCGCGAGGAAGTGGCAGAACTCGTCGCTCGTCACGGTGCAGCGCCACTTGCCCGGCGTGCAGGCCCAGACGCCGCTCTCGGCGCGGCCGTCGGGCTCGGCGGAGAGCACGAGGCCCGACACCTTCGAGGTGCCGGTGATCATCGTCGGCACGACGCCCCAGTCTTCGAGCCCCGAGAGCGTCGCGGGATCGCGCAGCACGGGCGTGGCGGCGGCGGGGCCGCCTTCGGAAAACATGTAGGTGACGAAGATCGTCTCGGTGATCTCCGCCTCGCCCTGCCAGCCTTCCTTGAAGTGGACGAGGGTGCCGGGGGTGATGTCGATCACCTCGCCGCCGTCGGACCGGTAGGTGGCGCGGCCGGCGGTGAAGTAGCAGAGCTCGTCGGCCGGCAGCATCGGCCGCCAGGAGCCCGGCGTCGCCCGCCAGATGCCCGCCTCCGGCAGCCCGTCCTCGCCCTTGAACAGGAGCCGCCCGCGGTTGCGCGAGCGCCCGTCGAGCGGGTGCTGGTGACCCGCCCAGTCGACCATGTCCGCATCGAAGCTCGAGGCGGCGTGGACGTGCGGGGCAGTGGAGGCGAGGTGGAGGGTCATCGGGGGTTCGGTCGTCAGCGGATCATGTAGACCTTGCGCACGGTCTCGTGGACCGTGCAGACGCCGGTCCAGCCCTGCGGGAAGAAGGCGAGCGTGTCCGGCTCGATCTCGATGACGTCGCCGCTCTCGTGCACGTAGGTGCAGCGGCCGGACAGGAAGTGGCAGTACTCGTCCTTGACGACGTAGCAGGCCCAGCGGCCGGGCGTGCAGATCCAGATGCCGGTCTCGGCGTCGCCGTTCGGCTCGCGCGAGAGCAGGATGCCGGAGGTGCGGGACTCGCCCTCGAGCATCGTCGGGATGACGCCCCAGTCCTTGGCGGCCGGCACGGTGGCGGGCTCGCGCAGCACCGGCGTCGGGCCGGTGGCGGGGCCGCCCTCGCTCAGCATGTAGGTGGTGAAGATCGTCTCCGTCACCTCCGCCTCGCCGGCCCAGCCGTCCTTGAAGTGGACGACGGTGCCCGGGCCGACCTCGATCACCTCGCCGTTGTCGCCGCGGTAGACGGCACGGCCCTTGGTGAAATGGACGATCTCGTCGGCCGGGAAAGCGAGGCGCCAGCGGCCGGGGGTGCAGCGCCACAGCCCGACCTCGGGCCGGTTGCCCGGACCCTTGTGCAGCAGCCGGCCGCGGCTCTTCGAGACGCCCTCGACCGCATCGGGCTGCACGCCCCAGTCGACGAGATCCTCGTCGATGGTGGAGGCGCGCGTCACATGCGGCGCGGTCGAGGAAAGGTGGAAGCTCATGCGTGCTCCTTGACGAGCTGGTCGATCAGCTGCGCGGCCTTCGTCGGGCCGTGGCGGCCCTGCATGTGGGCGGCGGTCGCCTTCAGCTTCGCGGCCATGGCGGGATCGGTGAGGAGGCGGTCGACGGCGGCGCCGAGCTCAGCGTCGGTCCAGTCGCCGCGGTGCATCTTCAGGCCGTGGCCGGTTTCCTGGACGCGGGTGGCGTTGTCGTGGCCGTCCCAGACATAGGGCATGACGATCGCCGGCTTGCCGAAATAAAGGCACTCGGTGAACGTGTTGTTGCCGCCGTGGTGGATGACGGCGTCCGCGAGCGGTATCACCGAGGGCTGCGGAAACCACTTGTCGACGATGACGTTGCCGGGCACGTCGGTGTACTCGTCGACATAGCCGCCGACATTGACGAGCGCCTTCACCGGCAGCGTGCCGAGCGCCGCCACGAGGCGCTTCAAGGTGGCCGTGTCGCCGCAGCCGAGCGAGCCGAAGGAGACGTAGACGAGCGGCTTGTCGTTGTTCGTCTTGAAGCTCGGCACCGTGTAGGCCGCCTCCTTGCGGACGCAGCCCTCGAGGTACTGGAAGCGCTGCGGGTCGAGCGGGTGGCGGCGCTTGAACTTCACCGGCTCGGGATAGAGCAGCAGGTTGAGGTACGGCGAGGCCTCGAAGAACTCCCCAAGCGGATAGGGCTTTTCGCCGTTCTCGGCGAGGAATTCATTGAAGCGGGCGTGGATCGGTCCGACCACCTCGTTGAAGCGCTCCTCGAAGGCCTTGAAGCCGGCCTTGTCAGTCTCGCTGCAGCCGGACAGATGCGGCGGGATGTCGGCGTCGGGGATCTCGTTCTCGCTGCACGAGATGATGCGTACCCACGGCTTGCCGTACTGCTTGATCGCCGGGAACAGGATGACGTTGTCGACGCAGACGATGTCGGGCTTCACCTTGGCGAGCACGTCGGGGAGGCTCTTCTGCGCCCAGACGGCGGTCTCGACGATCGCGTCCCAGCAGTCCTTCACATAGGTGTCGATCTGCTCGTAGGGCGTCTTGTTGAAGTTCGGGATGTGGCCGTCGATGAAGGTCTGCCAGTAGGCGGCGACCTCCTCGGCCGGCATCGGCGCCGACATCGGCACGATGTGCTCCTCGAAGCCGTAGCCGGCATAGACTCCGGCCATGTCGGGGGCCGTGAAGAACACGGCGCGGTGGCCGAGCGCCTCGGTCGCCTGGGCGATGCCGACGGAGTTCAGCGCCGGCCCGAAGGCGGCCTCGGGAAAGAACGCGACGACTTTCTTCTCGGCCATCAGAGCCTCCTTCGTCAGTGTGCGTCCGCTTCGGCGGACGCCGCGGCGCTGGTGTCGGGTCCGCCGGCGAGCAGGCGGACGTGTTCGGGCGGGACAGTGAGACGGACGGCCTCGCCGCTCGCGACGGGTCGGGCGTCGGCGGCGCCGGCGGATCGCGACACGGCGATGCGCGTGCCGGCCGCGCCGTCGAGGCGGACGACTAGCGACTGGCTGTTGCCGTGATAGGCGATCGCTTCGACGGTCCCGGCGAGGGCGTTGCCGGCGGCGGAAGCATCCGTGATCTCGACGCGCTCCGGCCGGAAGGCGGCGCAGCCGATGCCGGTGGCACCGTTCGCGCCAGCCGGTCCGACACCGCGCACGAGGCCGAGGCCGTCGACCGCAAGTCCGTCGGGTCCGAGGCGGCCCTCCAGGAAATTCATCTGGCCGAGGAAGCGGGCGGTGAAGCGGTTTTCCGGCCGGTCGTAGAGGTCGCGCGGACTGCCGAGCTGGGCGATGCGGCCGCGGTCGAGGACGGCGATGCGGTCGGCCATGACCAGCGCCTCTTCCTGGTCGTGGGTGACGACGACGAAGGTGATGCCGACCTCGTGGCGCATGCGCTTGAGCTCGAGCTGCATCTGCTCGCGCAGCCGCCGGTCGAGGGCCGACAGCGGCTCGTCGAGGAGAAGCAGCCGCGGCTTCTTGACCAGGGCGCGGGCAAGCGCGACGCGCTGGCGCTGGCCGCCGGAGAGCTCATGCGGGCGGCGCTTCGCAAGCTCCCCCAGCACGGTGAGCTCGAGCACCTCGCCGACGCGCCGGCGGATCTCGTCCCGCGGCCTTCCCTCCGCTTCCAGGCCATAAGCGACGTTCGCCTCGACGCTCATGTGCGGGAAGAGGGCGTAGGACTGGAACATCAGGTTCACCGGCCGCCGGTTCGGCGGCACGGTGGTGATGTCGCGGCCGTCGAGCGTCAGTCGCCCGGCAGTCGGCGTCTCGAAGCCGGCGATCATCCGCAGCAACGTCGTCTTGCCGCAGCCGGAGGGGCCGAGCAGGGCGAAGAATTCGTTCTCCGCGATGGCGAGGTCGATGCCGTCGACGGCGACGACGCCGCCGAAGCGCTTCTCCACCTTCTCGGCCGCGAGCAGCGTGTTCGGGACGGCACTCATCGCACCGCCCTCGGCTCGAGGCGCTGGGCGACGATCAGCGCGAAGACGCTGACGGCCAGCACGACGGTGGCGAGCGCGTTGATTTCCGGCGTCACGCCGAAGCGGATCATCGCGTAGATCTGCATCGGCAGCGTCGTGGAGGCCGACCCCGGCCCGGCGGTGAAGTAGGCAATGATGAACTCGTCGAAGGAGAGGGTGAAGGCGAGGAGCCCCGCCGCGACGACGCCCGGCAGGATCTGCGGCAGCACCACGCGGACGAACGTGCGGATCGGCCCGGCGCCGAGGTCGGCGGAGGCCTCGATCAGCGAGAAGTCGAAGTTCTTCAGCCGCGCCCGCACCACCGCGGCGACGAAGGCGATGTTGAAGACGGCGTGGGCGATGATGATGGTGAACAGCCCGAGGGTCGCCTGCAGCATCGTGTAGAAGGTCAATAGCGCGATCGCCATGACGATGTCGGGGATGATCATCGGCGCCACCAGCGAGGCCTCCAGCAGGCCCGACGGCCGCCCGCGCTCCAGCCCGAAGGCGAGCATGGTGCCGAGGATGGTGGAGATCAGCGTCGCGCCGATGGCGACGATGATGCTGTTCTTCGCCGCCGACAAAATCGGCCCGGCGGAGGCGAGCTTGACGTACCAGTCGAAGCTGAAGCCGGTCCACACGGTGGGCAGTCCGGCGCGATTGAACGAGAGCAGCACCAGCACGGCGATCGGCACATAGAGGAAGGCGTAGACGACGACGAGGTGCACCTTCAGCACGCGCCGGGTCATCGACGGGCGGGCGGCGCTCATGCCCGCCCTCCTGACCGGGCCGACGCCCGGTGCACGACGACGGCCTGGGTGAACAGGAGCACCATCATCACGGCGATCAGGAGCATCGACAGCGCGGCGCCGAACGGCCAGTCGCGGGCGGTGAGGAACTGGTCGTAGATGAGGTTGCCGAGCATCTGCACGTGGCCGCCGCCGAGGAGGTCCGGCGTGATGAAGTTGCCGATCGACAGCACGAAGACGAACACGGAGCCGGCGGCGACGCCCGGCAGCGTCAGCGGCAGCACCACCTTCAGGAAGGTGCGCGCGCCGGAGGCGCCGAGGTCGGCGGAGGCCTCGATCAGCGAGCGGTCGAGCCGCGCCAGCGAGGCATAGGTCGCGAGGATGACGAAGGGCACGTAGCTGTAGACGAGCCCGAGGATGACGGCGAATTCGTTGTAGAGGAGCGGCAGCGGCTCGGTGATCACGCCCGCGTCGATGAGCCCGGCGTTGATCAGGCCGGTGCGGTTGAGGAGCACCATCCACGCGTAGGTGCGGATGAGATAGTTCGTCCAGAACGGCAGCATCGCCAGGATCAG
>CALRZT010000214.1:0-8639 GCA_943372725.1 Pseudoxanthobacter soli DSM 19599
CTACGCGCTGATGAGCCTCGCCGGCGACCTGCGCATCACCCAGATCGTCGACGGCAACAAGGGCGTCCACGCCGTGTTGAAGCGATCGCTGCTGCCGCCGATCGACGACGCCGCCTTCGCCGCCGGCCCGCCCGCCTGACGCGCCCCGATCGCCGCGCGCCGCGCGGACCTCGGCGACGGCATCGCCGCCGGTCCCGCGGCGGAGACGTGGCGGCGCAGGCATGGCGGCGAAGGCATGACGGCGCAGGCATGGCGGCGTAGGTATGACGGCGCAGGGACAGTGGCGCAGGGACAGTGGCGCAGGGACGGTGGCGCAGGGATGGCGGCGCTGGGACGGTTGCAGCTTTGGTGGGCGTCGAACGAGGTCGGCGGCGGCACGATGGGCGCCGGGAGCGACGCAGATGCGCGAATGCCGTGGGGGCCGTCGTGACCGGCGCGACGGTCTGGACACCGGCCACCGGAGTGCCTATAAGCGCCACGCCCTCGCACGGCGAGCCGTCCATCGGCCCGCCCCGAGCGCCCAGGTAGCTCAGTTGGTAGAGCAGCGGATTGAAAATCCGCGTGTCGGTGGTTCGAATCCGCCCCTGGGCACCATTTGCCCCTCTCAGAGGGGCTCGACGAGAGCCGCAAGTAGCTGATAAATAAGGGTTATCTTCGGCGACGCTGGCTCTGCCCGTCCCGGAATGACCCCTTGAAGCTCGCGATTTCGTTGGCACCTATGTTGGCATCCGCGCCGCCTTCTGGCCGTCGCGCGCGGCGATCTTTGGCACCGATTGACGCGATCTTTGGCACCGCGCCGAGCGGCTCTCGGGCGTCAGTTATGCCCTCGCGGTCCGTGTTCTGACGCCTCCAAGATGCGTCGCCGGGCGATGCCGAAATTGGCTAGGGCACGCTCGGCGGTCTCGATCTTCGCGTGGTTGGCGATAACGTCGCTCTGGTCGATCTTGCCGTCGCGAAGCGTCTAGGCGTGTTGTCGGGTCCGGAGCCATCACCAGCTCGGAGGGAACGACCTGGGCGCTGCAGTGCCTGCGGCGATACTGCCGCCTTGCGGCACCCTGAATTGGTCTAAACGCCGTTGGACTGAAATCAACATTCATAATATTCGGGACAGCGGGGGGGGGCGCCGTCTCGCTGTTCTGGAGGCGGGCTAAGCAAAATAAAATCTCCGAGCCTTGGTTGTAGCGCTGGCTTGAAATCGGTGATGCGACAAGCGCCGCCGGAAGACTTACTCTGCTGCCAGTGCCACACCGGATTCCGGTACTCCCCCCTCTTGTTCCCAAGGCACGTCAGCCGTCGGCCTGATGCGGAACCACGTGGCGTAAAGGGCCGGCAGGAAGAGCAGGATCAGCACGGTACCGACGGCCGTGCCGCCGATCAGCGTGTAGGCCATGGAACCCCAGAAGACGGAGTGGGTGAGCGGAATGAAGGCCAGCACCGCGGCGAGCGCGGTCAGGATGACCGGCCGCGTGCGCTGCACAGTCGCCTCGACGACCGCGTGGTAGTCGTCGAGCCCGGCTGCGCGGTTCTCCTTGATCTGCTCCGTCAGGATGAGCGTGTTCCGCATCAGGATACCCGCGAGGCCGATCAGGCCAAGGATGGCGTTGAACCCGAAGGGCTGATTGAAAGCGAGCAGGGCCGGCACGACGCCGACGAGGCCGAGCGGCGCCGTCAGCAGGACCATGCCCAGCATCGAGAAGGAGCGGACCTGCAGCATGATGATGATCAGCGTGGCGGCGATCATGATCGGGAAGACCGTCGCCAGCGCGGCATTGGCTTTTCCCGCTTCCTCGATCGATCCACCCATCTCGATGCGATAGCCGGCTGGAAGCGTTGCGATGAGGGGCTGCAGGGCCGCCATCACCTCCTTGGACACCTCCGGAGGCTGCGTGGCCTCGTTGATGTCCGAACGGATCGTGATGACGGGGACCCGGTCGCGACGCTTCAGAATCGGCTCCTCCAGGCGAATTTCCGAGCGACCGACCTGATCCAGGGGGACCTGCCGGCCGTCACGGGACATCAGCGAGAAATCTGCGAGGCGCGCCGGGTCCATCCGCTCGTCGCCGGCGCTCCGAGCCACGACGGAGACGTTGCGGATGTCCTCGCGGACCGCGGTGATGGGAATGCCGGCGAGAAGGAACTGAAGCTGCTGGCCCACTTCCGCCGGTGACAGTCCGATGAGGTTCAGCCGGTCCTGGTCGGGCACGAAGCGAAGGACGGGTGTACGATTGCCCCAGTCGCGATTTGCCTCCCGAACGTCCGGAACAGTCCTCATGATGTCGAGGGCCTTCTCCGATATGGCGTAGAGTTGCTTGGGATCGGGCCCGAGAATGCGAAACTCGACGGGGAAGACCGAGGGAGGACCGAACACGAACTGCGTGGCGCGCACGTAGGCCTCGGGCGCGAGCCCGTCGGCCACCGCGGCGCGGAGCCGGAGTTTCAGGGCTTCGCGCGCCTCGGCGTCCGGTGTCAGCACGACGATCTTGGCGAAGGCGGGGTCCGGCAGTTCCGGCGACAGCGCCAGGTAGAACCGCGGCGCGCCCTGGCCGATGTAACTCGTGACGATCTCCGCCTCCGGCTGCCGGTCGAGCCACGCCTCGAGCTTTTCGACCGCAGCGGTCGTCGTCTCGATGCTGGAGCCTTCCGGCAGGCGGACCTCCACCAGCACTTCGGGGCGGTCGGAGGTCGGGAAGAACTGCTGCTTCACCCCGCCCATGCCGACGATGGAGAGCGCGAATGCGACGCCGACGACGGCGCACGTCAGGACCTTGTGGCGCACGGCGAGTGTGATGAGCCGTCGCAGTCGCCGGTAGTTCGGCGTGTCGTAGATCGCCGCGTGGCCGCCCTCCACCGGCTTGATCGCCGGCAGCAGCTTGACGCCGAGGTAGGGCGTGAAGATCACCGCGACGATCCACGAGACGATCAGCGCGAAGCCGACGACCCAGAAGATGTTGCCGGCATATTCGCCGGCAGTCGACGGTGCGAAGCCGACTGGCAGGAAGCCGGCGATCGTCACGAGCGTCCCCGACAGCATCGGCGCCGCCGTGTGGCTCCACGCATAGGCGGCCGCCTTGATGCGGTCCATGCCTTCTTCCATCTTCACCACCATCACCTCGATGGCGATGATCGCGTCGTCGACGAGCAGGCCCAGCGACAGGATGAGGGCACCGAGCGTGATGCGGTCGAAGAAACGGCCGCTCTCCAGCATGATGAGGAACACGGCCGCGAGCGTCAGCGGGACGGCGGCTGCGACGACGATGCCGACGCGCCAGCCGAGGCTGACGAGGCTCACCAGCAGCACCACGCCGAGCGCCATTGCGAACTTCATCATGAATTCGTCGACCGCATGCGTGATGTTGACGGCCTGGTCGGTCACCTTCTCGAGCGTCATCCCGAGCGGCAGCGCGCGCGCGATGCTCGCTGTCCTCTCCTCCAACGCCTTGCCGAGCGCGAGGCCGTCCCAGCCCTCCTGCATCACCGCCGCGAGCATGATGGTGGGCTCGCCCTGATGCCGGATGAGGTAGGTCGGCGGATCCTCGTAGCCGCGGCGAACCTCCGCGATGTCCGAGAGCTTCAGCGTCCGCCCCGCGGCGGCGATCGGCGTGTCGGCGATCGCCTGAACGCCGTCGTAGGCGCCGTCCACCCGGATGAAGACCTGCGGCCCGTCGGTGTCGATCGAACCGGCCGGTGTGACGCTGTTCTGCCGCTGCAAGGCGGCGATGATGTCCTGCGCCGACACACCGAGGGTCGCCAGCTTGTCGAAGGAGAACTCGACGAAGATCTGCTCGGGACGTTCGCCGAGAATGTTGATCTTCTTCACGCCGGCCACATGCAGGAGATCCTGGCGGACCGCCTCGGCCTGCCGGGTCAGCTCACGCATCGGCATGCCCTCCGCCTTCAGCGCATAGAGGGCGAAGCTCACGTCGGCATATTCGTCGTTGATGAAGGGGCCGAGCACGCCCGGCGGCAGGGTGCGGGCCTCGTCGCCGAGCTTCTTGCGGGCCTGATAGAATTCCTCCTGCACGGCAGCCGGCGGTGTGCTGTCCTTCAGCGTGAGCGTCATGAGAGCCAAGCCCGGGCGGGCGATTGTGTCGACCCGGTCGTACCAGGCCAGTTCCTGGAGCCGCTTCTCCAGTGGCTCGGCGACGAGATTCTCCATCTCGCTGGCCGTCGCGCCCGGCCATGCCGCCGTGACCGTCAGGTTCTTGATGGTGAAGCTCGGGTCCTCCGCACGGCCGAGCTTGACGAAGGCATAGGTGCCGGCGGCCACCAGCAGGAGGATGAAGAACAGGGTGACGGCGCGTTCGCGAACGGCGATGGCGGAGAGATTGAAGCTCATGGGCTGACCCCGCCTTCAGAGTCCGACCTGACGCGGGCGCCTTCCTGCAGGAGATGCGCGCCCAGCGAAACGACGGGATCGCCGAGAGTCAGTCCCGTCACCACGGCGGCCTCGTCGCTCAGTCGAACGAGGTCGACCGGACGAAAGGTCACGGCGGATCCGGCATCGACGAGAAGCCAGACGCCGGTCTCCTCTCCGTTGTCGAGCAAGGCGCCGAGGGGCACCTGGACCCGGGACTGGTTCGTCTGGTTCGCGATCCGGATCGTCACGGTCGCCCCAAGGGGCGCTTCGGCGGCCTCGTCCCCAAGCACGTATCGCGCCTCGTAGGTGCGGGTCTGGGGATCGGCGGCATGCGACAGCTGGCGAAGGTGCGCCGTGTAGACGCGACCCTCGTCGCCGTACAGTCGCGCCTCTGCCGGAGAGCCGATCTCCGGTCGGATCGTCTCCGGTAGTGCAACGACAGCTTCCCGCGGGCCGGCGTGCGCGAGTCGCACCACGGTCTGACCGGGCAGCACCACCTGACCCGGCTCGCCGAACGTCTCGACGATCGTTCCATCGGCATCCGCCACCAGGACGGCGTAGGTGGCCTCGTTCTCTGCCACCCGTGCCTCTGCTTCGGCGACCGCGAGCTGTGCGGCGGCCGTGTCGAGGGCCGACTTGGCTTGTTCATAGCGCTGCGGGCTTGCTGCAATTCCGTTCTTCACGAGAGCCGCGTAACGCTTCTCGTCCGCACTCACCTGCACAAAGACAGCATTGGCTGCGGCGACGGCGCTTTTCTTCGCCGCCAGAGCAAGCTGCAGGTCCGCATCGTCGATCCGCATCAGCGGCTGGCCTGCCGTGACCTGCTCGCCGGCGCTCGCCAGCCGCTCGACGATCTTCCCCTGCACGCGAAAGCCGAGGTTGCTCTCGACCCGAGCTCCGATCGTGCCCGTGAACCTGCGTTCGGAGTTCGCGACCGGTGCGGCCGCCGCCCATCGGACGAGCGGTGGTTCCTGTCTCGGGTCGCTCACTGCCGCTGCGTCGTGCGCGGGGAGGGAGAGCGCACCAAAGGCAGCCGCTCCCACCCCTGCGAACAGCAGGCCTCCCACGACAATGGCGGACTTCATTTGCATGCCCGAGCACCGGCGAATTAGATTGCATTCGAACGCTATAGCGATTATAGATTCTGAACGCAATCTAAATGTGGAGATCGGCGATGAGGGTCAGTCGCGTTCAGGCCGAGGAGAACCGGCAGGCGGTGATCACGGAGGCGAGCCGGCTTTTTCGGAAGCATGGCTTCGACGGCATCGGCCTGAAGGATCTGATGGCGAGCGCCGGTCTGACACAGGGCGCCTTCTACAAGCAGTTCGCGTCGAAGGAGGACCTGGCGGCACAGGCCTCTGGCCGGGCCATCGAACGCGCGCGCCGGAGGTGGTCGGCCGCGGCCGCGGCCAGTCCCGACGACCCGATGGCGGCGGTGGTGGCGTTCTACCTCAGCATGGGCCATCGCGCGGAGAGGATGGACGGCTGTCCGATCGTTGCCCTCGGCTCGGATGTCGCCAGGCAAGGCGTCGATGTGAAGGCGTCGTTCGAGGCCGGAATTCGCGACTATCTCGAGATGGTCGGCGCGTGGATGGGGGCAGACGGCGAAGCTGACGCCGATGCCTCCCGGGCCAAGGTGATGGCGATGCTCGCCACGATGGTCGGCGCGATGGTGATGGCACGGGCGGTGAACGACGAGGACTTGTCGAAGCAGTTCCTGGAGGCTGCCGCGGAGAGCGTGCTAGCGTCCTCGACCGCCGAGCGTGCCCGCCGGCGGCCGGCGCAATGACGATCTCCGCCTCGTCGGCCTCCACGGCCGTCCTCGCCGAGCGCCGGCTGACCGGCAGTCTGTTGTTCCTGCTCGCGGGGCTCGCGGCACTCGGCGCGCTCGCCACGAACATCATCCTGCCCGCCTTTCCGCGGATCGGCGCCAGCCTCGGTGTTTCGCCGAGGGAACTCGGACTGACGCTGAGCAGCTTTTTCATCGCGTTCGCCGTCGGGCAACTCGCGGTTGGCCCACTCTCCGATCGCTTCGGCCGGAAATGGCTGGTGTTGGGAGGCCTCGGCGTCTTCGCCGCCGGCAGTATGGTCTGCGCCTTCGCCGACAGCCTGCTGATGCTCGTCATCGGTCGCGTCGTACAGGCGCTCGGGGCGTGCGCCGCCTCGGTCCTGTCCCGTGCCATCGCCCGCGACCTGTTCGACGGTGACGCGCTGGCCCGGGCTCTGGCGCTGACCATGATCGCCGGGGCAGCCGCTCCGGGCTTCTCGCCGCTGCTCGGAAGCGCCCTCGATAGTCTACTCGGCTGGCGGATCACCTTCCTCGTCGTCGCAGTCTTCGGCGTGCTGCTGGCACTGCACTACGCGACGAGCGCCGGAGAGACGCATCCGGCCGATCGCCGGGCGGCGCTGACGGCATCGGCGGTGGGCTCCGCCTATGGCAGGTTGGCGGCCGATCGGCGCTTCCTCCTGCCCGCCCTGTAGGTGAGCCTAGTCATCGGCGGGCTCTACACCTTCTTTGCCGCCGCACCTGCCATTCTGATGAGTGGTCTCGGCCTCACCGCCTTTGAGCTGGGCGTGACCTTCGCAACGACGGTGCTGATCGTCTTCGCGGCCGGCTTTCTCGCGCCGCGCCTCGCCCGGCGATGGGGGCAGCGGGCGATCGGCATGGTCGGCCTCGCCGTGGCGTTCGTCGGCAGCCTGCTGATGTTCGCCATCGCCAGGGAGCCGACCTTCGCATCCTTCACGGTTGCGATCGGGCTCTATCTGTTTGGCATGGGCCTGATCAACCCGCTCGGTACGGCGGTTGCGCTCCATCCCTTCGGCCGTCAGGCCGGGCTCGCATCCTCCCTCCTCGGGTTTCTCCAGATGGGCTGTGCCGCCATCGGTGCCTCGCTGGCGAGCGTGCTGCCGCTTCAACCCCCGGCTTCGCTGGCGGTGATCCTTGTGGCGGCCTCCGCGCTCGCCCTCCTGGTCTTCCTACCCGTCGCGATGCGCCACGGGACCCTTGCTTCGACCTGATCCATGACGAGGAAAGAAGTGACGTCCATGAAACAAGCGAAACGCGGCGTCGCCCTGGTGACGGGGGCCTCCGCCGGCATCGGGGACGCGACCGCCAAAGCCCTGCAGAGCGCGGGTTTTCAGGTCTTCGGGACCAGTCGCCGCACCACCGCCGCCCGAACCGACGGCGTCACGATGCTCACCTGCGATGTGACCGACGACGCGGTGGTGACGAGGCTGGTCGACGAGGTGCTGGCTAGGACCGGGCGCATCGACTTGCTCGTCAACAATGCCGGCGTCGGCCTGCTCGGGGCTGCGGAAGAGTCCTCCACTGCCCAGGCGAAGGCGCTGTTCGACGTCAACGTCTTCGGCGTCCTGCGCGTCACCAACGCGGTCCTGCCGGCGATGCGACGCCAGGGGAAAGGCCGGATCATCAATCTGAGCTCGGTGCTGGGCCTGATCCCTGCTCCATACTTCGCCCTCTACGCATCGACCAAGCACGCTGTCGAAGGCTATTCGGAGTCGCTCGACCACGAGGTGCGGTCGTTTGGCATTCGCGTCGTGCTGATCGAGCCCGCCTACACGCGCACGTCGTTCGAGAACAACACTCTCGCGCCCGATGCGCCGCTCGGGCTCTACGACTCGGCGCGCGCGGCGATGAGTGCCGTGATGCGGACGGCAATGGAAAGTGGCGATGCGCCGGAAGTGGTCGTCGAGACAATCTTGAAGGCAGCGACGGCCGCATCTCCCAAGCTGCGCTACACGGCAGGAAAGATGGCGCGCCAAGTCAGTCTGATGCGCCGCTTCGTGCCCGCGGCTGCCTTCGACAAGGGCGTTCGGAAGCAGAACGGACTGCCGAGCCAAACTTGACAGCGCGTGCTTCTGGCACGCCTGCGCGAGAATAGACGCTTGCTTGCGCGTGACTGCGTTGTATGTGCGGTGCTTCTCGCTTCGCCGCGATCAACGGTCAGTCTAAGGGGACGAGAGGGCCCCCCCAAAGCGGCTGACTAGCAAGCGTGGGTCCGGCGAAGATGCGCGAGAGCGGGCCGATCGATCGTCCGCCCGGCGAGATCAACTCTGTCCTCGAGATTCTCCGTGCCGATGAAGGCTTCGAGCGCCGCCAGAAAGTCTGCGTCATCGAGAGATACGGTGCCCGCCAGCGGCGCGCCGGCTCGATTTGCGATTGTGGCGATCTCCCGGAGCGTATCGCCCGAGAGCGAGAGCTTCTCCGAAGCGGGCGACTTGCCGAAATAGAGGTCGTTGAGGGCGAGCAATCGCCCGAGTT
>CALRZT010000215.1:0-8615 GCA_943372725.1 Pseudoxanthobacter soli DSM 19599
GGTGGACCACACCTTCGACGCCGAGGCGATGGTGGAACAGGGCCGCGACGTCGAATCCCAGGTGCTGGCCCGCGCCCTGCGCAAGCTGATCGAGCGCCGGGTGTTCCTGAACGGCCACCGGACGGTGGTGTTCTAGGCTCGGCGGCGCCGGTTCGACTGCGGCTTCGGCGCGGGCACGTCTGCTCGTTCTGGTCCCCGCTCTGGCGACGGGCCGGGGCAGGACGGCCAAGTTGCGAGCGCCTGCGCGGCGACGGCCTCCAGCTTCTTGCGGCTGAAGCCCGCCTTCGCCTGCACCGCCATCCCGTGCGCGATCGCCATGACGAAGGCCGCCAGGGCCTCCGGGTCGGACGTCTCAGGCAGGTCGCCCTCCGCCTTCGCCCGCTCGAACCGTTCCCGCAACTGCACCTCGGCCATGGCGCGCGCCTCGATCAGCGCCTGCCGCACGGGCTCGGCATCGTCGGATCCGGCGAGAACGCCGTTGATCATGAAACAGCCCGGGCGGTCCGGATAACGGGTGTTGAGGTCGGCCGTCACAAAGAGGAGGTGCGCCACCACCTCGCGCGATTTCGGCCGCTCCAGGGCCTCGGGAAAATGCTCGAGGTAGCGCTCGCCGTAGCGGGCGATGGCCCGGCGGAAGAGCTGCTCCTTGTTGCCGTAGGCCGAATAGAGGGCGGGCCGCTCGACGCCGGTGGCCTCCGTCAGGTCCGCATAGGACGTGCCCTCGTAGCCCTTGCGCCAGAAGACGCAGAGCGCCGCGTCGAGCACCTTCGCCTCGTCGAACTCCCGACGGCGGCCCATCAGCCGACCTCCTGATTTTTCATAACGACCGTTATTAAACCGGTTGACAGCGCACGTCCAGTTTCGTACCGAGCGTTATCGTAACGCTCGTTACGTAACAGGCGTTCCCCCCGCCCGCTCCTGGGGCGGCGGCATCGCATCGGTCCATCGAAAGGCACTCCATGTCGAACCCATTGAAGGGCAAGGTCGCCCTCGTCACCGGCGGCTCGCGCGGCCTCGGCGCCGCGATCGCCGAGGCGCTCGCCGCCCAGGGCGCCGACGTCGCGATCAGCTACGTCGCATCGGCGGAGAAGGCCGAGGCCGTGGTAGAGAAGCTGAAGGCGACCGGGGTCCGGGCGCTGGCGATCCAGAGCGACCAGGCCGACACGGCCGCGGCGAAGCCGCTGGTCGAACGGGTCATCGCCCACTTCGGCAAGCTCGACATCCTCGTCAACAACGCGGCGATCGCCGTGCAGGGGCGGACGGTCGACGATCCCGAACTCGACACCGTCAACCTCGACCGCCAATGGCAGATCAACGTCATGGGCGCGGTGGCGACGACGCGGGCGGCGGCACCGGTACTGACGGACGGCGGCCGCATCATCTTCATCGGCTCAGGCCTCGGCAGCCGCGTGCCGTTCGCCGGCGTTGCCGACTACGCCGCGACCAAGTGGGCCATTGCCGGCTATGCGCAGGGCGTCCAGCGCGATCTCGGCCGACGCGACATCACCGTGTCCGTCGTGCAGCCGGGCATCATGCCGACCGACATGGCGGCCGCGGTCCGCGACCAGCTTCCCGACGCGATCATGGACCTTCACGCCATCCGCCGGATCGCCACGCTCGACGAGGTGGCCGCGACCGTCTCCTTCCTCGCCGGGCCGCACGCGGCCTACATCGCCGGCGGCGTCATCGACATCTCCGGCGGCTTCCAGGCCTGACCGCATCCGAAGTCTCGATTGAGAACGGAGCGGCGTCGCAGCCGTGGCGCGACGCCGCTCCGGACGTCCGGCTTAAGTCGACAATCACGCGCTTTCGTACACACGAGCGATCTTCTCGTATTGCTCCAGTTCCACTCCCCCGCTACCCTCTCTGCAATCGTTTGCGGCTCCGGCCGCCGATCAACGACGGCCGGCGCCCGAGAGCGCGGCCGCAGGAGGAGGCACCCATGACGACCGCCGCCGAAGGCCGCGCCATCCAGTCCGACGAGAACCCGTTCTTCGTCACGCCGCGGGGCTTCTACCGCCGCTGGGCCTCGATGCTCGACGACCACACCGAGCTGCAGGCCCTCGTCGACAGTCTGGAGGCCTCGACGGAGGACAAGTGGGTGCCGGTCTGGCGCGCCGCCGGCCGCCGCCACGAGGCCATCGGCGACGCGCTGGAAGCCCAGAAGGACTATGAGGCCGCCCGCAAGGCGCACCTCACCGCCAAGACCTACTACGCCATCGCCCGCTTTCCCTGGGAGCTGTCGCCCTTGAAGCGCGAGGTCAGCGCCGACTGCGCCCGCGCCTTCCAGAAGGCGAACGCCCACCTCGATCCGCCGGTGCAGGTCGTCGACATCCCCTGCGAAGGCAAGACGATCCGCGCCCACTTCCGCGCGCCCAAGGCGACGAAGCCGGTCGGCGCGGTGCTGATCATGTGCGGCTCGGACGTCTTCAAGGAGGACCGCGGCTGGGCCTCCGACATGTGCATCGCGGAAGGGCTCGCGGCCCTCGTGATGGATGCTCCCGGCACCGGCGAGAACCCGTTCCCGTGGGACCCGGCCTCGGTGAAGGCGTGGATGGCGGCGGTCGACTGGATGGCGGCGCGGCCGGAAGTGGACGGCAACCGCATCGGTGCCTTCGGCATCAGCCGCGGCGGCTATTCGGTGCTGCAGCTCGCCGGCGCCTATCCGGAGATGATGAAGGCGGTCGTCGCTTCCGCCGGCCACCCGTTCGGCTACGACCTGACGCCGGCCGAGATGGACTGGGTGGTGGAAGGCCGCAGCCGCCGCTCGCTGTTCGTCTACGGCCCGCCCGGCAGCCCGCCCGCCTTCCCGAAGTGGTCGGCGGAGAAGGAGAACGAGATCTTCCACAAGTGGTCGCTGAAGTCGCTCGGCCTCGTCGACCGCATCACCATGCCGACGCTGCTGATCAACGGCAAGGAAGACATCCTCGCCCCGATCGGCAACATCTACTACATGCTGGAGCATGGGCCCGTGACCGGCCGCGAGGCGCGCATCTACCCGGACGGCGGCCATTGCGCCTTCAAGTACTACAAGGAATGGGCGCCGGCCTCGTTCAAGTGGCTGGCCGACAAGCTGTCGCGCTGAGCCGCCGTTGTGCCGCACGAGGAGGCGCGCCGCAGGGCGCGCCTTCTTGCATTTCGAGGTCCCGGCCGCGCCGTCGCCGGCGTCAGGGCTCGAGCGAGCAGGAGACGATCTTGGCCTTCACATCGTCGGCGAGGCCGTATTCGCCGAGGGCGGCGGCGCCGGAGCCCTTCTTGGCCGTCGGCGGCGAGAAGGAGACGATGAACTGCCCCTGCACCCCGTCGATGAAGAAGCTGGCGGCGAGCTCGAGATAGGTGCCTTCCTTGCCGACGATCGCCGTGCCGTAGGCCGGGCTGAGCCCGGCGGCGCGGCCGGTGAGAGGCTCCATCGCCTTCGCCTCGGTGGGAAGGCTGCCCTTGAAGCGGAAGAAGCCGATGTCGCCGCTGAAGTTGCCACCGTTCAGCTGCATGCAGACGTCGGCGAAGGCAGGTGCCGCCCCGGTTGTCGCGAGGCCGACGACGATCCCGGCAAGGGCAAGGCGGCGACGGAGAAAGGGACGGTCGATCCTGAGCATGGCGACGTTCTCTACTGGCGAAGCAGGGACGCCCGACAGTATGAGGCGTCTCGCCGGAACGCCAGCGTCAGCGCGCACCACCAGAACAAAACGGCGCGAGACCCCGGACGAGTGCCCGCCAGGGGGTCGTGCAGCCCCGCAGCCCCTCGCCTCCGCCGGCCGCTTCGCGGGGCACCACAGAGCGGAGAGGGTCCGCGTTCGGCGCATGGCTGCCATCCCGCAATGCACAACTCACCCTGTTGCAATGCAACATGCCGGCCCCTAGCTTGTGGTCTCCCGGGACGACCCGGCTTGCCGGTTGCGTTTGGCGACCGGACAGCACCTCGGAGACCACCCTCATGCGCACGCTCTTCGGCGCACTCGCCCTCGGCCCCCTCGCGCTCGTCGCCGCCGCCTCGGCCTTCGCCGCCGATCCGGTCCCGGCCGCCCACCGCATCGACCTCGGTGACGTTCACGGTGTCGCCTACTACACGGTGGTTCCGGACGGCCTGAAGGTCGTCGCCACCCTCGGCGCGTCCGCCGACACCGCCCCGGTCCGCGTCGCGGCGACGCTCGCCCCGGCGCAGCGCATCGGCCTCTCGGTTCCCGGTGCCGCCGGCTCGGCGCCGCGATCGGTCGACATCATCCGCGACGGCGACCGCATCCTCGTGGTGGCGGCGGAAGAACTGTCGAACTGACCGCCACCGACGACACGACACGACGACGATGGGCCGCCGCGAGGCGGCCCATTTCGTTTCGGGCTTCGCGAACGGCTGGCGTCTTTCGCCGGCGGCCAGATGCGGCGCCACCTCCGCGCACTGCTCCAGCCCGGCCCTAGTGCGGGACGGGGTTCCGCGGCAGTCGCTCGACGGTGAGCGCCTCCGGCCAGCCAACGAACTTTTCGATGGCGACGACGGCGAGTGCCGCCGCCACGACCACGGCGATGATAGCCATTCGGCGCGGCGACGGCGGCCGGCGGATCCACAGGGCGAGCCGCGGCAGGATGCGGAAGATCAGGCGCTCCATCGCCGAGGCTCCTCGTGCCGTCCGTCGCAGCCCGGCGACGCCGATCGCGGAGGCGCCCCGGGGTGAGCGTCAGTCCCGCCCCTCGCGCTTGCGCTCCCGGCGGGCCGCCTTCTTCATCAGACGCTTCTGCGTCTTGTCGTCGTCGGCCTCGTCGGTCTCCGGGGCCGGCCAGGCGGGGGCCTCGTAGGGCACCATCGCACCGGGCGACGCCCTCTCGCTCGCGGCCGCCACCGGGGCGGCGGCGGACACAGGCGCGGCCGGACGCGGCGTCGCCGCGACCGGTTCGAGCTTCGGCGCCCGCCTGCCGGTGACCATGTCGTAGAGCAGGTTCTCGCCGCGCACGAGGCTCGCATAGAGCACGTGGACGACGTGCAGCACGACGAGCCACAGCGCCAGCAGCGACAGGGTGCCGTGCACGCGCTTGATCCAGCGTCCCGGCTTGACGTCGGGGTGCTCGGCGCCGGTGTCGATCGACGCCCGGTCGGTGCGCGGAATGATCGTCATCCCGCCGTCCTGCCCGTATTCGGTGATCGCCTGCGGCACCGGTGCCGGCACCGAACCGAGGAAGGGGGCGAGCGGACCGCCGCCGTGGCGCACCGCAAGCGTGACGAGGCCGGCGCCTGAGGCCAGCACGATCGAGATCAGCATTGCGACGGCGATGAGCGAGCCGATCGGCCCGAGCCCGACGTGGTGCAACGGCCGTGCCCGCAGGAGACCCGACAGGTCTTCGAAGTAGGCACGCGGCGAGGACAGCAGGTCGCCGAAGCGGGAGCGCTGCGGGCCGACGATGCCCCAGGCGAGGCGCCAGAGGCCGTAGGCGGCGAGCGCGTAGCCGACGTTTGCGTGCAGCGAAAGCGGCCGGCCCGCGGTGACGTAGGCCACCAGGAAGGCGAGCGCGCCCCCCCAGTGCCCGATGCGCACCAGCGGGCTGAACACACGATCGGTTTCAGTCGCCATCGAGCCTCCATCCGCGGCCGGAGTCGTCGCGCCAGCCGTGGCGGGGGCAGGGTTCGCACCACCGGTGTGCGGGTGTCAAGCCGCCTCTCCGCTCGCGTCGAACGGCGGGATTCCGCGGCGCGCGCCACCTCCGGAGGCGCCGTGGCGGCAATCCAGCAGTGTGTTCACGACTGGTTAGGCATAGGCAGCAGTTATAATCGAGACTCGGCAACGTCATGGTCTATCGGCTAGTTTCCCACCCGAAGGGCTGTGGGCGCGTCTGCCTCGCCCTTTGGTTGTGCGGCAGACATCGCAAGGGTCGGGCCGCGACGGAGGTGTGTTGAGCGTCGAGGCGAGTGGCCGCCCGCAAGCGGGTGGCGGAGCGACAGGTGAGCGGCATCCGGCCGCGCCCCCGCGCCGGAGCCCCGCTCCGGCGGCGCGCCCGCTCGCGCTCGTCGCCGCAGCTTCCACGGCCGCCCTCCTCGCCGCCCTCGCCACCACGGCCGCGAGCGCCCAGACGAGCCCGCCCCCGGCGACGTCATCCCCGGCCGCCGACGCCCCCGCCGCCACCGGCGGCAACGGCCAGGCGACGACGCGGCGGCGGGTGGAACTGACCTTCACCGTCTCCGGCGGCACGCCGGAACTCGAGGCGGCGCTGCGCCGGGCCTCGGCGATGGTGCCGCTCGAGGCCGACGGCGCCCCCGACGGCGACACCATCTTCCGTGCCGCCCTCTCGGAACGCGCGCGACTGACGTCTGCCCTGTTCGCCGAGGGCTACTACGCCGGCATCGTCGAGATGCAGGTCGCCGGCACGACGCCGGCCGATCGCGACAGCCGCAACGCCATCAACGCCGCCTTCGCCAAGGGCGACATCAAGGTCGTCGTCACCGTCACGCCGAACCGGGTGTTCCACTTCGGCACGCTGTCGGTGACCGACGAACCGGGCGGTGCGCCACCGATGGTGAGCGCCGCCGATACCGGCATCGTGCCGGGCGCGGTGGCGAAGTCGACGGAGGTGCGCGCCGCCGACGGCAAGCTGCTGCTCGCCATGCAGAACCGCGGCTACCCGCTGGCGCGCATCGTCGACCGCGACGTCGTCGCCGACCACGCGACGAAGCTCCTCGACGTCACCTGGGTGGTGGAGGCGGGCGAGCCGGCGCGATTCGGCCGCATCGAGGTGCGCGGCGCCAAGGACGTGAACCCGGAGTTCATCGAGCGGATGGTGCCCTTCGAGGAGGGCGAACAGTTCCGGCCCGGCCCGCTCGAGGACTACGCCAAGCACCTGCGCGACCTCGGCACCTTCGACGGCGTGCGGGTGGTGCCGGGCGACGCGGTCGGGCCGGACGGCACCATCCCGATCATCGTCGAGGTGACCGAGCGCAAGCCCCGCTTCGTCGGCGCCGCCGCCTCGTGGTCGACGACGGAGGGCGCGCTCTTGTCGGCGTGGTGGGGCCACCGCAACCTGTTCGGCAACGGCGAGACGATCCGCGTCGAGGGCAGCGTCTCGCGGCTGTTCCTCAACGCCTATGATGACCTGCAGTACAAGGCCGGCTTCACCTTCACCAAGCCGGCGATCTACACCTTCCGCGACACGCTGGTGGTGGCCAACTATTTCGTCCGCGAGACGCCGGACGCCTACACCCGCACCGGCTTCGATTCCGACATCTCGGTGCTGCGCAAGTACGGCGAGAAGCGCGAGTACTCGCTCGGCCTGTCCGGCACCGTCTCGCGCGTCGACGACGCCTTCGGCAACCACGAGTATGCCCTCCTCGGCGTGCCGGGGATCGCCCGCTTCGACTTCTCCGACAATCGCCTCGACCCGACCGAGGGCTGGCGGCTGCTCGTCGGGCTGGAGCCGTCCTTCGGCAAGATCGGCAATTCGTCGACGATGGTTCAGGCGAACCTCACCGCCTCGGCCTACTATCCGCTCGATGCCGACCGCCGCTTCGTCGCGGCCGGACAGGTGATTCTCGGCTCGATCCTCGGGCCGGACCTCGAGGACGTGCCGGCCAACAACCGCTTCTATGCGGGCGGCGGCGGCACGATCCGCGGCTACGGCTTCCAGTACGTCAGTCCGCGCAACGGCCAGGGCAAGATCGTCGGCGGCCGCAGCCTCGCCGTCGCCAATCTCGAGCTGCGCGCCAAGGTCACCGACACCATCGGCATCGTGCCCTTCGTCGACATCGGCGCCGCCTACCGCTCGGAATTCCCGGACTTCGCCTATTCGCCGAAGGTGGGCGCCGGCATCGGCCTGCGCTACTTCACCGGCGTCGGTCCCATCCGTCTTGATGTCGCATTTCCGTTGCAGAAGGTGAAGGATGACGGACCAGTGGCCATCTACCTCAGCCTTGGCCAGTCCTTCTGACGGAGGGGCGGACGGGCGCGGTGCGCCCCTGCCGTCCCCGCCCTCCCCCTCTCGCCGCCGCAAGCCGCTCGCGCTGCGCCTCGCCGCGCGCGTGCTCGTGGTGTTGCTCGTCCTGGTGGGCGCGGTCGCGGCGATCGTAGCCTTCGCGCTGTTCACCTCGCCCGGCCGCCAGGGCCTGGTGGCGCTGGCCGAGCGCTTCTCGCCCTCCTTCGGCTATCCGGTGACGATCGGCGGCTTCTCCGACGAGGGCCTCGGGGCGCTGCGCTTCACCGACGTCACGGTCGGCGACGGCACCGGCCCCTTTGTCGAGATCGACACGCTTGCCCTCGACTGGCGGCCGTCGGCGCTGTTCGACCGCACGGTCTCGGTCGACCGCCTGGCGCTGGGGCCGACGCGTTTGCTGCGGGCGCCCGTGGCCGCCCCGACGCCAGACCCGCAGCCCTCGTCCGGCCTGCCGCTGCCGCTGCCGGTCGCGATCGAGGTGCAGGCCCTGGACGTCGCCGGCGTGGCGGTCGACTCGACCGTTGCCGGCGAGGCGATCACGGTCGCGGCGAACGGCGCGCTCGCCGTGCCGCGCTCGCTGCAGGAGCCGATCACCATCGACCTCGATGCGATGGTGGAGGGCCGCCTTCCCGGCCGCGCCGTCGTCGACGTCGACTACCGCCCCGCCGACGACCATCTCACCGCCGCGATCGACCTCACCGCCCCGCCCG
>CALRZT010000216.1:0-8599 GCA_943372725.1 Pseudoxanthobacter soli DSM 19599
CGCGGCATCCCTCCCCCTGTCAGGGGAGGGAAAGGCGTCGCGTTCGTGGCGACGTCCCTCACCACCCGCCCGTCGGCACCGAGGTGCCCGACCGTCTCGAACAGGCCCGCCGCCTCCCGCGCGGCCAGCGCGGTGACCGTCTCCCGGTCGCCCCCGTCGAACGTCTCGAACAACAACTCCACCCGGCCGCCGCAGCACTGGCCGAGTTCGGGGCCGAGCGCGAACGCACGCCGCACGCCGCGGACCCCCCCGCCCCTCGCGAGCTCCGCCGTCGCCTCGGCGATCGCGCGCCACTCCAGCGTGCCGCCGCCGATCGTGCCCGTGAAACGGCCGTCGGGCCGCACCACGAGGCGGGCGCCGGCCTCGCGGGGGGCGGAGCCGCGGACGTCGGCGACGGTGACGAGGGCGCAGCGGCCCGCCGCCTCGATCGCCTCTGCCACCCCCCGCCACACCCGCATCACCACCGCCTCACGCCGTCATCGCCAGGACGGCACGGCGGATCGCCTCCGGCGTCGCCGGCGCATCGAGCGGCGGCACCACGCCGGGCTTCAGGCTGGCGAGCGCCCGGGTGATGGCGGAAAACACCGACACCGGCAGCATCAGCGGCGGCTCGCCGACCGCCTTCGACTTGAAGATGGTGTCCTCCGGATTGCCGCCGCCCTCATAGAGCGCGACACGGAAATCGGCCGGCACGTCGGTGGCGGTCGGGATCTTGTAGGTCGACGGCGCGTGCGTGCGCAGGCGCCCGGCCTTGTCGAAGACGAGTTCCTCCGCCGTCAGCCAGCCCATGCCCTGGACGAAGCCGCCCTCGATCTGGCCGATGTCGATCGCCGGATTGAGCGACGCACCGCAGTCGTGCAGCACGTCGACCCGGTCGACGCGCATCTCGCCCGTCAGCGTGTCGATCGTCACCTCCGAGCAGGCGGCGCCGTAGGCGAAATAGAGAAACGGCCGGCCTGTGGCGTTGGCGCGGTCCCAGTGGATCTTCGGCGTCGCGTAGAAGCCGGAGGAGGACAGCGATACGCGGGCGAGGTTGGCGAGGCGGGCCACCTCGCCGAACGGCCGCCGCTCGTTGCCCGCGACGACATGGCCGTCCTCAAAGCGGACCGCCTCCGGGTCGCCGCCCCAGGTTTCCGCAGCAAAGGCGGCGAGCCGGCCGCGGATCGTCTCGGCGGCGATCTTCGCCGCCATTCCGTTGAGGTCGGTGCCGGAGGAGGCCGCCGTCGGCGCGGTGTTCGGCACCTTGGCCGTCGTGGTGGCGGTGACGCGCACCTGATCGAGGGCGACGCCAAACACTTCGGCGACCACCTGCGCCACCTTGACGAACAGCCCCTGCCCCATCTCGGTGCCGCCGTGGTTGAGGTGGATCGATCCGTCCAGATAGACGTGCACCAGCGCGCCGGCCTGGTTGAGGTGGATGAGGGTGAACGAGATGCCAAACTTCACTGGCGTCAGCGCGATACCCTTCTTGAGGATGCGGCTCCCGGCATTGAAGGCGTCGATCGCCGCGACGCGGGCGCGGTAGTCGCTCGTCACCTCGAGCTCGGCGATCAGCTCCGGCAGGATGTTGTGCTCGACGGTCTGGCCGTAGGGCGTCACGTCGCGGCCGGCGCCGTAGAGGTTGGCAAGGCGCACGTCGAGCGGGTCGCGGCCGGTGGCGATGGCGATCGCATCCATCACCCGCTCGATGCCGACGACGCCCTGCGGCCCGCCGAAGCCGCGGAAGGCGGTGTTGGAGACGGTGTCGGTACGCAGGCGCCGGCTGGCGATGCGGACCACCGGCAGGAAATAGGCGTTGTCGGCGTGGAACATCGCCCGGTCGCAGATGCCGAGCGACAGGTCGCGCGAGTGGCCGCAGCGGGCGTACTGGTCCATCGCGATGGCGGTAAGACGCCCGTCCGGCTCGACGGCGGCGCGCCAGTCGATGCGGAAGTCGTGACGCTTGCCGGTCATCATCATGTCGTCGTCGCGGTCGAGCCGCAGCTTCGCCGGCCGGCCGGTCACGTGGGCCGCAAGCGCGGCAAGCGCCGCCCACTGCGTCGCCTGGCTCTCCTTCCCGCCGAAGCCGCCGCCCATCCGCCTGACCTCGGCGACGACATAGGCCGCCGGCAAGCCCAGCACCTGGGCGACGAGGTGCTGCACCTCCGTCGGGTGCTGGGTGGAGGTCAGCACGGTGATCTCACCGCCCTCCCCTGGCGTCGCCAGCGCCACCTGGCCTTCGAGGTAGAAGTGCTCCTGCCCGCCGATGCGGATGGAGCCTTCGACGACTGCCGGTGCCGCCGCAAGGTCGGCCTCGACGTCACCGCGGACGAACTGGTACGGCGGCAGCACGTCGTCGCGGCCGCTCGCGAGCGCCTCGTCTATGGTGACGACGGGCGTCTCCTCGGCCACCTCGATGACGCCGAGGCGGGCGGCGCGGCGGGCTGCCTCGCGGGTCTCGGCGACGACAGCGAACACCGGCTGGCCGTGGAAGCGGATGACGCCGTCCGCCAGCACCGGCTCGTCATGGGAGTGCGCCGGCGAGACGTCGTTGAGGCCCGGCACGTCATCCTTGGTCAGCAGGGCGACGACACCCGGCGCCGCACGGACGGCAGCGAGGTCGACCGACAGGATTTTTCCCCGCGCGGCCTTCGCATAGCCGGGCACGACGTGCAGTGTGCCGGCGGGCTCGCGGACGTCATCAATGTAGAGGGCGGCGCCGGCGACGTGTTTCGCCGCGCTGTCGTGCGGCGCCGGGCGCCGGGCGACCTTCAGCGGCGGCGTCGCCGCCGCCGCCTCGTCGACGGGATCAGGCAGCGGGCGCAACGGCGGCCTCCCTGAGACCGAAGACGCGCGTCGCCGAGGTCGGCGTCCCGGCCGCCTCGATCAGCGCCTTCTCGACGAGCGAGCCTGCAACGTCGAGCCGGTAGGCGGCGGACGCCCGCATGTCGTCGAGCGGCTGGAAGTCCCCGGCGAGGGCCACCCGGACCGCGCGCGGCAGCGCCGGGTCGTCGAGATGCGCACCCGCCAGCACCGCTTCGGCCGCCGTGGCCCGCTTCGGCACGCCGGCCATGCCGCCGAATGCGACGCAGGCGCTCGCGATGCGGTCGCCATCGAGGGTCAGGCGGATCGCCGCCATCACGGCGGAGATGTCCTGGTCGAAGCGTTTGGAGATCTTGTAGCAGCGGAACAGGTCAGCCGGTCCGAGCCGCGGCACCTCGATGGCGACGACGACCTCGCCCGGCGCCCGGTCCTGGCGGCCGTAGGCGAGGAAGAAGTCCTCCAGCGGGAAGCGGCGGACCATCTCGCCCCTCCGCAGCTCCAGCGTCGCACCAAGCGCGATCAGCGCCGGCGGCGTGTCGCCGATCGGCGACCCGTTGGCGATGTTGCCACCGACGGTGCCCGAAACGCGCACCTGCTTCGAGCCGATGCGGCGCCAGAGCGTCCCGAGGTCCGGGTCGATCGCCGCGACGGCAGCGGCGGCGGCATCATAGGTGGCGGTGGCGCCGATGCGGATGCCGGTTTCCGTCTCCTCGATCGCGTCGAGGCCGGCGACGCGGCCGAGCCAGACGATCTTCGGCAGGTCGCGCAGCTGCTTCGTCACCCATAGGCCGACGTCGGTTGCGCCGGCGACGATCGTCGCGTCCGGGTGTTCGGCCAGCAGCCGGCAGAGCGCGTCGAGCGAGGACGGCGCGGCGAAGAAGCGGGTCGCGTCGCCGACGAAGACATCGGCGCCATCGGCGAGCGCCGTCAGGCGGGCTGCGATCTCGGTGGCGCGCGCGGCAAAGCCGTCCGCCGGGGCGCCGGCGCAGCTCGCCAGCGCCGCCTCGACGATCGGCCGGTAGCCCGTGCAGCGGCAGAGGTTGCCGGCGATCCAGTCGCAGACAGTCTCGCGGTCGGCAGCGCGATCGGACTGGTAGAGGGTGAACAGCGACATCACGAAGCCCGGCGTGCAGAACCCGCACTGCGAGCCGTGCAGGTCGACCATCGCCCGCTGCACGGGATGCAAGGTACCGCCGTCGGCGAGGTCCTCGACCGTGACGACCTCGGCGCCGTCGACCATGCCGAGCAGCTGGATGCAGGCGTTCACCGGCTCGTAGGCGAGCCGGCCACCCCGGACACGGCCGAGGGCCACCGTGCAGGCGCCGCAGTCGCCCTCGTTGCAGCCCTCCTTGGTGCCGACGCTGCCCTCGGCGAGGCGGAGGTGGTCGAGGAGAGTCGTCGTCGGACCAACGTCGGCGACCTCGACAACACGTCCTTTCCTGATGAACTGCAGGTTCTTGCGCGCCATCGCTCAGCTTCCTCGGTAAGTCGAGTAGCCGAACGGCGAGAGCAGCAGCGGGACATGATAGTGCCCGTCCTCGGCGATGCCGAAGCGGATCGGGATAGCGTCCAGGAACAGGGGCTCTGGCAGTGGAGCCGTGGCGGTGCCGCGCAGATAGGCGCCGGCCTGAAAGACGAGTTCATAGATGCCCGGCAGGAACGCCTCGCCTTCGAGGGCGGGACGGTCGAGGCGACCATCGGCGTTGGTGGTGGCGGTCGACAAGTGCTCACGGCGCCCGGCCGCGATTCTCCACACTTCAACCGTCAATCCGGCCGCCGGTTTTCCCCGCGCCGTATCGAGAACGTGCGTCGTCAGACGACCCAAGGGCGACCTCCGCTTCGCGACCGCCGGCACAGCCGGAACGGTGAAGCTTTGAGCATGGCGCCCGACTATGCAATGCGGCGAAGAGGGAGGCTAGGCCGATGGCCCGGTCGTCCTCAGACGCTGACGGCGAAAACCTGCCGCAACCGGTCGGCGACGATACGAAGCTCGCCAGCCGAGGCATGGGTACCGGCGCTCCGCCAATCAGCCACGGCCCAGTCCCGCACGTCGCCCTCGCCGCGCGGGGCGATCCGGACGTCGACGACGTCCTCGGTGGCCGGAAGGTTCTGAGCGGCGGCGATCAGGATGCGCTGCAACTCGGCGATGGACAAAGTCGGCTTCTCAGACATGGCGACCTCCATTGGCGAGGTGGCCCATCTTCACGACCGGTCGCGGCGCTGGTGCGACGCAATCGTGGCGATGCTGCGAAAAGCCGGATTCTCACAGCCCCGTGACCGTGAAAAACTCAGGGGATGAGCACCGTCGCTCCCGACGTCCGGCGGCCCTCGAGCGCGCGATGCGCCTCGGCGACCTCAGCGAGCGGCATCTCCTGGCGCGCCGTCACGGTGACCGCACCGGAGCGGACGACGTCGAAGAGGTCCTGCGCCGTTTCTCGAAGCTCGTCGGGGGTGGCGATATAGGCGAAGATCGTCGGCCGGGTCGCGTAGAGCGACCCCTTCTGTGACAACAGGCCGATCTGGAAGGGCGGCACCGGGCCGGACGCGTTGCCGAACGACACCCAGAGGCCGCGCGGCCTGAGGCAGTCGAGCGATCCCGGGAAGGTGTCCTTGCCGACCGAATCGTAGGCGACGTCGACGCCGCGGCCGCCGGTGATGTCCTTGACGCGGGCGACGAAGTCCTCGGACCGGTAGTCGATGACGTGGGTGTAGCCGTTGGCCGCCGCCAGCGCCGCCTTCTCCGGTCCGCCGACTGTGCCGATGATGGTGCGGACGCCGAGGTGGCGCGCCCACTGGCCCATGATCAGGCCGACACCGCCGGCGGCGGCGTGCACCAGCATCACCGTCTCCGGACCCACCACGTAGGTCGCGCGCAGCAGGAAGCGAACCGTCATGCCCTTCAGGACCATCGCGGCGGCATCCCGATCGCTGACGTCGTCCGGCAGGCGCACGAGGCGGTCGGCGGCGATCAGGCGGGCGTCGGCATAGGCGCCGAGCGTGACGACGTAGGCGACGCGGTCACCGGGCGCGACCGCGGTGACGCCGGGGCCGACGGCCTCGACGATGCCGGCCGCCTCCGCACCCGGCACGAACGGCGTCGCCGGCGCTGGGTAGAGGCCGGAGCGGAAGTAGGTGTCGATGAAGTTGACGCCGATGGCGGTGTGGCGGACGCGCGCCTCGCCGGGACCGGGATCGCCGATGTCGATGTCTTCGAGGCGCAGGACCTCCGGTCCCCCGGTCTCGTGAACGCGGACGACGCGGGTCATGGCTCTCGCTCCTCGGCTTCCGGGGTCCGGTTTCAACAACCCGTCCGAGTTTGATAGCCCCGCCCCGCCGCCCGGCCAAGTCCCGGGCGGCGGGCTCCGTCATGTCAGTGGGTGGTACCGGCGCTGCCGTCCCCCTTGGTGCGCTTGCTGCGCGCCACGATGTTGATGATCTCCACCGCCGCGGCGAACGCCATCGAGAAGTAGATGTAGCCGCGCGGGATGTGGAAGCCGATGCCGTCGGCGATCAGCGCCACGCCGATCAGGAGCAGGAAGGCGAGCGCCAGCATCTTGGTGGTGGGGTGGCGGTGGATGAAGTCGGCCACCGGCCCCGAGGCGACGTACATCACGCCCATCGAGATGATCACCGCGGCGATCATGATCTCGACGTGCTCGGCCATTCCGATCGCGGTGATGATCGAGTCGATCGAGAAGACCAGGTCGATCATCAGGATCTGCGCGATGACGAGGCCGAAGCTCGCCTCCTTCACCGTCGCCGCGCCCTCGTGGACGCCCTCGATGCCGTTGTGGATCTCGAGCGTGCCCTTGACGAGCAGGAACAGGCCGCCGCCGATCAGGATGAGGTCGCGCCACGACACGGCGTGATCGAAGACGGTGAAGACCGGCGCGGTCAGGCCGATGATCCAGGTGATCGCGAGCAAGAAGACGATGCGGAAGACGAGGGCGAGGCCGAGACCGATCTGACGGGCGCGCTTGCGCGTCACCGGGTCCTTGAGCTTGCTGGTGATGACCGACAGGAAGACGATGTTGTCGATCCCGAGCACGATCTCCATGATCGTCAGGGTGAGGAAGCTCGCGAGAGTGGCGGGCTCGAACAGCCAGTCGTACATCGTTCGCTCCGGGGCGCGGGGGTGAGCGGCGTCGACGGGGCGCCGGCTCGTCGAGGGACGTGAGGGTGTGGCCGGGCCGAAATCAACCGCAGTCGCGGCGACGGCTGGCCACGAACGCGTGAGCGCGATTTTGGTTGCGTCGCGGCTGCAGCCGTTCAGTCGAACAGATCGTAGACGTAGATCGAGCCGCCGCCGCTGGCGCCCGCGGCGCTGGTCGCCCCATAGAGGCGCCGCCCGTTGGCGCTGACGATCGGCCCGTCGAGCGGCCTGTCGCCGGCCTTTGCGGTGAAGTCGTGCAGCACCTTGAAGCGGGTGCCGTTGGTGCGCAGTTGGAAGAGCACGCCACCGCCCTGCTCGCCACCGTCCGCTGCGGTGCCGTAGAGCGTCAGGCCGTCGAAGCCCTGCGCAACCGAGCCGGGACGGGAGCCTGTAGACCCGGCGAAGTCGTGCAGCAACCGGAAGTTGCTACCGTCGGAACGGATGCGGAAGATGGTGCCCCGATCGCGGCTCCCGCCCGACGGCGTGGATCCGAACAACTGTTCGCTGCGATAGCTGAAGATCAGGGAGGCGCTCTGCGGCGAGGCCCCGTCGTTCTTGCCACCCGCGAAGTCGTGCAGTTTGGCGAAACGGCTGCCGTCGGTGCGCATCGAGAAGATCGTGCCGAGGCCCTTGCTTCCGCCGTCGCGCGTCGTGCCGTAGAGCGTCTTGCCGTCGCGCGACAGCACGAGGCCGCCCATCGGCGTCGCGCCGTCCGTCTTGCTCTTGCCGAAGTGGTGCATCACCTCGAAGGTCGCGCCGCCGGAGCCGATCCGCCAGAGCGTGCCGCCGCCGTAGCGGCCGCCGGCACTCGCCGTCCCGAACAGCGTCTTGCCGTTCTGCGACAGCACGGGAGCGCCGAGCGGCGTCTTGCCGACGTCGCGGCCGAAGCTCGCCAGCACGGTGAAGGTGCGCCCGTCCGGCCTGACCGAGAAGATCGTGCCAGCGTCGTTGTCGCCGCCGTCGCGGGTGACACCCAGCAGTTCCGCCTTGCTCGGGTGGACCACCACCTGTCCGACCGCCGGGCCGCTGACGGCGGGGTCGAACTTGTGGAGGATGGCGAACCGCTTGCCGTTCGGCTGCAGCCGCACCAGCGTGCCGGCCCCCAGGGTGCCGCCCGCCGTCGGCAGGGCGAACAGGAAGTTGTCCTTCGAATCATAGGCGAGGCGGCCGGCGATGGCCTTGCCCTGCCCGCCGCCGAGGGATTGCAGGATGCGGAACCGGCTCGACTTCTGCGCCTCGATCTCCTGCGCCTCGGCGGGCAACGCGGCGACGAGGAGCAGGGCGACGGCACAGGCCGAGGCAACGGCACAGGCAACGAGTTTCCGCACGGCATCCTCCCCGACCGCCGGATGCGGCGCAGCCGGCGCGGCGAGTGTTGCCGCAGCCGGCGCCTCGTTACAAGGCCGCAGCCGAGTGCGACGATCGGCCGGCCGCGGCGGCTGGCGGACGGGGGACGGCCGCGCCATGTTTGGCGCTGGAACAGGCAGGCGAGGCGAAGATGGACGAGGGACGCGAGCTCTTCGACGTCGCGGTGATCGGCGGCGGGCCGACCGGCATGACGGCGGCCCTGGCACTCGCCGCCGCCGGCCTGCAGGTCGCGCTGGTGGCCCCCGCGGCCGGCGCCGACCCGCGCACGACGGCCCT
>CALRZT010000217.1:0-8588 GCA_943372725.1 Pseudoxanthobacter soli DSM 19599
TTCGCCGCCCACTTCCCCTCGAGGGGGGAGGGGAGAGTGCCGCTATCGTCTAGAGAGCCGGTGCGCCACGCAGGATGAGGCGCCTACTCGCCCCATGCCCGCCCCCTGGCCCCATGCCCGGCTCGCGCCCCGGTGTCCGCGTCAGAGCAACTTGCCGATGTCCTCGGCGCTCAGGACCTTGCCGGAGGAGACGAGCTTCTCGTCGATGACGAGGCCGGGTGTCGACATCACGCCGTAGGCGGCGATGTCGGCGAAGTCGGTAACCTTGACGATCTCGGCCGGCTTGCCGGCGGCGGCGGCCGCTGCCCGCGCGTTGTCGCCGAGGGCGACGCATTTCTTGCAGCCGGAACCGAGGATCTTGATGATCATGGCCTGTCCTTTCGCGGAAAGCGGGTCGTCACAGAGTGGGTCGTCACGGATGGCGACCATCACAGGAAGAGAGTCGAGACCTCGTTGAAGGTGAAGCCGATGGCGAGGATGCCCGCCGTCACCACCGCGACGAAGGCTGCGAGCAGCGGCAGCTTCACCACGCGTTTCAGGAGGATCAGCGAGGGCAGCGACAGGGCCGTCACCGCCATCATGAAGGCGAGCACGGTGCCGAGGCCGACGCCCTTGCTGACGAGAGCTTCGGCGATCGGCAGCGTGCCGAAGATGTCGGCATACATCGGGATGCCGACGAGCGTCGCCACCGGCACCGCCCACCATTTGTCCTGGCCGAGGAGCGCCCCGATCGCCTCCTGCGGGATCCAGTTGTGGATCGCCGCGCCGATGCCGACGCCGACGAGCACATAGGGCCAGACGCGGTGGACGATCTCGGTCACCTGGTCGCGGGCATAAGCGAGGCGCTCGCGCCGCGTCAGCGTCTCCACCGCACCCGAGACCGGCACGGTGCGGACGAAGTCGGCGACCTGGCCTTCAAGGCCGAGCTTGCCGATGACCGTGCCGCCGACGACCGCCACCACCAGCCCGACGCCGACATAGGCGAGCGCGATCGGCCAGTTGAAGATCGAGGCGAGCAGGATCACCGAGGCGAGATCGACCAAAGGCGAGGAGATCAGGAAGGAAAAGGTGATCGCCAGCGGCAGGCCGGCCGCCGTGAAACCGATGAACAGCGGGATCGACGAGCAGGAACAGAACGGCGTCAGCGTGCCGAGCAGGGCCGCCAGGATATTGGCGCCCGGGCCCGAGCGGCCGCCCAGAAGGGCACGTGTGCGCTCGGGCGGGAAGTGGCTCTGCACATAGGAGATGGCGAAGATCAGAACCGCCAGCAGCAGGAAGATCTTGATGACGTCGTAGACGAAGAACTGCACCGACCCGCCGAGGGGCGAGGCCGGGTCGAGCCCGACGGCGACGACCCCCGCCCGCACCAGCTCGTCGAGCCACACCATGCGGAGCAGCTGGTCGTTCAGCCAGCTGAAAACAGTCACGTCGTCGCCTCGTCGGCGGGCGCGCAGAGGCGTCCGGATCGGGTGGGGCGGGTCGGGCTCAACCTGCGATCTGCACCGTCGGAGGATCAACGCACGCGCCGCGGCAGGCCGCCTTGATGCGGATCAAGCGCGGCCGACGCCGGGGCGGGCTTCAGCCCCCGCCTGCTCCCCCGTTTTTGGCTCATTCCGGGCTTGTCCCGGGAACCTACCCCTTTCGGCGCGCACTCCGATCCGGACCGGTCACTTGCCTCGCTGCGGCGTCGCATGGGTTCCCGGCACAAGGCCGGGAATGACTACGAAGAGGACAGAGAAGCCGGGAACAACCCCCGAGAGAGGGGGGCGTGCGGGAGAGAAGCCGGGGCTGACCTCCCGAGCGGGGGGCGTGCGCGAGGAGGGTGGGAAGTCGGGCGCCGTCGCCAGACGCGCCGGCGCTCCCCCGTCAGTACGCGTATTCCGCAAACACCCGGTCGACGTTGCCGCCCCACTCGCCCTTGTACTTGGCGAGGATGGCGTCGGCCGGGGTCCGCCCGCTCGTCACCGTCTCCAGCACCGGGTCGAGGTACTGCGTCTCGTCGAAGCCGGCGCCGTTCAGGCGGGCGCGGCGGGCGAGGCCCTGGCGGGCGAGCTCGGCGGCGTCGCGGGCGACGTCGAGGACGCGGCGGTTGCGGAAGGGGGTCTCGAGCGCGGTGCGCGGCACGGTATGGCGCAGCGTCTCGCGCTCCTCCTCCGTCCAGTCCTTCACCATCTCCCAGGCCTGGTCGAGGGAAGCCTGGTCGTAGAGGAGCCCGACCCAGAACGCCGGCAGGGCGCAGATGCGCCGCCACGGCCCGCCGTCGGCGCCGCGCATCTCGAGGTACTTCTTCATCCGCACGTCCGGGAAGACGGTGGAAAGGTGGTTGTTCCAGTCGCCGATGGTCGGCCGGTCGTCCGGATCGAGCTGCGGCAGGCCTTCCGCCATGAAGCGGCGGAAGCTCTCGCCGGAGACGTCGATGTAGGTGTCGCCGCGCTTGACGAAATACATCGGCACGTCGATCGCCCAGTCGACGTACTGCTCGAAGCCGAAGCCCTCGTCGAAGGCGAAGGGCAGGCCGCCGGTGCGGGCCGCGTCGGTGTGGTGCCAGATCTCGCCGCGCAGCGACTGGTAGCCGTTCGGCACGCCTTCCGTCAGCGGCGAGTTGGCGAAGATGGCAGTGGCGATCGGCTGCAAGGCGAGCCCGACGCGCAGCTTCTTGACCATGTCCGGCTCGTCCTCGAAGTCCAGGTTCACCTGGATGGTCGAGGTCCGGTACATCATGTCGAGGCCCATCGTGCCGACCTTCTTCATGTAGGTCGTCATGATGGCGTAGCGCGACTTCGGCATCACCGGCGTCTCGGCGAGCGTCCACTTCGGCGACATGCCGATGCCGAGGAAGCCGATGCCGAGGGGCTCGCCGATCTGGCGGACCTGGGCGAGATGGGCGTGCACCTCGCGGCAGGTCTGGTGCAGGGTTTCGAGCGGCGCGCCGGAGAGCTCGAACTGGCCGCCGGGCTCCAGGCTGATGGCGCCGCCGCCGGTCGGATCGCCGAGGCCGATGATCTTGCCCTTGTCGACGATCGGCTCCCAGCCGAGCAGGCCTTCCATGCCCGTGAGCAGCTTCTCGACGCCGCGCGGGCCTTCGTAGGGGACGGGGGAGAGGTCGTCGGTGTGGAAGCCGAACTTCTCGTGCTCCGTGCCGATCCGCCACTTCTCGGGCGGCTTGCCGCCGGAGGCGAGGTTGGCGACGAGCTCGTCGCGTCCTTCGATCGGGGTGCTGTCGATGGTATCGCGTGCCATGCGGTCCGGCTCGTCGTTGGCGGCCCGGGCAGGGGGTGCCGGGCGGCCGGGACGATAGCGGCGCCCCCCCGGGGGCACAAACGCGAAATTCTCACAGCCGCCAGACCTGCCCCGACCTGCCCGGCGCGCCTCAGCGCCAGTCGCCCAGCGCCGCCTGCACCACCGCCAGCGCCGCCACCGCGGCGGTGTCGGCGCGCAGCACGCGGGGGCCGAGCGGGATCGCGGTGACGCCAGGCATGGCGTGCAGGCGCTTGCGCTCGTCCGCGTCGAAGCCTCCCTCCGGCCCGATCAGCACGGCGAGCGGGCCGGGGGCGAGGGCGGCAAGCGCCGCGAGCGGGCCGTTGCGATGGTCGTCCTCGTCGCAGAAGACGAGGCGGCGGCCGGGCTCGTCGCTCTCCCAGGCCGCGAGCACGCGGTCGAGGGCGACGGGCTCGTCGACCCGCGGCACGGTGATGACGCCGCACTGCTCGCAGGCCTCGACGACGTTCGCCCGCATCCGCTCGAGGTTGACGCGGGCGACCTGGGTGCGGCGGGTGATCACCGGGCGGATCGCGCCGGCGCCCATTTCGACCGCTTTCTGCACCATGTAGTCGAGGCGGGCGTGCTTCAGCGGCGCGAACAGGAGGTGCAGGTCCGGCGTCGGCGGCTGTGGTCGCGTCAGCCCGCGGACAATGAGGCGGGCGGCCTTGCGGGAGGCATCGGCGATGTCGGCGCGCCATTCGCCGTCGCGGCCGTTGAAGACGAGCAGGCCGTCGCCCTCGCCGAGGCGCAGCACGGCGATCAGATAGTTCGCCTGCTCGCGGGCGAGCGGCACCATGGCGCCGGCCTCGAGGGGGGCGTCGACGTAGAGGCGCGTCGAGGTGATGTCGTGGCGGGCGATGGCGGCGGCTCCAGTCTCGCGGCTCCAGTGGACGGCGGCGGGACCATGCCGCGGCGGGGTCGGAGGACGCAAGCCGGCCGCAGCACCGATCGGCCGAGCGGTGAGGCGGAGGCTTCGCCTTGACGGGCCGGCGAGGCTCGGCGCTGATGGCGGACGCTGTTCGTGGAGCCGCCGCTTGTCAGACTTCCGCTTCCCCGGCACGCCGAAGGCCGCCCCGCCGAAACCCGAACGCGCCCCGGTCGAGACCCGCATCGATGTTTCGGCCCCGGCCGAGAGCCGGGCCACCGTCTCGACCCCGGCCGAGACCCGCCCGAACGTCGCCGAGTTCTCCGTCTCCGAGATCGCCTTTGCGGTGAAGCGGACGATCGAGGACGCCTATGGGTTCGTGCGGGTGCGCGGCGAAATCTCCGGCTACCGCGGGCCGCACTCCTCCGGCCACGCCTACTTCTCGCTGAAGGACGACAAGGCGCGCATCGAGGCGGTGGTCTGGCGCACGAGCTTCCAGCGGCTGCGCTTCAAGCCCGAGGAGGGCATGGAGGTCATCGCCACCGGCAAGCTGACGACCTTCCCGGGCGGCTCGAAATACCAGATCGTCATCGAGGCGCTGGAGCCCGCCGGCGTCGGCGCGCTGATGGCGCTGCTCGAGGAGCGACGCACGAAGCTCGCCGCCGAGGGGCTGTTCGACGAGGCGCGCAAGCGGCCGCTGCCGTTCCTGCCGCGGGTGATCGGCGTCGTCACCTCGCCGACCGGCGCGGTGATCCGCGACATCCTGCACCGCCTGTCGGACCGCTTTCCCGTCCATGTGCTGGTCTGGCCGGTGCGCGTGCAGGGCGACGGCAGTGCGGCCGAGGTGGCGGCGGCGATCCGCGGCTTCGGGGCGATGGCAGCGGGTGGGCTGGTCCCGAGGCCGGACCTGTTGATCGTCGCGCGCGGCGGCGGCAGCCTCGAGGACCTCTGGGGCTTCAATGACGAGCAGGTGGTGCGGGCGGCGGCCGAGAGCCCGATCCCGCTCATCTCCGCCGTCGGCCACGAGACCGACTGGACCCTCCTCGACCACGCCGCCGACCGCCGCGCCCCGACGCCGACAGGGGCCGCCGAGATGGCCGTGCCTGTGCGGCTCGAGCTTCTGGCAGCGATCGACGACTACGGCCGGCGCATCGACGCCTGCGCCCGCCGCGGCCTCACCGACCGGCGGCAGACGCTCCGCGCGCTCGCCCGGGCGCTGCCGCAGGCGGGCGACCTCGTGGCGACGGCGCGCCAGCGCCTCGACCTAGCCGGCGCCCGGCTCGGCCACGCGCTCGCCGGCGCGAGCCGGCAGCATCGCACCCGCTTCGAGCGGGCGGCGGCGCGGCTGACGCCGGAAGCGCTGCTGCGGCTGCTTTCCCGCCGGCGCGAGCGGCTCGTGGCGGTGGCGCTCGGGCTCCGGGCGGAGCGGCTGAAGCTCGGCGAGGCGCGGGCGCGGTTGGAGCGGGCGGGAGCGGGGCTGAAGCGCTGCTACTCGGCGGGCACGGAGCGGCGGCGGCGCGATCTCGCGGCAACGTTCCGGCAGCTCGTATCTGTAAGCTACGAGGCGACCCTCAACCGCGGTTACGCCCTGGTGATCGGCCCCGACGGCCACCTCGTCCGATCGGCCACGACGATGCCGGAGACGTTCACGGTTCAACTGGCCGACGGCAAGGTGGCGGCGCGACGGGCCGATGGAAGTGCGCCCGAGGGTGGCGGCGGTGGGCCCACCGCGACGCCGGACGCTGTCCGGAGCGTGGCGGCCGAGGTCGGGGCGACTACAGAGGCCAAGCGTCCCGCCCAGCCGTCCCGGACTGCGGCGCGGCCGAAGCGGACGTCGGAGGATCAGGGCCGGCTGTTCTGACGCGCGACGCTGGTCGCGAACTGTCTGGCAGAGCCATCTGAGAGCGCCCGTCACAGCACCCGCTCGAACAGGCCGGGATAGCTCACCACCAGGCCGTCCTCGTCCACGGTGATCTCGCGCTTGAAGTCCGCGTCGAGCGACTCGAACAGCCAGCGTTTCTCGCCGAGATTGGTGTAGCGCTGCGGGTGCGGAAAGAGCGCGAGGTCCGGGAACGAGACGTAGGCAACGTCGATCTCGGCGGCGCCGCCGACGGGCAGGCTCAGCCGCCGGATCGGCAGCGTGTTGGTGAAGGGCGAGGCCGACAGATCGAGGTCGATCGCCCCGGAAAGGTCCGGGAGCGGCACGCCGTCGGCGTTGGTCCAGTTGCCCTCGCCATCGGCCAGAACGGCCAGCCGGCGATCGAGGCCGATGACCTCGACGTCGAGCCGGCGGGCGCGCCAGCCTGTATCGAGCGTGAGTCGCCAGTGCGCGGCGAAGGGCGCGCCCTCGTCGTCGCCGACGACGACGGCATCCACCGTGTGGCCGCTGGACGTCTCCTCGATCACCAGATGCTCGAGCCCGCCGCCGTCGGCGCTCCGCCACCGTGCCGTCACCGCCATCGCCGCCTCCCGTTCATCGCGCGTCGCCGATCCCCAAACGACGACGGCCCGCGGTTGGTGCCGCGGGCCGTCGCAAGTCTTGGGCGAAGACGCGGAGGAGCGGACTACTCCGCCGCCTCCCGCACCACCGGGGCGGCGTCGTTGACGTCCGGGTCGACGTGGGTGGCGAACTGCTCGAAGTTCTTCTGGAACATGGCGATCAGGTGCCGGGCCGTGGCGTCGAACTCGGATTTGTCCTTCCACGTCTTGATCGGATAGAGGATGTGCGGCTCGACGCCCGGCACCGCCGTCGGCACCTCAAAGCCGAAATAGCGGTCGGTGCGGTAGCCGACGTCCTTCAGCGACCCGTCGAGGGCGGCGGCGAGGAGCGTGCGCGTCACCTTGATCGGCATGCGCCGGCCGACGCCGAACTTGCCGCCCGTCCAGCCGGTGTTGATCAGCCAGCAGTCGACGTCGTAGCGGGCGATGAGGTCGCGCAGCAGGTTGCCGTACTCGCTCGGATGGCGCGGCAGGAACGGCGAGGCGAAGCAGGTGGAGAACGTCGCCTCCGGCTCCGTCACGCCCTTCTCGGTGCCGGCGACCTTCGCCGTGTAGCCGGAGATGAAGTGGTACATCGCCTGCGCCGGGGTGAGCCTGGCGATCGGCGGCAGCACGCCGAAGGCGTCCGCGGTGAGCAGGATCAGGTTCTTCGGCTGCCCGGCGCGGCCGTCGAGCTTGGCGTTGGCGATGAAGTGGATCGGATAGGCGGAGCGGGTGTTCTCCGTCTTCGTCTCGTCGGTGTAGTCGGGGATGCGCGTGTCGGGATCGACCGGCACGTTCTCCAGCACCGTGCCGAAGCGCTCCGTGGCGGCGTAGATCTCCGGCTCGGCTTCCTTCGACAGGTTGATCGTCTTGGCGTAGCAGCCGCCCTCGAAGTTGAAGACGCCGGTGTCGCCCCAGCCGTGCTCGTCGTCGCCGATCAGCTCGCGGTCCGGATCGGTCGACAGCGTCGTCTTGCCGGTGCCCGAGAGCCCGAAGAACAGCGCGGTGTCACCGGCCTTGCCGACGTTCGCCGAGCAGTGCATGGCGACGACGCCCTGCGGCGGCAGGATGTAGTTGAGGTAGGTGAACACCGACTTCTTCATCTCGCCGGCGTAGGACGTGCCGCCGATCAGGATGATGCGCTTGGTGAAGTTGACGGCGATCACCGTCTCGGTGCGGCAGCCGTGGCGCTTCGGGTCGCCGTTGAAGCTCGGCAGGTCGATGATCGTGAGGTCGGGCACGAAGCTCGCGAGCTGCTCGATCGTCGGGCGGATCAAGAGGTTGCGGATGAACAGCGAGTGCCAGGCAAACTCGGTGAAGACGCGGGTGGAGACGCGGTAGGTCGGGTCGGCGGAGCCGTAGAGATCCTGGGCGAACAGCTCGCGGCCCTTGGCGTGCGCGATCATGTCGTTGTAGAGCACGTCGAAGTGCTCGGGGCTCATGGCGTTGTTGTTGCCCCACCAGACCTGATCGGCGGTGTGCTCGTCCTTGACGGTGTGCTTGTCGCGCGGCGAGCGCCCGGTGTGGATGCCGGTCTCGGCGGTGAACGCGCCGGTGGAGGCGACGACGCCTTCCTTGCGCAGCACCGCCTCCTCGAAGAGCCGGGCATCGCCGAAATTCCAGTTGATGGCGGCGAGCTCTTTCAGGCCGCTCGCCTCGACGCCGCAGGCGGCGTTGCGCGTTCCGCTCTCCCTCACGATGGTCCCTCTCGACGTTTCGCTCGCGTTGAAGTGGTGTGGCGGCCGCCGATTTCTTGAGGTTCGTGAAGCGTCTGATGCGCTGGCGGCGCCGGTCGGGCAGGTCGGGCCTTCGGCCTCGTATTCATTAGCTTGCGTAGTGAATACGGACGTTAGGACACCGTCCGAAGGGGCACAAGTGCGGCGCGAGCTTCGCCTTATCCGCGCTCAGGCGCCGGCGCGGGCGGCGTGGGCGAGCTTCACGAGCACGCCGCGCAGCTCCGCCGAGGTACGCACCCGGTCCG
>CALRZT010000218.1:0-8546 GCA_943372725.1 Pseudoxanthobacter soli DSM 19599
CCCAGTCTCCGGTGGCGTGGATCGCGTCGGTGATCGGCCGCGCCGCCTCCCCGCCGATGCCCGCCGGGCCGATGTTGGGGCCGCCGACGTTGGGTCCGACGGCCGGAAGCCCGGCACCGGGCGCCGGTGCGTCGGCGAGGATGAGCGTCGCCGCCGCGATCAGGCCGGGCAGCACGAGGCCGGCGAGCGTTACCGCCTTCAGGGGAGAGAACCGCCCCGTCCTGTCACGCCACGGTGCCAGCATGCCGCGCCCGTTTCCCCGCCCGATGTCCGCCGGCAGCCTCAACGAGGGTTGCGGCATTTGCGCGACACGCTGCCGGAAGCCGCGGGTCGCAAACGACGACGGGGAGCGTCGTGGGACGCTCCCCGTCTCGAACATCACCGATCAGGCGTGAGCGATGCTCAGCAGCGCACGAAGATCGGGTTGCCGTTGGCGTCGTAGCGCGGACGGCCGCGCGAGTTGACCGCGTGGCAGTAGCCGCGCGGCGCCGTTGCCGCACCGATCGCAGCACCCGTGACGCCACCGATCGCCGCACCGGCGACCGCAGCACCCGCGCCACCGCCGGTCGCAGCGCCGATCACGGCACCCGTCGCAGCGCCGAGACCGCCGCCGACCAGCGCCCGGTCCTGCTCCACGGTGTTGCACCCGGCCACCGCCAACAGCGCGACCACAGCCGGAACCGCCAAAATCTTCATCTGAGAACTCCCTCGTTCACCGGCCGGCCCGCGAGCCACCGTTCCCAAAGCCCTACCGCATTTCCGCGGACCGCGGCAATCTCGGCGGGTCGGCCCGACCCTGCGGCATCCCCGAAGTCGACCGCAGACCGCGGTCACGAAGCCGCGAGCCGTGCTAGACCCGGAGCGAACGCGCAGAGCGCCCGATCGTTCCCACGCCAGACAATCGTCGCCACGCCGGAGAGCCGCCGATGCCCATCCGTCGCGCCACCCTCGCCGACGTCCCGGCGCTGGTCACCCTCGAACGCCGCGCCTTCGACCCCCGTCTCTACGCACCGATGACGCCGGCGCGCTTCCGCGCCAATGTCGGAAGCCCCACCTGCGAGGCCTTCGTGTTCGTGGAGGACGAGGACGCTCCGGAGCGGGCCGGCGCGGTGCTCGGCTACTCGCTCGGCCTCCGGCGTCGAGATGGTGACTGGCTGCGCTTCTACTCGCTCGCCGTCGACTCCTCCGCCAAGGGACGCGGCATCGGCGAGGCACTGTTCCGTCACTTCGAGGACAACGCGCGACGCCTCGGGCTCTCGACGGTGCTCCTCGAGATCCGCGAGGACAACGCCTTCCTGCGGACGCGCTACGAGGGCTACGGCTATACGATCTATCGGCGCGTCGAGGCCTACTACCCCGACGGCTGCGCCTGCCTGAAGATGCGGCGGCGGCTCGACGCGCGCGGGCGGGAATAGGCGTCCCGGGCGGCAATGCTGCCGTGCCCGGCGGCCGCCGCGCGGCAGTCATGAGAGGCGGCGGGAGAACTGCGACGAGGCGGGTGCGGCAATAGCCGGACATCTCCCGCGGCGGGCGCCCCGCCGCTGCCCGACGCCCCGCCGTCGGCCTGCGAGCCGGCTTTTCCGGGTGCGGCGCTCTTCTTTGGGTCGCCAGCTTTCGGTCACGAAAAAACCCATCTCTTCACGTGAACCACTTGCCGGCCACCGGGGAGGACAAATGATGGCGAGCAGCCGCCAAGTCCCGTTGATTTGCATGACTGGATGAATTACCTGCCCTTGCGGAACGCCGGGGCCTCTCGTGACGTTCTACCCAGCTGCCGCAAGACGTGCGGCTCGCCGTTCCCCTCGGTGCGGCGCGAGGAGCCTGCCCACGGTCGATGCGCGAGCCTGATCCGCCCGAACCTCCCGGACGCGCCGTCCCCGGATACCCCCGCGCAGGGGTCCGGGCGGGCGCCGCGTCGGCCGCCTCCGACGGAGCCCCCCGATGACGTGGCTGATCCTGGTCGACCGGCCAGCCGATCTCGCGAATGCCGACACGCCGCACAAGGTCATGACCGTGCGGGACTACCTGACCCGCCCTCGCCTCTTCGGCGAGGTCAAGCCGACCGTCATCAACCTCGCCCGCTCCTACAGCTACCAGGGCGCCGGCTACTACTCGTCGCTGCTGGCGGAAGCGCGCGGCCACCGCGTCATGCCGTCCGTCGAGACGATGATCGAGCTGTCGAAGAAGTCGCTCTACCGGATCGCCCTGCCGGAGCTCGAAGACCGCCTCAACAAGGTCGTCAAGGCGCTCGACGAGCCGCCCACCGGCGACTTCCGCCTGCTCGTCTGTTTCGGCCGCGTCGACGACGCCCGCTTCGAGGCGTTCGGCCGACACCTGTTCGACTGGTACCGGGCGCCGATCCTGGAGGTGAAGGTCGAGCACGGCGAATGGCGGTCGATCAACAAGATCCGCACCATCGCCATCCCCGAGCTCAGCCCGGTCGAGCGGCGCTTCCTCGTCGACGCCCTCGACCGCTACACCCAGCGCGCCTGGAAGCCGCCGAAGAAGGCGCGCACGGCGGCGCGCTACTCGCTCGCCATCCTCTTCGATCCGAAGGCGGCGCTGCCCCCGTCGATGCCCTACTCGCTGCGCCACCTCGCCAAGGTGGCGGCGCGGATGGGCGTCGAGGTGGAGCCGATCGAGAAGACGGATCTCGATCGCCTTGCGGAGTTCGACGCACTGTTCATTCGCGAGACGACGGCGATCGACAACCACACCTACCGCTTCGCCAGGCGCGCGGTGCAGGAGGGCATGCCGGTCATCGACGATCCGGTGTCGATGATCCGCTGCACCAACAAGGTCTATCTCGCGGAGCTTCTCTCGGCGAACGGCGTGCCGACGCCGAAGACGGTGATCGTCGACAACCTCAAGCAGGCCGACAGCCTTGCCGAGGAACTCGGCTGGCCGGTGGTCCTGAAGATTCCCGATGGCTCGTTCAGCCGCGGCGTCTTCAAGCTCGACACGCCGAAGGAATTGAAGGAGCGCCTCGAGGCGCTACTGGAGGAGTCCGACCTCGTGCTCGCCCAGGAGTTCGTGCCGACGAGCTTCGACTGGCGCATCGGCGTTCTCGACGGCGAGCCGCTGTTCGCCTGCCAGTACATGATGGCCAAGCAGCACTGGCAGGTGATCCACCACCACGCCAACAAGGCCCCCGACCAAGGCAAGTACAAGGCCTTCGCGCTCGACGAGGTAGCGCCGGCCGTCGTCGAGACGGCGGTGAAGGCGGCCCGCCTGATCGGCAACGGCCTCTACGGCGTCGATCTCAAGGAGACCGAGCGCGGCGTCTTCGTCATCGAGATCAACGACAACCCCAATCTCGACCGCAATTGCGAGGACCTGGTCGAGAAGGACGCCATGTGGGAGAAGCTGATCGCCTGGTTCGTCAAGCGACTAGACGCCCGCTGAGCGGCGCCGCCGCCGGACCGGCCACCACTCGATCGTCGGTCCCGGGAACGACCGGCCTCAGGCCTGGCGCTCGGGAACCCGCACCACCAGCCCGTCGAGCTTCGGCTCGACGCGGATCTGGCATGACAGCCGTGACGTCGGCTGCACGTCGTAGGCGAAGTCGAGCATGTCCTCTTCCATCGGCGACGGCGAGCCGGTGACCGCCACCCACGCCGGATCGACATAGACGTGGCAGGTGGCGCACGCCAAAGCCCCGCCACATTCGGCGTCGATGCCGGGCACGGAATTGCGGATGGCGTTTTCCATGACGGTGGAACCGACGTCCGCCTCGACCGGGTGGCTGACGCCGTCGTGGGTGATGTAGGTGATCTTCGGCATGCCGGGCCTTCGATGGGAGGCGGTGCGCCGCGGGGAGCGGAGAGCGCTTGGGATTGCTCCGACTGGGAATAGCGGTTCGGCCGGGCGCGTCAAGCGCACCGGCGGCACAGGTGCCCGGCCGCCGCAGCCCTGCGCCGGAGGGTCGCGGCGGGACCGGCGTTAACCCTGCCGGGCGGCCGCGGGAGATGCGAGTTTCGGAATTCCTAACGATTCATTACGATCCGCCCACGCTGCCCGTCCCTTCGGCGGCGTCGGATCGTGGCGGTCGACGCCGCCGGCGGGCGGACGGAACCGCGGTTCCGAGAGACGGAGTTCGGAAGGTCGTCCCCCGATCGGGGTGCGACCGGCAGCCGAACGGTAGTGAGTACGGCGCGAGGCGACATCGGTCATGGCCATCCAGAATCAGCACGCCAAGGATCCGGCGGAAGTGGCGCTTTCCGCGGTCGAGGAGGCGTTGAAGCTCGATTTCGGGTCCGAACCCGCGCCGCAGAGTTCGGAGGAGATGCACGCCCAGGCGCTCGCCGAGGCGCTCGCCGCCGACCCCCTGCCCGCTCCGGCACGACCCGAAGAGCCCGAGGCGACCGTGGCCGCGATCGCCGCCGCCCCGCCGCCCGCCGAGCCGCGCCGCACCCTCACCCCGCCGCGCACGGCCGCCAACGACGACCGCCGCGTCGCCGCCGCCGCGGTGCGGGAGCGTGCCTCGACGCTGCCGACGTGGCTCGCCGTACTGTTTTCCGTGGTCTGGGTGGCGCTCTGCGCCTACGCCGCCCAGGGCACCCTCGGCCCGCTGCTGACGCCGCCGGTGGACGTTGCCGCCCTCCTCGCCCGCCCGGAGACCGTCTTCCTCATCGGCACCGCGCTGCTGCCGGTCCTCCTCGCCTTCGTGCTCGCCGGCTTCGCCCGCCGCGGCCAGGAGATGCGCATCGCCGCCGCCGCGATGGTCGACGCCGCCGGCCGCTTCGCCGAGCCCGAGAGCGTCGGCACCGAGGCGGTCGTCGCCGCCGGCCAGACCGTGCGCCGCGAGCTCGCCGCCATGGGCGACGGCATCGAGCGCGTTCTCGCCCGGGCGAGCGAGCTCGAGGTGATGATCCACAACGAGGTGTCCGCCCTCGAGCGCTCCTTCGGCGACAATGAACTCAAGGTCCGCGGCCTGATCTCCGAACTCGTCAACGAGCGCGAGGCCGTCACCAACAACGCCGAGCGCCTGCGCGCCGCCATCTCCGGCGCCCACCGGGCGCTGGCCGACGACCTGAAGTCCACCAGCGAGCGGCTCACCGTCGACATCGACGCGGCGGCGGCCCGCTTCACCACGATGGTGGACGAGCGCGCCTCGAAGATCGCCTTCTCGATGACCTCGGCGAGCGACAACCTCAACGACACGCTCACCAGCCGCGGCGAGGACTTCGTCGAGCGCATCCGCGCCGAGACGCGTCTCGTCAACGACGGCATCGGCAAGGCGGGGGGCGACGTCGCCGACCTGATCGGCCGCCAGGGCGCCGAGGTCGCCGAGCGCCTCACCACCGCCTCGACGATCGTCAGCGAGCAGTTGCGCGCCGTCGGCAACGAGGTCGACAGCTCGATCGAGCGCACCGGCAAGGGTGTGGTCGAGACGCTGGTGGTGCGCGCCAACGAGGTCGCAGAGCGCTTGGCGACGACGGGCGATAGCGTCATCCAGACCGTCGAGACCCGCATCGACGCCATCGGTGGCACGCTGGGCGACTCGACCGATCGCCTGATCGCCACCGTCACCGGCCGCTCCGACCAGATCCTGACGACGCTCGATACGCGTCTCGTCGAGATCGACAGCTCGCTCACCGAGACGAGCGCCCGCATCGTCGGCGCCATCGACGAGCGCCTCTCCGCCCTCGACCGCACCTTCAACGACACCGGCGAGCGCGTCACCGCGACGATCGCCTCGGCGGGCGCCGCCGTCACCGGTGAGCTCACCGCCCGCGTCGGCGAGTTGCAGGCCGGCTTTGCCGAGACCGGCGAGCGCCTCATCGACGACCTGCAGGGCCGCATCATCAACCTCGAAGGCGCGATCACCTCGGCCGGCGTCAGCGTCGCGGCGACGCTCTCCGACCGCGTCGGCGAGCTGCAGCGCACCATCGACGACGCCGGCAGCACCCTCACCGGCACGCTCGTCGCCCAGACGAACGGCCTCGAGGCGAAGATCACCTCGACCACCGAGGTCGTCGCGACCTCGCTCGGCGAGCGCATCGCCGGGCTCGAGGCGGTCATCGACCGCGCCAGCACCGAGGCCGCCGACATGCTGGCCGGCCGCGTCGGCGCGCTGGAGACCTCGATCACCACCGTCACCCACTCGCTCACCGACACCATCGGCGACCGCGTCACCTCGCTCGAGACCGCCATCACCTCGGCCGGCTCGATCGTCAACGACACGCTGACCGTGCGCGCCGCCGAGTTCGAGGAGGCGATCACCGCCGTCTCCGGCAGCATCACCGCCTCCCTCTCCGAGCGCGTCATCGGGCTCGAGTCGTCGATCCTGTCGGCCGGCACGCGTGTCACCGACGCGCTCGCCGCCCGCGCCGCGGACGTCGAGGTGTCCCTGTCGGCCACCGGCGAGGCCGTCGTCGGCAGCATGGAAGGCCGCGTCGAGGCGCTGGAGAGCGCGCTGCGCGGCGCCGGAGCCTCCGTCACCGAGGCCCTTACGGCCCGCGTCGGCGAGATCGAGGCGACGATCACCACCACCTGCGACGTCGTCGTCTCCACCCTCGACGGCCGCGTCGGCAGCCTCGAGACGGCGATCCGCGATGCCGGTGCCTCCGTCACCGAGACGCTCACCGCGCGGGTCGGCGAGATCGAATCGACCGTCACCAACACCTGCGACGTCGTCGTCTCCACCCTCGACGGCCGCGTCGGCAGCCTCGAGACCGCCATCCGCGACGCCGGTGCCTCCGTCACCGACAGCCTCACCGACCGCGTGGCCTCGATCGAGGCGACGATGTCGGAGGCGAGCCGCGCCGTCGTCAGCGTCCTCGACGAGCGCGTCGGCGGGCTGGAAGGCTCGATCCGCAGCGCAGGCGCCTTCGTCACCGACACGCTGACGGTGCGCGTCGCCGAGATCGAATCCTCCCTCACCAACACCGGCGACATCGTCGTCTCGACGCTGGAGACCCGCGTCGGCAGCCTCGAGAGCGCCATCCACACCGCCGGCTCCGGCGTCACCGACGCGCTCACCGCACGCGTCGCCGACATCGAGACCTCGATCACGACGGCCGGCCAGGCGGTCATCGCCGTCCTCGACGACCGCGTCGGCGGCCTCGAGGCCTCCATCACCGGCACCGGCGATCGCGTCACCCGGACGCTGTCGGCCCAGGTAATCTCGCTCGAGGACGCCATCGAGGTGGCCGGCAGCCGCCTGTCGGAGACGCTCACCGAGCGCGTCGGCGGCATCGAGAGCAGCCTCGCCGAAACCGGCCGCAGCGTCACCGATCAGCTGACCGGCACCGTCGCCGGCCTCACCGACGCCCTCGCCCGCTCCGGCGCGACGGTGACGGAGGCGCTCGCGACCCGCGTCGCCACCCTCGAAGGGTCGATCGGCGAGAGCACCGAGCGCGTCACCACGGCCCTCGGCGACCGCGTCGCCGGCTTCGAGACCGCGATCGACGCCGCCGGCTCTTCGATCGCCACGCTGGTGCACGACCGCATCGCCGAGATCGAGGCGCTGATCAACGAGGTCGGCCGCTCCACCACCGAGGTGACGACGCGCCAGCTCGGCGAGGTTCGCGAGAGCGTCGACGCCCTGCAGCGCACCCTCGACGACACCGGCTCGCGCGTCACCGAGACGGTGCTCGCCCGCACCACCGACGTCCGCGACACCCTCACGGACGCGCTGCGCTCGCTCGATGACGCCGTCACGGCGCAGTCGGTGCGCACCTCCGAGGCGATGGCCTCGCGCGGCGACGAGATGGTCATGGCCATCACCACCCAGGTCGACCGCATCTCCGACGTGCTGAAGGGCACGGGCGATTCGATCTCGCTCGACCTGCAGCTGCGCGCAGACGCGCTGTCGAGCCGCCTCGAGCAGACCACCGACCGCCTCGGCGCGATCGTCGGCACGAACGGTATCGAGGTCGCCGATCGCCTCGAGCAGGCGAGCCACCGCATCGAAGACGCGATGGTCGGCCGCGCCCAGGCCCTGGAAGAGGCCCTGCGCGACCGCGAGCTGTCGCTCGCCGCCGTCCTCGAGAGCCGCAGCACCCACTTCCGCTCCTCGGTCGACGAGGCGGTGGAAGGCATCGGCCAGACCCTGTCGCGCCAGACCGCCGACGTCGCCCACGTCTTCGGCACCGCCGGCGCCGAGGTGGCCCGCCTCATCGGCGAGCGCAGCCACCGCGCCACCGAGGACATCACTACCGCCGCGACCGCTGCCGCCGAGACCCTCGCCTCCCGCTCCGGCGAGATCGGCGACCGCATCTCGCGCGACGTCGAGATGCTGCGCGAGCTCATCACGGTGCGCGCCGAGGGCCTCACCGCGACGCTCGGCATGCGCACCGAGGAACTCGACCGCATCCTCTCCGACCGTCTCGTCATCCTCGAGCAGACGCTGTCGGAGCGCACGGACGCCATCGGCCGGCCGATCGCCCAGTTCTCGACGGACGTCGCCCGCCTCGTCGATACCCGCATCGACACCCTCAACCGCACGGTCGACGAGGGCGTCGGCCGGCTCGACGGCATCCTCGGCGCCCGCACGGCGTCGCTGGAGACCGCCTTCTCCGACCGCACCCAGGCCCTCGACA
>CALRZT010000219.1:0-8527 GCA_943372725.1 Pseudoxanthobacter soli DSM 19599
GAGCACATCTGGCGTCTCGTGAAGGACGAGGCGCTGCAGGCCGCCCGCGGAGGTAAGTGATGTCGGTCCAGAGCTCTTCCGCCACGCCGCCGGCCGATTCCGGCCGCTACACCGACGCCCAGTGGACGTTCGCCGAGTTCTGGCGGCGCTGGGGGTCCTGGTTCATCACCATCATCAATCTGAGCTGCTTCTTCCTCCTGTGGGAGGCGTTCGCCCGCTCCGGTGCGATCAGCCCGCTGTTCCTGCCGACTGCGTCGAGCATGTTCGAGACGCTGTACAACGGCCTGACCACCACGGCACCGCCGGGTTCGGTGATCTCCGGCAGCATCCTCGACCATCTCGGCTACTCCATGATGACCCTGTTCACGGGTCTCGCCATTGCCTGCGTCATCGGCATCCCTGCCGGTCTCCTGATGGGTGGCAACCGCGCCGTCGAGACGATCCTCAGCCCCTACATCTGGGCGCTCGCCTCGCTGCCCCGCATCGCGCTGGTGCCTCTGTTCATCCTCTTCATGGGCTTCACCGTGAAGATGCAGATCACCATCATCGTGCTGTCGGCGGTCTTCCCGATCATCATCAACGCCTGGGCCGGCGTGAAGACGACGGAGAAGTCGCTGCTTTCGGCGGCGCGCGTCTTCGGCGCCGGCAAGTGGGACCTCTACCGCAAGGTGGTGTTCCCCTACACGCTGCCCTTCATCATCTCGGGTATCCAGCAGGGCATCGGCCGCGGCCTGATCGGCGTCGTCATCGCGGAGATCTTCGGCGGTTCGCGCGGCCTCGGCTACCTCATCCAGCGCGCCGCTGACACCTTCAACTCGTCGCTGATGTATGCGGTTCTGATGCTGCTCGTGATCGTGTCGCTCTCGCTGATCAACTTCACGCGCTGGCTCGAAGCCTACGTCGCTCCGTGGCGCCGCCTCGACCGCGTCTGACGCGGTCGGACAACAAGAAGAAGTGCCTTCTTCCAAGACGCGCGAAAAGCCCGCGTCAGAACTATCCCTGGGGAGTACGCCAAGATGAAGCACAAGATTACACTGCCCCGTCGCGACGTCCTGAAACTCGGCGCGATGGGTGTGCTCGGCACCATGATCGCCGCCTCGACGCTGCCGGGTAAGCTCGGTGCGCAGACGCCCAGCATCGCGAACATCAAGTCGAACCTGAAGGCGATCCGGTTCGGCGACTTCAATCCGAACTACGCCGCGCAGTGGTCGGTCCGTCTCGCCCAGGCCCTCGGCTACTTCCAGGAGCACGGTATCGAAGAGTTCGATATCACGCTGACCGAAGAGTACATGCCGGGCCTGATCGGCGGCTCGCTCGACATCACCCACGGCGACACCAGCGTGTTCGTCGGCGCTGGCGAGGCGAGCGGCCTGCCGGTCAAGATGATCTCGATCTACCGCCACAGCGAGTGGTGGATCATGGGCGTCGGCAAGGGCATCGAGACGGCCGCCGACCTGAAGGGCCAGAACATCACGGGTGGTGGCCTCGCCGGCCGCAACACCTGGATCCAGAAGCAGCTCGTCGCCAAGCTCGGCCTGGCGGAAGGTGACGTCAACTTCGTGCCGTCCTCGGGCGGCTCCGATGGTCGTCTTGGCATGCTGCTCGCCGGCACCGTGCAGGGCGCCAGCGTCTTCCCGCGGCACCGCAAGCCGCTCGAGGAAGCCGGCGGCAAGTTCCTGATCGAGGAGCTCGTGCCGGCGCCGCAGGAGGCCTTCGGCGCGATGGGTGGCTGGCTCGAGGCGAACGAGGACGCCGTCTACGCGTTCACCATCGCCGATCTCAAGGCCCGCCAGTGGCTGTTCAAGCCGGAGAACAAGGCGAAGGCCTACCAGGCCATGCGCGACCTCGGCTACGAGATCCCTCCGGGCTTCGAGGACCTCTACCAGGTCGAACTCGACCAGATCAGCCCCGACGGTGGCTTCGCGAGCGCCGAGGTGATGGATCAGTTCATGAAGGACATCGCCATCACCGGCGAAGTTCCCGAGAACGTCGACTGGCGCAAGTACATGGACCTCAAGTACCTCTGGGCCGCCCAGGAGGCCCTCGGCCTGCCGAAGCGCCCGGCCTCGCTCTGAGGCCTGCGAAGCGATCGGTGGTCTGACCGCCGGTCACGAGATCGAGGCCCGCCGCGACAGCGGCGGGCCTCTTCCGTTCCGGCGCGACGTCCCGGTTCGATCGGGTGTGGCCACCCCGACGACGGCGTCGGAGGCCCTCAGGGGTGCGTCGTCCCGAGCCGGCGCAATCCCTCCCGCGGCTCGAGATCGGCCGGTGTCCTGACGTTCCAGACGAGACCGATCCGGCGCAGGGCCACGAGCACCCACCAGCCGGGATCCGGCTGGCCGCGCTCGACACCGAGGCGGGCCGAGTCGGGCCAGGCGTGGTGGTTGCCGTGCCACGCCTCCCCGAATGTGATCAGGGCAGCCTGCGGCAGGTCGTGGCCCTGCACCGCGACACCATCGACCCGCCAGCCCTGCGGACCGCCGCGGTGCGTGATGTGGCCGACGAGCCAGTGGCCCGTCAGCGACACCGCGATCCGCACCGGCACGCCCCAGACGAGCCAGGGCAGGCCGCCGATCGCGAAGAACGCCACCGCCCACGGCAGTTGCTGCAGCATCCAGGTCGCCTCGAGATGCCGCAGAAAGCGGTCGTCAGCGAGCTCCGGGTCCAGCGCGAAGCGGGGCGGACGAGCGAGGTCCAGACGACAGTGCATCTGCCGCCAGGCATCGCGCAGCGGGCCAGCCCGGTGGGCGTGGAGATCGTGGCAGTGCGTCTGGCGCTGCGCCCAGTCCCGCATGTCGTGCAGTCGGACCATCCCGAGCGGTCCCGCCATGCCGACCAGCGTGCCGAGATAGATCATCAGCCGCGACAGCCAGCGCGGTGCTTCGAAGCTGCCATGGATCAGGTGCCGGTGCAGCCCGAGCGAATGGCCGAGGCAGAGCGTCACCGCGCTCGTCGCGAAAAACAGCAGAATGGCGGACGGCGTCGCGGTCAGGGGCGCCAGGACGATCGCCGCAGCCGTCATCCCGCCGGTCCACAGCGACCGCGCGGGGGCCCAGCGGATGCGGCCGTCGACGGCGCTGGTGCCGGCATCCGCGATGACGCGGCGGGTGGAGAGGCAGGTCATGGTGACACCCTCTATCAATGATTAGCTAATGAACTAAACATCGAATTGTCGCACCTTGTCAATGGTTAGCTAATGGCCTAAATATGGGACGGCCGGCATCGGCAGGAGGTCTCATGCAGTCGGTCTTCGAGGCGCTGGCGTCGCCGGTGCGCCGCCAGATTCTCGCCTATCTGGCGCACGCGGAACTCAGCGCCGGCGACATCGCCTCGCGCTTCGCGATGTCGAAGCCGTCGATCTCGCAGCACCTCTCCGTGCTGGAGGCCGCGGGGCTGGTGAAGAGCGAGAAGCGGGGACAGTTCGTCTTCTACCGGCAGGTCCCCGACAGCCTGATCAACACGCTGAACGGCTTCGTCCAGGAGGCTTGCCCGGTCGCCCGGCCGCTGAAGCGCGAGAGCGCGGCGCTTGCGGCGAAGGCGCGCACGCCGGATGGTTCCGACGAGGCCGGCTGAGGGACTAGGGACACTCGCGCCGCGGCCGGTCCCGGCGGCCCCGGGTCGCTTCGAAGGCGAGCGCCTCGAACCGGCCGTGGCGCTCGGCGAAGACGAGCCGCATCAACCGCGCCAGCGTGCGGCGGGCCATCGACTGCGCAAGCTCCGGCAACTGCGCCGCGTCGTCGAAGCGGCGCAGATGGTGCAGGACGACGACCCGGCCCCCCGGAGCCAGCGCCGCTTCGATCTTCGGGATCAGCAGCCGGAGGTCATTCGGCGTCAGGTAGTAGACGATCTCGGAGGCGACGATGAGATCGAAGGGGCCCCGGGGCATTCCCTCGGGCAGCCTGGAAACGCCCACAGTCACGGACGCCTGTGCGCGGGTCCGCCGACGGGCCGCTGCGATCGCGGTCTGAGATGCGTCGATGGCCGTCAGTCGTAGACACCGGTCGGCGAGCTGCACCGTCGTCTCGCCGTTGGCACACGCGAGCTCGAGGCCGCGACCGTAGAGCCGCGCGCCACAGGCCCGCAGCAGCACGCGCCGCTTGTGCGCCTCGAAGGGCGATGACCGGTAGTTCCAGGGATCGATCGAGGCTCGAAACAGGCGCTCGAAGCCGTCGACGTCGATCGGCCTCATCCGCACACCCGCCAGTAACGCTCGTTCGCTCCGGTGAGGCGCTCGATCGTCGCCGGCTGCAGCCGGAACGCGGTGGGGTCGTCGTCGATCAGGTCGGTGACCTGCGAGCGGTGAGCCGCGAGCGCGGTGCGCTTCGCCGCGACGGCCGCCGCGATGTCGACCTGCAACTCCTGTACTTCGCCCTCGCCCGGAAAGTCGCCGGCGGCTCCGAGTTCGTCCAGCCAGATCGCATATTCGAGGATCGGAGGATCGACCCGGCCCGCGCGCAGGGCCGCCGTCGAAAGACGCCAGCCGTCGCGGTGGTCGCAGTGCGGGTCGCGCCGCCACGGCAGGATGGCGAGATCCGGCTGCAAGGTCACGACGATCTCGGCGAGGGTGTCCCGCGCGGCGACCCAAGCCTGCGAACCTTCCACCGGCATGGCGGCATCCGGCAGGCGCAGGAAGGTCCGCGGGCTGTCGGCCGCCCCGAGCGCGGCCAGCGCCGCGATCGCCTCGCCCTCGCGCAGGGCCGCCAGACGATCGCGTGGCCACGCCCGCGACCGGCGGTGCGATGCGCCACCATCGGTGATGAAGACGGTGTGGACGACGCTACCGCCCGCCACCAGGCGGGCGATCAGGCCGCCGCATCCGAGCGTCTCGTCATCGGGATGGGGGGCGACGACGAGGACGCGGCGAGACGCCAGCGGATCGGGGAGCGCCGCCGTCATCGTGCCGGCCCCGCTGGCCCGGGGCTCCAGTCGCCGCAGGCGATGGCGGCGCCGAGGGCGCTCAATGCTCCGTCGGGATTGGGCTGGCGCAGGTAGGTCCGCAGGTCGCGCAGGCGTCGCTCCAAGGGATGGGGGGCGATCATGCCGGCCGCGCCGACGGCACGCTCGGCATCCTCGAGCACCGCCATCGCGGCGACCTCGACGGCGGACCGGGTCGCATTGGCGACGGCCAGGGCCACCTCGGCCGCGTTCGTCGCGGCTGGGGAGGCGGTGGCGTCGCGCCAGGCGGCGCCGGCCGCGTCCAGCCAGTGGTAGCCGGACTGCACCGCCATCCCCATGCGCGCGAGACGCTGGCTCTGGAACGGATCGCCGGCCCGACCGGTTTGCGCCAGATGCTGCAAGGCTGTGTCGAACACCGCGTGCATGCCCCCGACCTGCACGGCGGCGAAGCGGATCGCGCCGGCGCCAAACCAGGGCGGCCGGATGTAGTCGTCGGGCCCGCCGATCACCCAGTCGGGCTCGACCCTGAGGCCGGTGAAGTCGACGATGTGGCTGCCGGACGCGCGCATGCCGAGCGGCCGCCACCAGCTGCGATCGACCGGCATGCCGTCAAGCGGAACGAGCAGCATCGACCGGCCCCGTGGACCGGGCGCCGTAATCAGCGCCCGGCTCAGCCCGTCGATGCCCGTGGAGAACGTCTTGCTGCCGGTGAGCACGCCGTCCTCGATCACCACCGGCCGTGCCGGGTGGTCGGTGTTCCAGACACCGAGAAGGTGTCCGGCTCGGGCGAGCTCCTCAACATTCGCGCGCTGCGACGGCGTCCCGAACTCGCCGCACAGGATCATCGCGTTGACGTGCCCCTCGTAGATGCGGCCGACGCTGAGGTCCCCGCGCCCGATCGCAGCGAGGAGCGTCAGGAGCTTGCCAATCTCGTTCGGCCGCACCGGGGGTGCCGCCACGAGGCCGAGACGCCGCAGTTCCCGGAACGCGCTCGCGGGAAAGCGGCCGTCGGCGTCCCGGTCGGCCGCCTCCAGGGCGGCGGCCCGTGTCGCGACCTCTTCTGCGCGCCCGCCGCTCACATCATGCTGCAAGACGTGAACCCTCCGTCGCGCCGACGATGCGCTCGATTTCGGCGATCGCCGCGTCCACCGGGGTCGTCGCGGCCGCATCGGGCTCGTCGGGCGTGAACCGTTCGACGAGCGCGGCGATCTCCGCCGGCGCCAGCACCTCGGTATCGGGGATGCCGAGATCGGACAGCGTGGCGCGGCGCGTCGCCGGGTCGGAGAGTGCCAGGCGACGGATCGCTTGCCGCTTCTGCAGGCGCCGAAGAGTGCAGGCGGGCGCTTCCACCAGATGGGGGCGATGCGCCTCTGCGTCGGCGACCCAATGGCGAAGGCAATCCGCCATTCCGCCGGGAGCCCGACCCGTCAGTCGCGCCGAGACTTGCACCCGCACGTCCGGCGCGTGGCGCAGCCGGTAGCCGGCCGCCCGGACGCGGCTGACGAAGGCGAGGTCCTCGCGGAAGGGCAGGGGCGGCAGGCCGCCGACGGCGGCATAGACGGGGCCGCGAACGGCGAGGCTCGCGCCGGTGTGGTCGGAGTGGCGAGGCAAGGGGTCGTGCGGGAGCGGGTCGATGAACGCGGCCAGCCGGTCGGCGAGCGCGGCGTAGCGCAAGTGCCTCGACACCAGATCGAGGAAGGCGGCGCCGAGGGATGCTTCCTCCTCGGGGTCACCGACGATGTGGCCCCCGACGAGATCGGCGCCGGCCTCGATGGCCCGCAGGTTCGCGTCCACCCAGTCGGTCGCCGGTTGCGCGTCCGCGTCGGTGGTGAGCAGGACCGCCTGCTCACTCTGGCCCGTCAGCGTCCAGGCGGTATCGAGCGCCAGCCGCCTCGCCGTCCCGACGTGGGCCTCCGCCGCCGGAAAGACCACGTCCATCGCGACGACGTCCAAGGCTGCGTCTGCGGCGGCAGCTTCTCGCAGAACCGCCGCGGATGTGTCGGTGCAGTTGTTGAGGACGACGACGACCGGCAAGCGTCGCCCGTGCCGCAGCCAGGACTGCCGTGCCAGGCCGCGCATCAGAGCGGGCAGGCGCTCGGCTTCGTTGCGGGCGGGGATCGCCACGACGGGCGTCGACTGGAGAGCGTATGCCACCGTGCACATTCCGACGTGATGGCAGTGACGAGCCGGCAGACGAGGCAACAAGTGCCCGCCCACCCTGTCGAATGCCGGCAGTGTTCGATCGAGGAACGTGCCTCAACGTCAAACGTGCATGCGAGTTCCATCGCGACGGGAATCGTTTGCGGTTCCGGGGCAGACTTCGCCTGCGCGCGGAGGCAACTCTCGTGTCTGGAGAGGAATCGCCACTGGCGGCGCATTGTGCGAGGTCCGCCCGGCCTCGCGGCGGCGAAACAGTGCGCACCTGCAAGCGACGCCGGAGATATGCTTCGAGGATCTGGTGGGCGGTGAGGGGTTCGAACCCCCGACCCCCTGGGTGTAAGCCAGGTGCTCTGACCAGCTGAGCTAACCGCCCGCGCGGCTTCGATTAGAAGTTTCCTCTCCGGCAGGCAAGACCGCGCCCTAGCGTGCTCCCTGCGCGTCGCCTTGCGCTCGGCGGTGCGGGCGCGTATATCCCGCGCCATTCCACACGCGGGATCAGGGCATCGGCTCTCGCAGCCGATCTCCATCCGGTGCACCAAGCGGCCGTCCGGGCCGCCGTCACGACCCGCGGAGGCACAACCGGTAAAGGAACACCAGAGCCATGTCTCTGCCCGATTTCACGATGCGCCAGCTGCTCGAGGCCGGTGTCCACTTCGGCCACCAGACTCACCGCTGGAACCCGAAGATGGCGCCCTTCCTGTTCGGCGCCCGCAACAACATCCACATCATCGACCTCGCCCAGACGGTGCCGATGCTGCACCAGGCGCTGAAGGCGGTGAGCGACACCGTCGCCAACGGCGGCCGCGTGCTGCTCGTCGGCACCAAGCGCCAGGCGACCGAGTCGGTGGCCGACGGCGCCCGCCGCTCCGCCCAGTACTTCGTCAACGCCCGCTGGCTCGGCGGCATGCTGACCAACTGGAAGACGATCTCGCTGTCGATCCAGCGCCTGCGCAAGCTCGAGGAGCTGCTCTCCGGTGACCAGCAGGGTCTCACCAAGAAGGAGCGCCTGAACCTCAGCCGCGAGCGCGACAAGCTCGAGCGCAACCTCGGCGGCATCAAGGAGATGGGCGGCATCCCCGACCTCATCTTCGTGATCGACACCAACCGCGAGGCGATTGCCATCGACGAAGCCCGCCGCCTCGGCATCCCGGTGGTGGCGATCCTCGATTCGAACAGCAACCCCGACGGCATCACCTATCCGGTGCCGGGCAACGACGACGCTGGCCGCGCCATCGCGCTGTACTGCGACCTGATCGCGCGCGCCGCCATCGACGGCCTGTCGCGCTCGCAGGGGTCGATGGGCATCGATGTCGGCGCCGCCGAGGAAGTGCTCGTCGAGCCGGCTCTGCTTCCGGAGGACGAGGCCGTGGCCGAGGCCGCCGCCATCGAGACCCCGGAGACGGAGCCGGAGCTCGCCGCCGCGAACTGACCGTTCCGCCGGGGTCTCGGCCCCGGACGACCATCACGGCGC
>CALRZT010000220.1:0-8496 GCA_943372725.1 Pseudoxanthobacter soli DSM 19599
CTGATCCTGCGCAACACCAACCGCATCAACTTCCTCGACGGCTGCGCCCTGTCGGTGCCCTGCCACGCCCCCGGCACGGCGCCGGTCGGGCTGACGATCGCCGGCGCCGGCGGCAGTGACCGGCGCATCCTGTCGATCGGCATGGCGGTCGAGGCGGCGATCGCGGCGACGCGGTAGCAAGCGCGGGCGAGGCCGCCCGGCGTCAGCTGCGGCCGTCGGCGGCGAAGGCGGTGGCGCTCACGCCGATGCGGCCGAGGCCGGGCAGCTTCAGGGCGGGCCGGCGCAGGTCGAGGCCGACGACACTGCCGAGCACGACGATCTCGAAGCCCTCGAGCCAGCCGATGTTGAGTCCGGCATAGCCGCCGAGCCGCAGCTTCGCGCCGGCGCCGCCGGCGGCCGGCACCAGCCAGCGGCCGTCGTGGGGGAAGTCTTTGCCGATCGCCGTCGGCGGCAGCGTCGCCTCCATCTCGGGGACGGCGTCGAGCACCGCGGCGACGAAGGTGTTGGAGTTCGGCCCGGGCCAGGCGCGGTAGTCGCCGAGCGTGCGGTGGGCGTAGCCGTCGATGGCGGCGCGGATCTGCGGGATCAGCCGCTCCGCCGCCGGCCCGTCGGCGGCGAAGACGAGCTCCGGCATCTGCCCGAACCAGCGTCCGTCGGCGACGAAGCCGTTGCGGCGGATCGGCTCGCCCCAGGCGGTGTAGTCCCAGCGCTCGTAGGCGTCCGCCCCGGGGTCCTTGACGACGATCCAGCTGTGGACGGCGAAGATGCCGCGCCAGCGCACGGTGCGGGCGGCGAACACCCGCACCACCGCCTCCGGCTTCGCCTCCGCCGGCGGCAGCAGTCCGGCGCTCGAGCGGTCGGCGGCGCGCCAGTCGGCCGGTCCGTCGCCGAAGGCGTAGAGCGCCGCGGACACCGCCACGGGCGCGGCGACGAGGAGGACGAGGGTGCCCGCGAGGACCTTCAGGATCATCGACATCGCCCTGCACAATGCCGGTGATCGCGGCAAAATCGCGTCCGCGCCGTCGCCCGGCGGCCGCGCTGCGTCGCCCGCGGCAACCGCGGCCGGCCGCCCCGCGTTGCAGTGCAGCGGATCACGGCTAAGGTGGGGGCCGGGGCCGGGGCGGCCGCCCGGGGAGGACGCATGGACTGGCAGAGTGGTCTCGGGCTCGTGGGCTTCGTCCTCGCCAACTTCGTGGTGGCGACGAGCGGCGGCTTCTTCCGTCCCGGCGACTGGTACGAGCGGCTGGCGAAGCCGCCGTGGCGGCCGCCGAACTGGCTGTTCGGGCCGGCGTGGGCGGTGCTCTACGTGACCATCGCGGTGGCCGGCTGGCTGGTCTGGCGCGAGGCGGGCTTCGCCGGCGCGGGGCTGGCGCTCGCCATCTATGGCGTGCAGATGCTGCTCAATGCGGCCTGGTCGGCGATCTTCTTCGGGCTACGGCGCATCGACCTCGCGCTGGGCGAGCTCGTGCTGCTGTGGTTGTCGATCGCCGCGACCATCGCCGCCTTCCACCCGATCCACCCCGGCGCGGCCTGGCTGCTCGTGCCCTACCTGTGCTGGGTGACGTTCGCCGGCGCCCTCAACTTCGCCATCCTGCGCCGCAATCCGGCGCGCGGGATCGACGTCCGCGCCTGAGCGTCGGGAGCGCGGCAGCGCGGGGCGGCCCGTGGTGCTCGCTTTGGCGGCCGCACAATGCTACGCAGATCGGTGCCGACGCGGCATATGGGGGACTGTCATGGGCGTTAGCGAGGCTTCGACGAGCCTGGGCAGCGACGTCTCCGTACCGAAGCTTCTGGACCTGCCGATCGGCATCGCCGCGACGGGCGAACGCCAGGAATTCGACAGCATGGGCCAGGTGATGGTCCCGGCCGACCGCTACTGGGGCGCCCAGACGCAGCGCTCGCTGCAACACTTCTCGATCGGCGGCGACCGCATGCCGAAGGCGGTCTACCACGCCTACGGCACCGTCAAGAAGGCGTGCGCCCTGGTCAATCACGCTGCCGGCCGCCTGCCCGACTGGAAGAAGGACGCGATCGTCCGCGCCGCCGACGAGACGATCGCCGGCATGCTCGACGAGAACTACCCGCTGTTCGTCTGGCAGACGGGGTCGGGCACGCAATCGAACATGAACGTCAACGAGGTGATCTCTAACCGGGCGATCCAGTTGCTCGGCGGGACGCTCGGGACGCAGCACCCTGTCGGGCCGAACGACGACGTCAACATGGGGCAGTCGTCGAACGACACCTTCCCGACCGCCATGCACGTCGCCGCCGTCACCGCGATCGACGACGTGCTGATCCCGCAGGTGACGCAACTCGTCGAGACGATAGAGCGCAAGGCCGACGGCTGGATGGACGTCGTCAAGATCGGCCGCACCCATCTCGAGGACGCCGTGCCGCTCACCGTCGGCCAGGAATGGCACGGCTGGGCCGGCCAACTGCGGGCCTGCATCGCCGATCTCCGGGCGAGCCGTGGCGGCCTCTACGAACTCGCCGTCGGCGGGACCGCCGTCGGTACGGGCCTCAACGCGCCGGCCGGGTTCTCGGCCGACGTGGCGGCAACGATCGCGAAGCTGACCGGCAAGCCGTTCGTCACGGCGCCGAACAAGTTCGCCGCACAGGGTTCGCTCGACGCGATGGTGCGGGCGCACGCGGCGCTGCGCGGCCTCGCCGTGGCGCTGATGAAGATCGCCAACGACATGCGCTGGCTCGCCTCCGGCCCGCGCTGCGGCTTCGGCGAGCTGAAGCTGCCCGACAACGAACCCGGCTCCTCGATCATGCCGGGCAAGGTCAACCCGACGCAGTGCGAGGCGATCGTGATGATCTCGATCCAGGTGCTCGGCAACGACGCCGGCGTCGCCTTCGCCGGCTCGCAGGGCAACTTCGAACTGAACGCGATGCGGCCTATCATCATCAACAACTTCCTGCATTCGGCGCGGATCCTCGCCGACGGCTGCGAGAAGTTCCGCACCTACTCGGTCGAGGGGACCGACATCCATCGCGACCGCATCCAGCAGTATGTCGAGGGCAGCGTCATGCTCGTCACCGCTCTGTCGCCGGTGATCGGCTACCAGAACGCCGCGCACATTGCCGAGAAGGCGATAGCCGAGGGCACGACGCTGAAGCAGGCGGCGCTGGCGTCCGGCAAGGTCAGCGAAGAGCTGTTCGACAAGACGATCGTGCCGCTGTCGATGGTCGGCAAGGGTCTCGGTGGCGCCTGAGGCGGGTCCGGCCTCGGCGCGAGACACCCGGAAAACAGGGAGGGGGCCCGAGATGATCCGCTGCGTCCGCATCTGGACGGCCGAGGACGGCAATTCCAGCTTCGAGGAAGGCCAGATCGATCTCGCCGGCGGGGCGCGCGGCGACATCCTGAGCGGCACCGTGCCCGCCACCAGCATCTCGTTCCGCGAGACAAAGTCCGGCGGCACCTTCGCCTGGCACGACGCCCCGGCCCGGCAGTTCGTCGTGACGCTGAGCGGCACGCTCGACTTCGTGACGCGCCGCGGCGAGCACTTCACCATCCGCCCCGGCGACATCCTGCTCGCTGAGGACACCGCCGGCAGCGGCCACAGCTGGACGCTCGTCGACGACCAGCCGTGGCGCCGCGCCTACGTCATCCTCGCCCCCGGCGTCGACGTGGTCTTCGTCCCCAATCAGAAACCCGCTTGAACGGCCGGTGAGCATCGCCATGGCAGCAGCATCCGCCTCCACCTCACCCGACATGGTCTTCATCGGCGCGGGGATCATGAGCGCCACGCTCGCGACCGTGCTGAAGGAACTCGACCGGTCGCTCAGCATCACCATCTACGAGGTGCTTGCGGACTGCGCGCAGGAGAGCTCGGACTCCTGGAACAACGCCGGCACCGGGCACGCCGCGAACTGCGAGCTGAACTACACGCCGCAGCGACCCGACGGCAGCGTCGACATCTCCAAGGCGCTCGAGGTCAACACCGAGTTCGACCTCTCCCGCCAGCTCTGGTCCTATCTCGTCCGCAAGGGCGCCATCCCGGACCCGCGCGCCTTCATCAATCCGTGCCCGCACATGAGCTTCGTGTGGGGCGACAAGAACGTCGCCTTCCTGAAGGCGCGCTACGCCGCGATGTCGGCGCACCACTGCTACCACGGCATGGAGTACACCGAGGACCGCTCCACGATCGCAAGCTGGGCGCCGCTGATCATGGACGGCCGCGACCCGGCCGAGCCGGTCGCCGCGACGCGGATGATCACCGGCACCGATGTCGACTACGGGTCGCTGACACATCTCCTCGTCGGCCAGTTGATGCGGCAGCCGGGCGTCTCGGTCCACTACAAGCACCGCGTCAAAGGGCTGGCGCGCGAGGACGGCGGCCGCTGGCGGATCACCGTCGAGGACATCGCGGGCGACACCGAGGGAACCGTCTCCGCGAAGTTCGTCTTCATCGGCGCCGGCGGCGGGGCGCTCGCGCTCCTGCAGAAGTCGGACATCCCTGAGGGCCATGGCTACGGCGGTTTCCCGGTGAGCGGCATCTGGCTGCGCTGCGACGTTCCGGAAGTGGTCGGCCGCCATCACGCCAAGGTCTATGGCAAGGCCTCAGAGGGCTCGCCGCCGATGTCGGTGCCGCACCTCGACGAGCGCATCATCGGCGGCAAGAAGTCGCTGCTGTTCGGGCCCTATGCCGGCTTCTCGACGAAGTTCCTGAAGCATGGCTCGCTGACCGACCTGTTCCGTTCGATCGAGCCTGGCAACATCGTTCCGATGCTCGCGGTGGCCCGCGACAACCTCGCGCTCAGCGAGTACCTGATCGGCCAGGTGCTGCAGAGCGCCGAGCACCAGTTCGCTACCCTGCAGCAGTTCTTCCCCCGGGCCGCCCGCCACGACTGGAAACACGCCGTCGCCGGCCAGCGCGTGCAGATCATCAAGCCGGATCCGAAGCGGGGGGGCGATCTCGAATTCGGCACGGAGATCGTCGCTGCCGCCGACAACTCGCTTGTGGCCCTGCTCGGCGCCTCGCCGGGCGCCTCGACGGCTGCGTTCATCGCCATGGAAGTGCTGCAGAAGTGCTTTGCGAGCGAACTCACCGCGAGCGGCTGGCTGCCGAAGCTGAAGGAAATCATTCCCACCTTCGGCATCGATCTCATCACTGACGCCGATGCGTGCCGGGCCACCCGCGCCGCGACGGCGCCTGTGCTGAAGATCGACAATATCTAACTGCTCGGCCGAACGGGTGCAGCCGGGCTGTTCGTGCGCGCTCTCTGCGGCGTGACGTTTGCCCCTGCGCTCGACCGCGCCATCCCGCGCGGCACCCCCGGGTGTCGACGTCCGGGCCGCCGCGGCGTGCCGGATCGACGTCGCCTGAATGGCGCGCCGGGGGAGGGCAGGACGTTGGCGACGAGATCGTCGTGATCCGCCCGCGACTGCCGCGGGCGGTGATGGCCAGCCGGAGGTGGGCGACCCTACCAGAGCCGCTGCGGCAGGCGACGCTTCCAGCGTTCGCCCGGCAGCAGGGCCGCGGCCGCCGGGTTACGTGCGGCCCGCGTGCGGCTGCCGCGCGCGCCGGCGCCGCCGTCGGCCTCCGCCTGCGGACCGACTGCCACGGAAACCGGCGCCTCGACGACGCCGGGCGCCGGTGTCACGGCGGCTCCCGCCGCCACGGCCGGCCTGGACTTCGCCGCTTTCGGCGCGGTGGGCTTGCGCGTGCGCGTCGCCGGCTCGGCGGGGGTCCTTACGGCACGCGCCGGTGCGGCGACTGCCTCGGCGACGATGTCGTCGCTCTCGGCGGGCACGGCGATGCGGCGCGGGCGACCGCGGCGGGCGGGAACGGCGGCCATGCCCTCGTCCTCACGGGCGGCGCGGCGGCGCGTCGCCTCGGCTTCCTCGGCCTCCTCGCTCTCGAGCGCCGCCAGCACCGGGGACGGCGCCTCGACGATCAGGCTCTGCAGGATGCGGCGCGCCGGCTCCGCCGCCTGATCCTTCGACCGGTCGGCAAAGAACGCCTCGGCCTTCGGCTCGGGCGCCGATGCGGCGGCGAGTTCCTGCTGCAGCAACGGGGTCGAGGCCCACAGGTTGGACGGGGCCTTGCGGCTCCGTTTCGTCTCGACCACGAACGGCCGCGCTTGTCGCTTCATGCGTCCTCTCGGAAGGCTTTCGATTCTCAAGGAAATCGATCGTTTCGCTCGCACGTCGATCGTACCCGGGACGTCGACTGTCTGGATCGTTGGCGTTCCCCGCCGCGCCCGACGGGCGGCGGCGAACGGCGTCGACCCACCGGCGTGGGCGCAACCGCCTTAGCGGAGCGACCAATGGCGACGCTCACCGTCTCGGGGAACACACCCACGGGCATAGCGGTTCCGATAAGCAGAGCCAAGCAGAAATTCCGCTTCTCCGGCGGGTTGTTTTTGCTTCGGCACCTTTTGACCAGTTGATCGCCGCCGCTGCTTGCGCGCGATTCGGTCTATCGCCGTCAGCGTCCCCCGCGATCGCGACCGGGATGTGACAGCGGCGCAGATTGAGTGTGACGGCGCCCAACGCACCGCCCCCTCTCGCCGCGCCGTGCCGCGAGAGGGTCAGAACAGGAAGCGGCTCTCGACCGCCCCGTCCTCGTAGAAATCATAGTCGAAGATGCTGACGAGGAGTTCGTCGCCGAGATAGATCTCCGTCGTACCCGCCTCGCCGACGACGACGATCTCGGCGTCATCGACCATTTGCTCGAACGACTTGAAGTAGGCGGACATATCGATCTGGTCGGAGTCTTCTTCGGTCGAGAAATCGTTGATGTAGTCGGCGCCGGTGCCCACGATGACGAAGATGTCGTCGCCCGGGCCGCCGTAGAGATCGTCGATGCCGTCGCCGCCGGTGATGACGTCGTCGCCGGTCCCGGCGTCGATGACGTCGTCGCCCGCATCGCCGCGGAGGACATCGTCATCGGCGCCGCCGATCAGGTCGTCCCGCTCGGTCCCCCCGGACAGCGTGTCCATGCCGTCGCCACCGGCGAGCGTGTCGTCACCGGATCCGCCGAAGAGCCTGTCGTCGCCGGGCACGTAGACGACGGGGCCGTCGCCCGGAGCGCCGGTGAAGAGGTCGTCGCCGCCGCCGGGCGGGTTGTCCGAATCGCCGTCGATGTAGTCGTCGCCGTCGCCGCCTTCGAGGGTGTCGTCGTCGCCGTCGCCGGAGAGCGTGTCGGCGCCGCCACCGCCCTCGATCCGGTCGGCTCCCTCGCCGCCGAAGATCTCGTCCGACCCGGCCTCGCCGAACAAAAGGTCGTCGCCGAGTTCGCCGGAGAGGGAGTCGGTCCCGTCGCCACCCGACACGGAGTCGTCGCCGTTGCCGCCGGACAGGAGGTCGCTGTCGGCGTCGCCGGCCAGGGTGTCGTCGCCGTCGAGCCCGAGCAGCGTGTCTTCGCCGTCGCCGCCCGAGAGGCTGTCGTTGCCGGGCTCGCTCGCGGCGCGGCCCCTGGCGCCCTCGTCGTCGTTCGACTCGCTGTCGGAATCGCCATCGATGAAGTCATCGCCGGCGCCTCCGGTGGCGATATCGTCGCCGCCCCCGGCGACCAGGACGTCGTCGCCGGCGTCCCCGGCGAGGCGGTCGCGACCGTCGCCGCCGACCACGACGTCGTCGCCGTCGCCGCCCGCCAGCCGGTCCTTGTCGACGCCGCCGTCGAGGAAGTCGTCGTCGGCCCCGCCGTCGAGGACGTCGTTGCCGATGTCGCCGGTCAGGATGTCGATGCCGTCGCCGCCCGACAGCGTGTCGCTGCAGACGGCGCCGTCGAGCCGGTCGTTGCCGGTACCGCCGTCGATGAGGTCGTTGCCGGCGTCGCCGCTGACGTCGTCGTCGCCGTCGCCACCGATCAGCGTGTCGTCGCCGAGGAAGCCCCTGAGCGTGTCGTTGCCGATGCCGCCGTCGAGGCTGTCGTTACCTTCGCTGGCGACGTCGCCGACGAGCCGGTCGTCACCGGCACCGCCGAACAGGCTGTCGTTGCCCTCGCCACCGGACAGGCTGTCGTTGCCGTCCTCGCCCCTGAGGTCATCGTTGCCGAGGCTGCCGTCGAGACGGTCGCCGCCGGACCCGCCGCGGGCCGTGTCATCGCCGAGGCCGCCCTTCAGCACGTCGTCGTCGCCACCGCCGAACAACATGTCGGACCCGGCCCCGCCGTCGACGCGGTCGCGGCCGGCGCCGCCGTCGAGTTCATCGTCGCCGGCCCCGCCGACCAAGTCGTCGTCGCCGTCGTCGCCGGCAAGGCGGTCGTCGCCGTCGCCGCCGTCGAGGCCATCCTCGCCGAGCCCGCCCTCGAGCCGGTCGTCGCCGGTCTCGCCCCTCAGAAAGTCGTCGCCGCCGAGGCCGAGCAGGCTGTCGTGGCCGCTGCCGCCGGACAGCACATCGTCGCCGCCGCGGCCGCTGAGGCGGTCGTCGGCGGCGAGCCCGCGCACCCGGTCGGCGAATTCCGTGCCGACGAACACGTCGGCACGGTCGGAGAGGTCGATGCGCACCGGGATCGGCAGGTCCATCGGCGAGGCGACGTCGCC
>CALRZT010000221.1:0-8478 GCA_943372725.1 Pseudoxanthobacter soli DSM 19599
TCGAATTCTACCTCCTCGACGGTGAGGCGGCCGCGGAGCTCAGGGCCGAGCCGCCGACAGCGCCTAACGGCTTCCGCCAGGCCGACCTGCAGGCCTACCTGATGCAGGACCTCTCCGACTTCTCCGGCTTCCTCGACGGCCTCTACGAGGCGGCCGAGGCGACGGGCCTGCCGGCGCGCACGCTGATCTCCGAATATTCCCCCGGCCAGCTCGAGGTGGTGCTGGAGCACCGCACGGATGCGCTCCGGGCCTGCGACGACGCGATCCTGTGGAAGCGCCTCGTCAAGGCGGTGGCGGAGAATCACGGCTACGCCGCGACCTTCATGGCCAAGCCCTACGGCGACCGTGCCGGCTCCGGCATGCACCTGCACGTCTCGTTCGCCGACGAGACCGGCCGCAACCTCTTCGCCGGCGACGAGCCGGAGGGCAACGCGCTGCTACGCTCGGCGATCGCCGGCCTCGAGGCGACGATGGCCGAGGGCATGGCGCTGTTCGCCCCGAACGCCAACAGCTACCGGCGCTTCCGGGCGAATTCCTACGCCCCCGTTGGGCCGGCCTGGGCGATCGACAACCGATCGGTGCCGATCCGCGTCACCGCCGGGCCGCCGGCCGCCCGCCATCTCGAGCACCGCGTCTGCGGCGCCGACGCCAACCCCTACGTTGCGCTCGCCGCCGTCCTCGCCGGCATGCTGGAAGGCGTCGAGGCGGGGCTCGAGCCCTCTGCGCCGATCACAGGCAACGGCTACGCCCAGATCGCGCCGAGCCTGCCCCGCCACTGGCCGGACGCGCTCGCCCGCGCCCGCCGGGGCGAGGTCCTGAAGCGCCGGCTGGGCGAGCGCTTCCACGACGTCTTCCTCACCGTGAAGGAGGCCGAGTGCGACCGCTTCTTCGCTGAAGTGAGCGACCGCGACTACGCCTGGTACCTGCGCCTCGCCTGAATGAGGGGGCCGGGGGCTGCGTGCCCCTCGCCCCGCCGCGACACCGCGTGCTCGGACTTGTGGACGCCGCCGCCGTCACACCCTTGCAATGCGCCGACGATGCGGCTATCTCGATCCCGCCGCGGCGCTCCGCCAGGAGCCGCCACCGGCCACGCGCCCGTAGCTCAGCTGGATAGAGCATCAGACTACGAATCTGAGGGTCGGACGTTCGAATCGTTCCGGGCGCGCCATCAAACCAAGGCCTCGCGAGCCTTGGTGGTCGGCAAGATGCACTCCACGCTGCATTGTTCCCTTCCGGGTGCGAGCCGACGAACTCGTTTCGCGGCGTTTCGCCGCGTAGCGGTAAGCGGGTCGGACATCGTCCAATTCCAGCTCTGTTGATTGGTCGCGCCTTGCGGCGCGACGCTCAAGGTCGATTGCTTGGGCGTTCTTGGAGCGGGGATTAACTGATTGATGCAGACGATCGCCATTCCCACGATTGCAGCGAAAAGACCGAGTTTCGACGGCAACTAAACTGTCAATCAGTACTCTATATTCTAACCAATACAGAGTAAATGCCTGATTATACCGGAATGCTCTTGCACTACTTCCATTTTTGAAGCCACGCAGTCTGCGCAATACAGGAGATCACAGCGGGTTAGACTTCGGATTTGGAACTTGACCGGGTAGTTGTTAGCGCTGCGATGAACGGGGGAAACGCGGTGTCAGAGAAGTACGATTTCGTCATTGTGGGTGGCGGCTCCGCCGGCGCCGTGATCGCGTCACGCTTGAGCGAGGACCCGGCCTGCCGCGTGGCGCTGGTCGAGGCCGGCGGTCGCCCACCCGAGCGCGAATTGATGCCGGCGGCGTGCGCCAGCCTGCAGCTTGATCCGGCAACAGACTGGATGTTCACCGCTGATCCCGGCAAGGCGGGCCTTGGTCTGCACGGCCACCGCATGCCGGTGCCCCGTGGCAAAATGCTCGGCGGCTCCTCGGGCATCAACTCGATGGTTTTCGTGCGCGGCCATCCCGGCGATTTCGACGCGTGGGCGGCAGGTGGCGCCGACGGCTGGAGCTATGCCGAGGTTCTTCCCTATTTCCGCAAGAGCGAGTCCTTCACGCCGAGCAACGAGATCGCGGTCGACCGCGGCGCGCACGGCCTGGATGGCCCGCTGAGCGTCGCCGTCCGCTCGCCGGTCATCCCGGCCTCGCGGGGGTTCGTCGAGGCGGCTCTCGCCGCCGGCATTCCGCAGGGTGACTATAATGGCCGGGAGCGCGGCGGCGCGGCAGGCTGCGCCTCGCTCGTGCAGACCAATACGCGCAAGGGCACGCGGTCGAGCACCTATCACGCGTTCCTCGAAGGCGCCGCTGAAGAGCGCCCCAACCTCACCATCATCACGGGTGCCCAGGCGACGCGCATTCTGTTGGAGGACAGGCAAGAGGGGCTGACGGCTGCGGGCGTTGAGTACCGCACGGCCGATGGCGGGACCCACACCGTCTACGCGACCCGCGACGTCGTCCTCAGCGCCGGCGCGGTCGGGTCGCCGCACTTGCTGATGCTGTCGGGCATCGGATCACGACGCGAATTGGAAGCCGTCGACGTTGCCTGCCGGCACGATCTTCCGGCTGTCGGCAAGCATCTCAAGGACCATATCCAGTGTCTCATGCATTTTCCCGCCCCCGGCCTCGGCGTGCCGATGGGAGAGATCGCGATCTCCTGCGGGCCCGACGCCCTGCGGGCGCCCTTTGGTCCACTGCCGGCCAATCCGGCCGACGACGCCGGCCTGACTAGCGACTTGACCGCGTTGAAAGCCGAGGCGGAGCGCCGCCTCGCCGAATGGCGTGAGACCGGGAGCGGCCTCGCTTCGTCCTCGTTCTATGACGGCATTGCGTTCTACTCGACCGGACTCGGCGATCCGCACAGCCACGATGCCCAGATCGGTTTCGTTCCGTGTGGCCTGGGCGAAGATCTGTTCAGCGCCAAGCTCAACATCGATACGTCGCGCTATTTCGCGGACGCGGCGGCGAGCCTTGCCGCCGACCGCGAGAGCGTCGTCTTCCTGGCCAACCCGGTGCTGCCGCGCAGCGAAGGCGAAATCGTCCTCGAAAGTGCGGATCCCTGTGTGCCGCCGGCGATCCGCATGAACTACTTCTCCGATCCTTACGACCTCAAGGTGATGGTGAACGTCATGCGCCGCGTCATTGACATCGCCGAAAAATGGCCGGGGCCAAGAAAGCCTGGCCCCCTCAACATCCCGCCAATCCTCGCACAGAAACACGGCTTCAAGCCTGGCGAACCGCCAAGCGATGCGTTGCTTGAGAACATGGCCCTACACTTCGCCACGACCGTCTATCACCTGTCATGCACCTGCCGCATCGGCAACGTGGTCGATCCGCGGCTGCGCGTTTTCGGCGTCGCCAATCTGCGCGTGGCGGATGCGAGCATCATGCCCGAAATCGTCAGCGGCAACACGAATGCAGCGTCCATTATGATCGGCGAAAAGGCAGCCGAAATGATTGCGCGCGATCATGGTGTGAAGCTTGAGAATTTTGTCGGTCCGAGTTGAGCGCTTCTCGAGGCTGTCTGGACCAGCATACGGTGTCGAGACCCCAGACGCCGTCTGGACGTCCTGATTTTTCGTGCTTGATTGCTTCGACATCCGATCAGCGCCGGGTGTTCTGTACGAGAGACATTGACAGGTATGCCGCCTTGTCTCGGCCGGCAGATCGCCACACGTGTGGACGTTGCTTTGGTCGAGGGCCCTGAGGGCGGGCAACGGCGCGCTACACGCATCGATCGCGACGACGCCCTCAGCCGCAGTCCTGCAGACCTCTCGCCAACGCCTGAAGCCGGGCGGCCTGTTCGTCTCCAGGACACCCTGCCTGTCCGAGATGAGCCTTCTCCTGCGGCTCGCCGTGTCGTCGGCGCAGGCTCTTGGCAAGCCCTGCACGGCTCTCCGGGCGCAAGGACCCGCGGATCTTCATCGTCGCGCGCGCACCGGAATTGGTTTCGGCGCAGGGCCGGGTCGACGATAGCGAGCGACGAGTGACGGAGGCGCTGTAGGGGTCCGGCCTCCCGGTCCGCCGCTAGCCGCCCGCCCGCACTGGACGCGCCGCGCGAAAGCGTCGAGACTCGCGCGCTGGCGGATCACGGGTCGCGCGAGGATGCCCCTGCCCTTCTTCGACTCCCCCCGTCGCGTGCGCCTGCCGCAGCGTGTCGAGCGTGCCCTACTCGCCGAGCAGGACCGCGGCGAGCGCATCATCGGCTGGGTGCAGCTCGGCATCGTCGCGCTGTTCGCGACGCTCTACTTCGTCTCGCGTCCGGCCGAGGGCCAGATGCTTGACGCCGGGCACTGGATCTTTTCCGCCGGCGTGCCGGAGTGGCTGCGGATGGTCCTGCTCCACATCGCCCGACGCCCGGTGCCATGGGCGCTCGCCGTCTATTTCGCGGTGACCGTCGTCCGCCTCGTCTGGTCCTATCGCGGCCGCCTTCCGCCGTGGGCGCTGCTCGCTTCGATCGTCATCGACATCACCCTGCTGATGGGGCTGATTTGGAGCTTCCACATCCAGTACGGCCAGCCGGCCGCCTTCTATCTGAAGGCGCCGACGGTGCTCTACGTCTTCATCTTCATCGGCTTGAGGGCGCTGCGCTTCGACGAGCGCTACGTGCTCGTCACCGGCCTCGTCGCCGCTGCCGGCTGGGTGGTCCTCGTCGTCTACGCCGCCCTGTCCGACCCGAGCGGGATGCCGGCGACGCGCAACTACATCGAGTACATGACGTCGCCGAAGATCCTGTTCGGCGCCGAGATCGACAAGGTCGTCACCATCATCGTGGTGAGCGTGCTGCTGTGGCTGGCGATTCGCAACGCGCGCCAACTGCTGCAGCGCGCCGTCGTCGAGGGGGAGGCGGCGCAGGACCTGAAGCGCTTCTTCTCGCCCACCGTGGCGGCCCGGATCACGAGCGCCGACGAGCCGATCCAGGTGGGGGAAGGCCGGCTGTTCGACGCGGCGGCGCTGTTCGTCGACCTGCGCGGCTTCACCGGACTGACCCGCAGCCTCCCGCCGGACGAGACCGTCGCCCTCCTCGCCGACTACCAGGCCCGCATGGTGCCGGTGATCCAGGCGCACGGCGGTACCATCGACAAGTTCCTCGGCGACGGCATCATGGCAAGCTTCGGCTGCGCCCCGCCGTCGGCGACCTATGCCCGCGACGCGCTCCTGGCCGCCGATGCGGTGATCGCCGCGGCCCACGTCTGGTATGGCGTGCGCCAGGCCGCCGGCCGGCCCGTCGCCCGCGTTGGCGTCGGCGTCGCGAGCGGACTCATGCTGTTCGGCGCCGTCGGCGATGCGAGCCGGCTGGAATACACCGTCATCGGCGACGCGGTGAACCTCGCGGCCAAGCTCGAGAAGCACACCAAGGCGGAAGCCGTGCAGGCGCTGACCGACGGACCGACGTTCGATCTCGCCCTGAGCCAGGGCTACGAGGGCCCGAAGCCGGTCCGCCGGCCGGCCGTGGTGGCCGGCGTCGAGTCACCGGTCGAGATCGTCGTTCTGGCCTGAACGTCCCGCGCTAGCGGTCGCGCTCGTCGTCGGTGAAGGTGGTGTAGCCGAGCCGCCACCGCAGCACCGTTCCGATGGCGCACAGGGCGGCGAAGCTCCAGGCGATCACGGGAAACTGCGCCGGTAGCAGACACATCAGCCCGAAGGCGAGGATCGTCTCGGCGCCCTCGGCGAGGCCGCCGAGATAGTAGAGGCCCTTCTGCGGAAACGCGGTCGACCGCAGGCCACGGCGCTCGGCGATCGCCGCAAAGGCGAGGAAGCTGCTGCCGGTGCCGACGAAGGAGACGACGAGGGCTGCCGCCGCGAGGCCGTTGGCGCCCGGATCGTGCAGGGCGAAGCCCAGCGGCACGAGGGCGTAGAAGACGAAGTCGAGCGACAGGTCGAGGAAGGCGCCACGGTCGGTCGGGCCGGTCAGGCGGGCGATCTCGCCGTCGAGGCCATCGGCGAGGCGGTTCGCCAGGATCAGCAAGAGGGCGGCGCCGAACGCCCCCACGGCGATCAGTGCGACGCCGCCGACACCGATCGAAAAGCCCGCGAGGCTGACGGCGTCGGCCGAAACGCCGGCGGCCGCGATCCGCCGGGCGACCGGGTGCAGCAGGCGGCGCTGGAGCGGCAGGAGGTGTCGGTCGAACATTCCGCGCCCGCCGCCCGTCAGCCGCCGCCCGCCTTGCGCCGCTTCCACGTGCGGTAGCCGGCGGGAATGAGCGCGACGACGCCGAGCAGCAGGAAGGCGAGGAACATCTTCATCGAGAACAGGTCACCGACGCTCGAGAGGGTGCCGAGCTCGCGGCCGAGGTTGGCGTAGACGAAGGTGCCCGGGATGATCCCGATGAGCGTTGCGATCACGAAGGTACGCGGCCGCACGTCGAACAGCGCCGGCAGGATGTTGACGAGGAAGAACGGAAACAGCGGCACGATGCGCAGAAAGAGCAGGTACTCGAAGGCGTTCTCGCGCATGCCCGCCGCCACCCGCTCGTAGAGCGGCCCGGCCTTGCGGCGCAGCCCCTCGCCGAAGGCGGTGCGGGCGACGAGGAAGACGACGGTCGCACCCGTCGTGCCCGCGACGACGACGAACAAAGTCCCGAGCACGGGACCGAACAGGAAACCGCCGAGCAGCGTCGCCACCACGGCCACCGGCAGCGACAGCGAGACGATCAGCGTGTAGAGCGCAACGAAGGCGATCGGCGCGAGGACGGGATGGGCGGCCACGAGCGCCAGCAGGTCCTTGCGGCGTTCCTTGACGTTGTCGAGGCTGAGCAGGTCGGTGAGGCCCGACAGGTGGGCGGCGACAGCCGCCACAACGAGCACGATGAGGATGATCCAGCCGCGCTTGCCCATCGCCCTTCGCCTTCGGGTCAGAAGGCCGGCAGCCGGCCGATGAGGCGGACCAGCCAGCGCGTGCGGTCGCTGAACAGCGACGGCTTGTACCACGCCCCGGCGACCTGCTTGCCGATCTCCGAATAGGTCGGATAGGGCAGCACCAGCCCGGCGACGTGGCGCAGCGTCAGGCGCCGGTCGATCACGAGCGCCCAGAGGCCGATGAGCTCGCCCGCACCCGGCCCGACGATCGAGCAGCCGAGCACCCGCCCCCCCTTGTCGGCGACGACCTTGATCAGGCCCTCCGTTCGCCGCTCGGCGACGGCGCGGTCGAGCCCCGTGAACGGCAGGCTCAGCGACCGGGCGCCGTCGCCGTGGCGGGCGCGCGCCTCGGCCAGCGTCATGCCGACGTGGGCGAGTTCCGGGTCGGTGTAGGTCACCCACGGCAGCGCCCGGTAGTCGACGCGCGACGGCAGCCGGAAGGCGATGTTCCGCACCACGATGCCGGCGTGATAGCCGGCGATGTGGGTGAACTGCGGCCCGCCGGCGGCGTCGCCGATAGCATAGATGCGCCGGTTGCTGGTGCGCAGGCGGGCGTCGACGGTGATGCCCTTGGGGCTGTAGGCGATCCCGGCCTTGTCGAGATCGAGGCCGTCGACCGTCGCCTTGCGGCCGGTCGCCACGAGCACGTGGGAGGCCGCGAGAGTGCGGTCGGCGCCGCCGATCGTGATGGTGATTGTGGTGCCACCGTCACCGTGCGTCAGCGACGTCACCTTGGCACCTTCCAGAATATCGACACCCTCACCCGCCAGCGTCCGGCGCACGACCTCGACGAGCTCCGGCTCGTCCTTCGGCAGGATGGTGTGCGTCTCGACCACGGTGACGCGGCTGCCGAGCCGGCGGTGGGCCTGCGCCATCTCGATGCCGATCGGCCCGCCGCCGATGACGACGAGATGCTCGGGCACGACGTCGAGGTCGAAGATCGTCTCGTTGGTGAGGACGCGGGCGGGATCGAGGCCGGGGATCGGCGGGATCGCCGGCATCGAGCCGGTGGCGACGACGAAGGTCTCCGCGGCGATGGTCTCTCCGCCCGCCTCGAGCCGCCCGCCGTCGAGGAAGCGGGCGTGGGCCTTGATGACGTGGACGCCGAGCCCTTCGAAGCGCTCGACGGAATCATGCGGGGCGATCGTCGCGATGGTGCCGCGGACGTGGGCGTTGACGGCGGCGCGATCGGTGACGAAGTCGTGCGGCGGCACGCCGGCGAGCGTCGGATGGCGGTGCGCGTGCATGAGCTTGGCCGCCGCCAGAAGCGCCTTCGACGGCACGCAGCCGGTGTTGAGGCAGTCGCCACCCATCCGGCCGGCCTCGACGAGCACCGTCGACAGCCCGAGCTGGGCGACGCCGACCGCGACCGACAGGCCGGCGGAGCCGGCCCCGATGATGCAGACGTCACACTTCCGCTCGCCGCCCATCCCGATCTTCCGGCTCGCCCCGCGCCGCAGAGACATCCGCATCTCAAGCTTGGATTTTGCAGCACTCGTTCTAGAATAACAATGCCCTGTCGGCAGCGGCGTCGACGATGTGGTCGCCTCGGGATTGCCCGCAAATGGGACGTAACAAGAGCTTCGACGAGACCGAAGTGCTGGACAGGGCGGTTCTGCGGTTCCGGACGCGCGGCTACAGG
>CALRZT010000222.1:0-8379 GCA_943372725.1 Pseudoxanthobacter soli DSM 19599
CTGTACGGAGACGTCGAGAGCCGACACCGGCTCGTCGCACAGGATCAGTTCCGGCCGCAGCGCCAGGGCGCGGGCGATGCCGATGCGCTGGCGCTGACCGCCGGAGAAGGAGTGCGGGTAGCGTCGCAGCATGCGCGGGTCGAGCCCGACGAGGCGCATCAGCTCGCGGACCCGCTGCGCCTGCTCCTCCTCGCCGCAGATCCGGTGGATGACGAAGGGCTCGGAGATGATCTCGTTCACCGACATGCGCGGGTTGAGCGAGGAGAACGGGTCCTGGAAGATCAGCTGCACCTTGCGCCGATAGGCGAGCAGGTCGGCGCCCCTCAGCGTGCTGACATCGATCGGCCCGCGACCGTCGTCGAACAGGATGCGGCCGGAATCGATCGAAACGGCGCGCAGGATGGCGAGCGCCGTCGTCGTCTTGCCGGACCCCGATTCTCCGACGAGGCCGAGGCACTCGCCGCGCTTGACGGCAAAGCTGACATTGTCCATCGCGCGCGGCAGTTCCGCCGGCTTCGTGCCGCGCCGCTGGCCGAACGCCTTCGTCACCGCCTCGACCCGGAGGATCGGCCCGGCACCGGCGGGGACGGGCTCACGGTGCGCATGCAGGAAGCCGCCGGCCTGCGGCTCGATCGGCCGGATCGGCACCAGCTTCTCGCCCGGCTCCATGTGGAAGCGCGGCACGGCGCGCAGCAGCGCCTTCAGGTAGTCGTGCTGCGGGTCGCGGAAGATCTCCTCGACCGGCCCGGATTCCTTGATGCGGCCGTGGTAGATCACCACCACCTCGTCGGCGATGTTGGCGACGACGCCGAAGTCGTGCGTCACCATCAGCACCGACATCGCCAGCTCGGACTGCAGATCCTTGATGAGCTTGAGGATTTCCGCCTGGATCGTGACGTCGAGCGCCGTCGTCGGCTCGTCGGCGATGAGCAGCGCCGGCCTGCACAGCAGCGCCATCGCGATCATCGCGCGCTGCCGCAGGCCGCCGGAGAGCTCGAACGGGTAGGCGTCGATGGCGCGGCCGGGATTGGGAAACTGCACGAGGCGCAGCATGTCGAGGGTGAGACGGCGGGCCTCGTCGCGGCCGACGCCGCGGTGCAGGCGTGCCGTCTCGCCGATCTGGTCGCCGACCGTGTGCAGCGGCGAGAGCGACGTCATCGGCTCCTGGAAGATGATGGCGATGCGGTTGCCGCGGATGGCGCGCATGGCGCTGCCGGTGCGGTCGAGGCCGGCGATGTCGACCGCCGCGCCGCCTGCCGGATCGCTGAACAGGATGCGGCCACCGGCGATCCGCGCCTTGGCCGGCAACAGGCCCATGATCGCCTGCGAGATCACCGACTTGCCGGAGCCCGACTCGCCCACCAGCGCCACCGTGCGCGACGCCGGCACGACGAACGAGACGTCGTCCACCGCCCGCACGATGCCGTCGTCGCCGCCGAACTCGACCGTCAGACCCTCGATCGACAGGACGTTCACGAAGCAGGCCCCTCCCTCGCATGCCGCTGCCGGCTGCGAAGCTACTCTAGACGGCCTATTCCTATCGTGACAGCCTCCGGGCGCAAGCTCCGAGAGACTACGAGGAGCGAGGGACCTATTCCGCGGCCATCGCGCCGGGCGGGGCGCCGGTGCCGGGCGGCAGGATGCGGCGCACGTCGACGGCGCCCGAGCGGCCGCGCAGCACCGTGGTGCCGACGTCGGTCCACCGCACCGTCGGATCGACCGCCGTGAGGGCGTCGACCGCCTCGGCGCTGGCGAGGATGACGGCGTCCTCGTCCGGTGCGACCGACTTGCCCAGCGCCTCCAAGCGCGACGCGACGTTCACGGTGTCGCCGATGATCGTGTAGTTGACGCGGTCGGCCGCCCCGAGATTGCCGACGATGACCGGCCCGAAGTGCAGACCGATGCGGATGCGCAGTGGCGCGCGGCCCGCAGCCCGGGCCTTCGCCGCCTCGCGCCCGACGCATTCCGCCATGGCGATCGCGGCCCGCGCCGCGCACGCCGCGCCCTCCTCGGCGTCGTCGCCGACCCAGACCGCCATCAGCCCGTCGCCCATGAACTTGTCGACGGTGCCCTGCTGCTCCTCGACGCAGCGCACGATCAGCGAGAAGTGCTCGTTGAGGAGGCCCGCGACCTCCTCCGCCGACATCGTCTCGGACAGGGCGGTAAAGCCGATGATATCGGTGAACAGGATCGACCCCTGACGCTCGTGCAGTCGCGTCGCCTCCTGGAAGCCGAGCCGGACGAGCCGGCGCACGAGGGCGCGCGGCACGTAGACGGCGAACGCCTTCAGGGCGGAGAGCATGCCGTTCACCGCCGTCGAGACGTCGTCGAGCTCGGCGATGCGGCTGCGCGGCAGTTCGGGCGCCTCGTCGATCTCGAAGCGCTCGATGTGGCCGGCGACGGCGTGCAGCCGGTCGAGGGAGCGGGCGATGCGGCGGGCGATCAGGACGGCGATCACCACCGCAACCGCGATTGACAGGATGCCGATGGCGATCGAGCCATAGAGGCGGCGGACCTCCGCGATCACCTCCTCCTGCGGCTGGTAGCGTCCGACGATCCAGGGCACCGGCCCGAACTGGCGCATCTCCTTGGTCGTCACGACGTAGGTGCGGCCGTCGTCGAGTTCGACCTCGCCGACCTCGACGCCCACTGCCGCCGCCTTCTCGAAGTTCTCGAAGAGCTCGCGTGCGCCGAGCTTGGCGAGCACCGGATCACCCGCTTCCGCGAGTGGTATCACCGTCTCGTCCGAGCCCAGCTTCTGCTGCAGGCCGAGCGCCCGGCCGCGCGAGTGCGCGAAGACGGCGTCGGGGCCATAGAGAATGAAGTTCGTGCCGTCGCCCTCTGTCGAGACGTCGCGGACGGCATCGGACAGCATCGCGGTGCTGACGGCGGCGACGATGTAGCCGCTGATGACGCCGTTGCGCACGAGCGGCGCTCCGACGTTGATGAAGCTGTCGTTCTCGACGAAGACGGGGGTGCCCCAGAAGCTCTTCTGCTCCGGATTGAGCCTCTCGAGGGCCCGGCGGACGTCCGGCTGCTTGACATCGTTGGTTTCGATCTTGTTCAGCCGTCCCTCGGCATCGCGGTACATGCCGTCGTAGCGGAACTCGCGGTCATAGAAGACGAGGGCGTCGAAGACGTCGGATGTCGCCAGCACGCCGGCCGCCACCGCCGTCCGGTCCTGCAGCGTGTCGAGCGGCAGGTTGCCGCTGGCATAGAGGTCGGAAATCTCGCGGACGGCTTCCTCGCCCGGACGCATGTGCGCCTCGATGCGCTCGCTGAGCGAGCGCATCGTCAGGATCGAGTTTTCGTTCAGGAGAGCGAACGTATTGGAATAGTTGGAGAACGCCGTCAGCCCGAGCACGAAGGTGAGCGCGACGAGCATCAGGCCGCCATAGGCGAGCCCGAGCAGCAGGACCATCGGCATCCGAAAGCGCCGCCGGCGTTCCGCCACCGCTTTTGCCGTTCCCGCCACCCGAAGTCCCTTCTTCCAGGCCCCGCCCGATGCGCGAGGTGCTCACGATCGCCTCTGCTGAACGCCCTTCCGGGCGGCAGCAAGGCGAACGGACGGCCCAGCGCTGGCGAACCGTCGTCCGCCGGACTACATCTCACCGGAGCGGGACCCGACGATGCCCCGAACCGTGATGCCTCGACACTTGCAGCAGGATCGACGATGACGCGCCACGAGGGCAACCCTGTCCGCCTCGCAGACTACCGGCCCACGGCCTACGCCATCGACACGGTGGATCTCGACGTCGCCTTCGCGCCGCACGCGACGCGCGTCAAGAGCCGCCTGGCGGTCCGCCGGCGCGACGGCACGCCGGAGGGGGCGCCGCTGTTGCTCGACGGCGATGAACTCACCCTCGTCGGAGTGTCCGTCGATGGTGCGACCCTGCCCGCCGAGGCCTATGTCGCCACCTCCAGCCAACTCTTGCTGCACACGCCGCCGGCCGGCCCGTTCACCCTCGAGATCGAGACGCACATCGACGCGGAGGCCAACTCCAAGCTGATGGGGCTCTACCGCACGAGCGGTACCTGGTGCACGCAGTGCGAGGCGGAAGGCTTCCGGCGCATCACCTACTTCCTCGATCGGCCGGACGTTCTGGCCGTCTACACGACGCGCCTCGAGGCAGACCGCGCGCTCGCCCCGGTGCTGCTCGGCAACGGCAACCTCGTGGAGACCGGCGACATCGCCGGCACCGATCGGCACTTCGCCGTCTGGCACGACCCGTTCCCGAAGCCCGCCTACCTGTTCGCCATGGTCGGCGGCGACCTCGCCTGCGTGCGCGACCGCTTCGTCACCATGTCGGGGCGCGAAGTCGACCTGCGCATCTATGTCGAGCACGGCAAGGAAGGCCGCTGCGCCTACGCCATGGACGCCCTGAAGCGCTCGATGCGCTGGGACGAGGAGGCCTTCGGCCGCGAATACGACCTCGACATCTTCATGATCGTCGCCGTGTCCGACTTCAACATGGGCGCGATGGAGAACAAGGGGCTGAACGTCTTCAATGACAAGTACGTCCTCGCCATCCCCGAGACCGCGACCGACCAGGATTACTCCGGTGTCGAGGGTGTCATCGCCCACGAATACTTCCACAACTGGACCGGCAACCGGATCACCTGCCGCGACTGGTTCCAGCTCTGCCTGAAGGAGGGCCTGACGGTCTTCCGCGACCAGGAGTTCAGCTCCGACCAGCGCTCGCGCCCGGTGAAGCGCATCTCCGACGTCCGGCTCCTGCGCGCCCACCAGTTCCCCGAGGACGCAGGTCCCCTCGCCCACCCCGTCCGGCCGGAAACCTACCGTGAGATCAACAACTTCTACACGGCGACCGTCTACGAGAAGGGCTCCGAGCTCGTCCGCATGCTGAAGACGCTGCTCGGCGACGACGGCTTCCGGCGCGGCATGGACCTCTACTTCGACCGCCACGACGGCGACGCCGCGACCGTCGAGGACTTCATCGCCTGCTTCGCCGAGGCGACCGGGACCGACCTCACGCAGTTCCGCCGCTGGTACGCCCAGGCGAGCACGCCGCGGGTGCGCGCCCGCGGCCACTTCGACGCCGCCGCGCGCCGCTACACGCTGGAACTCGCGCAGTCGATCCCGTCCTCGCCGGGCCAGCCGGAAAAGACGCCGGTGCCGATCCCGATCCGCTTCGGCCTCGTCGGCCCGAACGGCGAGGACATGGAGATCGGCGCCGTCAGCGGCGCCACCCTCCAGGGCGACGTCCTCGTCCTCGACCAGTCGAGCCAGCGCGTCGTCTTCTCCGGCATCGGCGCGCGACCCGTCCCCTCGCTGCTGCGCGGCTTCTCGGCGCCGGTGGTGCTGGAGACCGACCTCGGCCGCGAGGACCGGCTGTTCCTGCTCTCCCACGACAGCGACCCCTTCAACCGCTGGGAAGCGGCGCAGACGCTCGCCGTCGCCGACCTGAAGGCCGGCGTCGCCGCCGTTCGCGCTGGCGAGCCGGTCGCGACCGACCCGGCGTTCGCCGATGCGCTCGGCCGCGTCGCCGCCGACGAGAGCCTCGACCATGCCTTCCGCGCCCTCGTGCTGCAGCTGCCGACCGAAGCCGACATCGCCCGCGAGCTCTCCCACGACGTCGATCCGGAGGCGATCGCCACCTCGCGCACCGCGCTGCGGCGGTCCGTGGCCGAGCGGCTGGCGAAGCCCTTCGCCGCCCTCTACGAGGCGCTCTCGACGCCGGCCCCCTACGTGCCCGACGCCGCCGGCGCCGGCCGCCGGGCGCTGCGCAACACGCTGCTCGACTACCTGAACCTCGCCGAGACCACGACCCCCGGCGCCCGTGCCGAGGCGCACTACCGCGCCGCGGACAACATGACCGACCGCCTCGCCGCCCTGACGGTGCTGGTCGGCGCCGAGGCCCCCGGTGCCGCCGCCGCGCTGGAGGACTTCTACGGCCGCTTCCGCGACGACCAGCTCGTCCTCGACAAGTGGTTCACCGTGCAGGCGACCGCCCCCGGCGACGCCACCCTCGGCCGCGTCGAGGCGCTGATGCGCCACCCGGCCTTCTCGATGTCGAACCCCAACCGCGTGCGCTCGCTCGTCGGCGCCTTCGCCGGCTCCAACCAGCGCCAGTTCAACCGCGCCGACGGTGCCGGCTTCCGCCTCGTCACCGACGTCGTCCTGGCGCTCGATCCGAAGAACCCGCAGGTCGCCGCCCGCCTCCTCGGCGCCTTTCGCTCGTGGCGGGCGCTGGAGCCCGCACGGCGCGCACTCGCCGAGGCGGCGCTTCGTCGCGTCGCTGCGCGCGAGCCGCTGTCGCGGGACGTCGCCGACATCGTCGCCCGCTGCCTGGAGTAACGATTCGTCAACCATATCCCCGCATTTTGACGGGGGTCCGCAGCGGGAAAATTTCGGCTGCGGACTCTGGACAAGGCGATTCGCCTGGATTCAAATGGAGGTGATTCGGGCAGACTGTAATGCCCGGATTTCGGTCACAATCCACAAGTAAATCGAGGGTCCCGTCATGGCACGGGTGGAAACGGCCGACGCGCCTGCGCGTCGACGCATGCCGAATATTGCCGGCTTGCTGTCCCGGATGGAGCGGCTCTCGGCCTCGATCGGCCGCGGTGCCGGCCGCGGGGCCGCCCGTCCGATCGCCCTCTCGGGTCACGCACGGCTGCTGGCGGCACCCGCCTATGCCCGGCTCGTCGAGAACGAGGCGGTGTTCCGGCGCGCCATCCCGATCCTCACCGTCATCTTCATCCTGGTGATCGCCGCCTACCGGTCGGCCGCCCTCGTCGGCGCCTACGAGGAAACCGAGGTCACCGCCCGCGACACCCTCTCCCTCATCGCCACCACCGTCGCCGCCGATCTCGGCGCGGCTCCGGATCTCGCCACCGGTGCCGCCGAGGCGCTGCAGACAGCCCTCGACCAGACCCTGCCGCCGCGCGCCGTCGCCGACGGCCGCCAGATCCTGTTCGCCGACGACGCCGGCATCGTCCTCGCCTCCGCCCCCGTCCGCCCCGACCTCGAGGGCCGCACCCTCAACGCCCTCCTCGGCGAGTCGCAGCCGCTGACGATCTTCGGCGCCCGCGCCGGCGTGCTCGAGCTGACGCTCACCGACGGCAGCGACGCCATCGCCACCGTCCGCCACTTGCCGGATGCGCGCGGCATGATCGCCCTCGTGCAGCCGACCGAGGCGGTGTTCGCCAACTGGCGGCGGTCGCTCTCGGCCAACGCCACCCTGTTCGCCTGCACCAGCGGCGTCATCCTGGTGCTCGTCTACGCCTTCTTCGCCCAGTCGACCCGGGCCCGCGAGGCCGACACCATCTATGGCGCCACGCGCGCCCGCATCGACACGGCGCTGCTGCGCGGCCGCTGCGGCCTGATCGACTGGGACCTCGCCCGGGGCCGGATGTTCTGGTCGGCCTCGATGTACGACATTCTCGGCCGCGAGCCGCGCGACGAACTGCTCGGCTTCCACGAGGTCTCGACGCTCGTGCATCCCGAGGACGGCGACCTGTTCGCGCTCGCCGACGGCATCCTCGCCTCCGGCGGCGGCACCGTCGACCGCACGCTCCGCCTTGCCCACGCCGACGGCCGCTGGGTGTGGCTGCGCATCCGCGCCGAGCTCGTCGCCGAGGCGACCGGCGGCTCCCCGCACCTGATCGGCATCGCCGTCGACATCACCGAGCAGAAGATCCTCGCCGAGCGCTCCGCCACCGCCGACCTGCGCCTGCGCGACGGCATCGAGACGATATCGGAAGCCTTCGTGCTGTGGGACGCCGACAACCGACTCGTCATCTGCAACTCGAAGTACCAGCAGCTGCACGAGTTGCCCGACGAGGCGATCGTCGAGGGCACGCCCTATGCGGCGGTGATGAAGCACGCGAGCCTGCCGATCGTCACGACGCAGATCCCGACCGATGGCCGGCCCGAGGAAGGCGCCCGCTCCTACGAGGCGCAGCTCGCCGACGGCCGCTGGCTGCAGATCAACGAGCGGCGCACCAAGGACGGCGGCTTCGTCTCCGTCGGCACCGACATCACGGCCCTGAAGCGCCACGAGGAGCGGCTGATGGAGAGCGAGCGGCGCATGCGCGCCACCGTCGCCGACCTCCGCCAGTCCCGCCAGAAGCTCGAGAGCCAGGCCCGCCAGCTCGTCGAGCTCGCCGAGAAGTACGCCGAGGAGAAGACCCGCGCCGAGGAGGCCAACCGCGCCAAGTCGGAATTCCTCGCCAACATCTCCCACGAGCTGCGCACGCCGCTCAACGCCATCATCGGCTTCTCCGAGATCATGCAGCAGGGCATGTTCGGCTCGCTCGGCTCGGAGAAATACGTCGAATACTGCAGCGACATCCACCACTCCGGCAACTATCTGCTCGGCGTCATCAACGACATCCTCGACATGTCGCGCATCG
>CALRZT010000223.1:0-8368 GCA_943372725.1 Pseudoxanthobacter soli DSM 19599
CGCGAGCGGTGGCCGAAGCTGCGCAGGTCGTCCGGCGCGAACCAGCGCGCGGACCGCAGCGGACGTGTGGGACCCTCGTGATCGTCGGCCATCGGCGTTCCCCCTGGAGGCGAATCCTCTAGGCCCGTTGCGGACGTCCCGCAATCGACAGGCGGTGGCCAAGGCGACGGCACCGCCTCCGTCGGCGGCCTGCGACGCCGATGCAAAAAACCGCCGGAACCGACAGAACATCGTCAACGCCTGTTTCGTCGAGGCTGGAACACGCGCCGGCCAGAGCCCCGTGGACCCGGTCCCACATCCGAAAAACGCTGACCTTCCGTTGCTATGGACCGACATCCTCGTGCGGATACTGATAAGGTTTGGCCAGAGGACGCCGATACTCGTCGATCGCCACTTTGGCGGCGCGATCAGTCGGCGTTGATGCCGATCAATTCATCGTCGGCGGCCATCACGTTAGCTTCCGCGCCGGTGCAGGCGCCGCTCGCCGGCGGCCTGCCGAGATCAATCGCAGGGAGACACGACGCCATGCGCCATGCCACCTCCGCGGCAGTGCCGAAGAGCGGCTGGCCCGAGGCCGAAAGCTCGCTGTGGCACGCGATGGCGCCGCAAGCGGCGCTGGAAGCCCTGCGCACCCGGGTCGAAGGCCTGCCGGACGCCGAGGCCTCCCGCCGGCTCGAGCAGCACGGCCGCAACCTCCTGCCGCAGGGCCCGCGTCGCTCCAACCTCGTCCGCTTCCTGCTGCAGTTCCACAACCTGCTGATCTACGTCCTGCTCGCTGCCGGCGCGCTCGCCGCCGCGATCGGCCATCCGACCGACGCCCTCGTGGTCCTGGCGGTCGTCGTCCTCAACGCCATCATCGGCTTCGTCCAGGAGGGACGCGCCGAAAACGCGCTGGAGGCGATCCGCGGTATGATCGACCCGCACGCCTCCGTTGTCCGCGACGGGCGGCGCCTGACGATCGGCGCCGATGCCGTGGTGCCCGGCGACATCGTGCTGCTGGAGGCGGGCGACCGGGTGCCGGCGGACCTGCGCCTCGTCCGCGCCCGCAATCTCGGGATCGACGAGGCGATCCTCACCGGCGAATCGGTGCCGGTGGACAAGGGAACGGCAGCGGTCGCCGCCGGTGCCCCGCTCGGCGACCGTCTGTCGATGGCCTTCTCCGGCACCTTCGTCACCGCCGGCCAGGCGACCGGCGTGGTCGTATCGACGGGCGCCGCGACCGAGCTCGGGCGGATCAGCATCCTGATTGGCGCGGTGGAGCAGCTCGAGACGCCACTGGTCCGGCAGATGGACCAGTTCGCACGCCAGATCACGGTTGCGGTGCTCGCCGTGTCGGTCCTGGTGCTCGCCTACGCCGTGCTTGTGCAGGCCTACAGTCTCGACGACGGCTTCATGGTCGTGGTTGGTCTCGCCGTCGCGGCGATCCCGGAAGGGCTTCCGGCCGTCATGACCATCGCGCTTGCCGTCGGTGTGCGGCGCATGGCCCGTCGCAACGCCATCATTCGCCGACTGCCGGCGGTGGAGACGCTGGGCTCGGTCTCGGTGATCTGCTCGGACAAGACCGGCACCCTTACCCGCAACGAGATGATGGTCGGCCGGGTCGTCACCGCCGACCGCGCCATCGAGGTGGACGGCACCGGCTCCGCGCCCCACGGCACCTTCCACGCCGCCGGCGAGCGCATCGACCCGGCCGCCGACCCTGTGCTGGAGGAGCTGACGCTGGCGAGCCTCCTTTGCAACGACGCGCACCTGCGCGACGGCGGCGGCGCGAGCGGTGGGCCGTGGATCGTCGACGGCGACCCGATGGAAGGCGCGCTGGTGTCGCTGGCGATGAAGGCCGGCCATGACGCCATGGCCGCACGGGAGGGTTTCGCCCGGCTCGACGAGATCCCCTTCGATTCCCGCCATCGCTACATGGCGACGCTGCACGCCCGCGACGGGCGGGCGCCGGTCGCCTACGTCAAGGGCGCGCCGGAGCGGGTGCTCGCCATGTGCGAGTCAGTGGCTACGCTCGACGGCGAACGGCCCATCGAGGCCTCCGCCTGGCACCACCGGATCGAGGCGCTGGCGAAGGACGGGCAGCGGGTCATCGCCGTCGCCCGCCGCAGCCTTTCCCCGGATGCCCGCGTCCTCCAGACAGCGGACGTGGACGGTGGCCTGACGCTGCTCGGCCTCGTCGGACTGATCGATCCGCCGCGCCCGGAAGCGATCGCCGCCATCGCCGAATGCAAGGCGGCCGGCATCCGGGTGAAGATGATCACCGGCGACCATGCCGCCACCGCCCGCGCCATCGCCATCAGGCTCGGCCTCGCCGAGGATCCGAAGGCGGTGACCGGTCATGACCTCGACGCCGCCGACGGCGACGGCTTCCACCGCCTCGCCCAGGAGGCGGTTGTGTTCGCCCGCACCAGCCCGGAGCACAAGCTGCGGCTGGTGGAGTCGCTGCAGCGCGACGGCTCCGTGATCGCCATGACGGGCGACGGCGTCAACGACGCCCCTGCCCTGAAGCGTGCCGACGTCGGCGTCGCCATGGGCGGCAAGGGCACGGAGGCCGCCAAGGAGGCGAGCGAGATGGTGCTCGCCGACGACAACTTCGCCTCGATCGTCGCCGCCGTCCGCGAGGGGCGCACGGTCTACGACAACCTCACCAAGGTGATCGCCTGGACGCTGCCGACCAATGGCGGCGAGGCCTTCACCATCATCCTCGCCATCCTGTTCGGCCTGACCCTGCCGGTGACGTCTGTGCAGATCCTCTGGATCAACATGATCACCGCCGTGGCGCTCGGGCTGACGCTCGCCTTCGAGCCGACGGAGCCTGGCGCCATGCGCCGGCCGGCGCGCCCGTCCGGGCAAGCGATCCTCTCGGGCCGGCTGCTGTGGCGGATCCTCTTCGTCTCCGCCCTGATGGTCGTCGGCACCTTCGGCATCTTTGTCTGGGCTTTGTCGCGCGAGCTGCCGCTGGAGACGGCCCGCACGATGGCGGTTAACGCGATCGTCGTGATGGAGATTTTCTATCTCTTCAGTGTCCGCTACGTGCACGGCACATCGCTCACCTGGACCGGCGTGCTCGGAACGCGGGCGGTGCTGATCGGCGTCGGCACGGTCATCGTGGCCCAGTTCGCCTTCACCTATCTGCCGCCGCTGCAGATGGTGTTCGGCAGCCGCCCGCTGTCGCTCCTGGACGGCGTCGCCATCGTCGGCATCGGCGTCGCGCTGCTGGTGATCGTCGAGGTCGAGAAGGGAATATCGCACTGGGTGGCGGAGCGTCGGTCAGCCCGCCTCCGATCGAACTCCGCCGTGACGCCGTAGATGGTCGATGAGCGCCCGCAGCTTCGGCGCGACGTTCCTGCGGCTCGGATAGTAGAGATAGAAGCCGGGAAAGGTCGGCAGGTAGTCCTCGAGGATCGGCTCCAGCTCCGCGCGGTCCAGCGCCGGGCGGAAGCTCTCCTCCATGCCGAAGGTGATGCCGGCGCCGGCGGTCGCGAGCCTGATCATCAGCGCCATGTCGTTGGTGGTGAAGCGCGGGGCGACGTCGACGCTGAAGTCCCGGCCATTCTCGGTGAACTCCCAGCGATAGGGCGCCCCCTTTGGCGTCGGCCGCCAGCCGATGCAGGCATGCGCGGCGAGTTCCGCCGGCTGTGATGGCACCCCGAAACGCGCCCGGTACGACGGCGCGCAGACCGCAAGCTGCCTCTCCTCACCCGCCACCGGCACGGCGATCATGTCCTGCTCGATCACCTCGCCGAGCCGGACGCCCGCGTCGTAACCCTCGGCGACGATGTCGAACTCCTCGTCGGTGACGGTGATGTCGAGCGCCACCTCGGGATGGGCCTCGGCGAAGGCCGCCAGGAAGGGCCCCGAGAGGAACCGCTCCGCGATCGACGACACCGCCAGCCGCAGCCGGCCGCGCGGGCGACCCTTCAGCCCCTCGAGCCCCTCGAGCGCGGACCGCATGTCGGCCACCGCCGGTGCGATATCCGCCAGCAGCCGCTCGCCGGCCTCAGTCAGGCTGACGCTGCGCGTCGTGCGCTGCACCAGCGCGATGCCGAGGCTCTCCTCGAGCCGCCGCATCGTCTGGCTTACGGCCGAGCGCGTCACGCCCAGCCGATCCGCCGACGCGCGGAAGCTCCGCTCCTCGGCCACCAGGACGAAGACGGCGAGCGCGTTGAGATCCGGCGCCATTGGTTAATCTGACTACCCAGACTGAGAAGCCATCAGCGGCTACTCTCGACAATCCGGCAGGCCCATCCTCTTGGCAAGCACCAACGAGGAAGGAGCCTTCATGCCTCTCGACAAGATCGTCCTCATCACCGGCGCCGCCGCAGCCGTCCTGGCTTTCGGCGCCCTGCCCTCGCCTGCCTTCGCCGAGACCACCGAGGAGCGGCGCCAGCGCGGCGACGCCGTCGTCCGATCCCTCAACCACGGTCAGTCCCAGCCGGTGCTCGAGGAGATGCGGCGGGAGTTTCCGTTCCTTGCGGACGCCACCGAGGCCTATGCGCTCGGCGACGTCTGGTCCCGTCCCGGCCTAGACGACCGCACGCGCCAGCTGGCCGCCGTTGCCGCGTTCGCGTCCCTCGGCCTGACGCCGTTCGTCAAGGTCCACGCCGGCTACGCCCTCAATGTCGGCGTGAGCGAGGAGGAGCTGAAGGAGGTGGTCTACATGATCACCGTGCCGGCCGGCTTCCCCCGCGCCATCGCCGCCTCGCAGACGCTCTCCGAGCTGTTCGCCGAGCGGCACGCTGCGGCCGCGGGCGACGGGAGGGAGATGCCATGACGGCGCTCCGCCCCCTCGCGCTCACCCTCGCGGCCACCGCCGCGTTCGCAGTTCTGCCGGAGGCCAAGGCTCAGATGACTACCGAACACCACTCCCCGGCGTCCGAAAGCCGGGACCACACCCAAAATCACCCCTATGTCGGCATGTGGGTCACTGCCGACGGCCGCGTTCGCCACGAACTGCTGCCGAACGGCCGCTACGACGAGGCGCGCGGCAGCCGCGAAAGCGCCTACCAGGGGCGCTACGAGGTCACCGGCACGGAGATTTTCTACTGGGACGACACCGGCTTTACCGCCGACGGCGTCTTCGTCGACACCGACACGCTGCACCACGGCGGCATGATCTTCACCCGGCGCCGGTGACGCGCGCAGCCGCGGCCGCCGATCGGCAGCCGCGGCGACGTCGTCCACATGCCGGAAGGGCGAGGGCGGCACCATCCGTTCCCACGCCGAGGGCGCCACGACCGCCTCCGTCACCTGACCCTCTGGCATAGGGCGCGGCACCGCGACGACGGTGCCGTCGTGCCTAGAACCCCGAGGCGCTCAAGCCAGGATGATCGTCAGGGCGGCGGCCGAGCGGCCAGTGGAACTTGCGCTCGGCCGCGGCGATCGGATGCTCGTTGATGCTGGCGATGCGGCGTTCCATCAGGCCGTCCGCATCGAACTGCCAGTTCTCGTTGCCATAGGCGCGAAACCACTGGCCGCTGTCGTCGTGATATTCGTAGGCGAAGCGCACGGCGATGCGGTTGCCGGCGTGCGTCCACACCTCCTTGATCAGCCGGTAGTCCAGCTCGCGCGCCCATTTGCGGGTGAGGAACGCCTCGATCTCGGCACGGCCGGCGAAGAACTCCGCCCGGTTCCGCCAGAGGCTGTCGGGCGTATAGGCGAGCGCGACCGCGGCCGGATCGCGGCTGTTCCAGGCGTCTTCGGCCAGCCGCGCCTTCCGGGCGGCCGTCTCGTCGGTGAAGGGCGGCAGCGGCGGGCGGCTCATCGGCTTTCTCCAATCCGGCTCCTGAGGGTAGCGTTCTCGGCTTCGAGCACGGCGATCCGGTCGTTCAGGCGCGCGACGGCGGCACCGACGTCGGCCGCGTCGAACTTCTGCGGAATATGCTGCGGGCAATTCACGTCCCAGGCCTCGATCCGGAACAGGATCGCGTGTTCGGGCCTGGCGCGATAGTTCTCCGGCATCAGGCGAGCGATCACGGCCGGGTCGTTGCTCACCTCGGCGCGGCCCCAGATCTTGATGCGCCGACGGTGGGCGTAGTCCATCAGGAACAGGAAGGCGCGATCGTTCTCGGACAGGTTACCGATGCTGACATACTGGCGGTTGCCACTGTAGTCGGCGAAGCCCAGCGTGCGGTCGTCGAGCAGGCGAATGAAGCCCTTCGGGCCGCCGCGGTGCTGGGCATAGGGCTGGCCTTCGGCATTGGCCGTGGCGAGATAGGCGGTGTCGACGTCGGCCAGGAATTCCTCGAGGTCGGCGGTCGCCCCTGTCTGGAAGCCGCCGCGAGCCTCCATCCGCGCATAGATCTCACGCGAACCGCGCGCGGTCTGGATGGCCTTGACGGTCGGGGTGAAGGCGATGTCGCTGGACGGCGTCATGTCGGGCACTCCTGCGTGGGCGGACCGACCGCGCAACGCCGCCGCCGGTCTGCAGCGTGGTGGCGGTCAGCAACCGTGCGACCGTCACCGTCATCGGGATTCCACCCGCATCGCCGACGCCTTGCATCTGGCGTCGCGTGGGGCGCTGAGGTGTCACCGGGCGGCGAAGCTCGCCTTGATCTCGGCAGCGACGGCGGCGGCATTCTCGTCGAGGACGAAATGGCCGGCATCGAGCCAGACCAGCCGGGCGTGCGGCAGATCGGCGAGGTAGGCATCCGCTCCGGCTGGGACGAAGAACGGATCGTTCCGGCCCCAGACGATGAGCGTCTTCGGGCCGTGAGTGCGGAAAGCCCGGTGCCAGCTGCCATAGAGAGCGACGTTGGTCTGGTAATCGTGCAAAAGGTTCAGATGCGCCGCATCATGGCCGGGGCGATCGAGCAGGGCCTGGTCATGCGTCCAGTTGTCGGGGCTGACGGCATCGATGTCGCGCGCCCCGACCTGATACTGAAACTTCGTCGTCTCGGCGGCCAGCAGGCTGCGGGCGGCGGTTTCGCTGGCGGCGTCGCGGTTCGCCCAGAGTGGCAGGAAGATCTGCGCCGCCGCGTCGCCGACACCGATCATGTAGGCATTGGCATTCTGGATGACGAAGCCGGTGACGGCCTCGGGGTTCTGCGTGAACAGACGGAAGCCGACCGGGCCGCCATAGTCGTGCATGTAGAGGATGTAGGAGGAGAGCCCGAGCTCTTCGATGAGACCGGCGACATGGGCGGTGAGGTTCTCGAAGCTGTAGTCGAAGGCGCTGGCCGGCGGCGCGTCCGAGTGGCCGAAGCCGATGTAGTCCGGCGCGATCACGTGGAAGCTGTCCGCCAGCAGCGGGATCAGGTCGCGGAACATGAAGCTGCTGGTGGGGAAGCCGTGGAGCAGGACGATGGTGGGAAGAGAGGGGTCGCCGGCCTCGCGGTAGAAGACACGGCGATCGTTGACGGTGGCGAACTTGTGGAGGGTCATGGGGAAGCCACGGGCGAAATGTGACGGGGACAGGCGCCGGGACGACGTCGGCGCCTGCCGGGATGGGTCACGCCGCAGGATCAGGCGGCGGTGCGGGCCTCGACGACCGGGAAGTCGATCTCGGTCTTGAAGACCTCGTTGAAGAGGTTGGTCCAGGTGTTCAGCGCGACGTGCTGGACGATCTCGATGACCTGCGCATCGCTGTAGCCGGCGAGCTTCACGGCCGCGAAATCGGCGTCGCCGACATGGCCGCGAGCGTTGGCCACCTTGGCGGCGAAGCGGACGGCGGCGTCGGCCTTCGGGTCGTTGGAGGCTCCGCTGCGGTTGGCGGTGATCTCCGCATCATCGAGCTTCGCGAGATTGCGGCCGAGATAGGTGTGCGCCGACAGGCAGTAGCTGCAGCCGTTGATTTCGGCCACGGCCAGCGCGATCCGCTCGCGCGTGGCGGCCGGCAGCGAGCCCTTGGCGAGTGCGCCGGACAGGCCGAGGTAACCTTCCAGCGCCTGCGGGCTGAGGGCGATCGACCGGAACATGTTGGGGGCGCTGCCGAGCTGCCTGGCGACGGCTTCGAGCAACGGACGCGAGGCCTCGGGGGCGTCGGCGATGGTGGCGGGGGTGGACAGACGGGTCATCGGAGGTCCCTTTGTTCCAGCCGGATCGGCCGGTGCCCCTATCTAGGACCTTTCATTTTTTTCCATCAGGCGTCATCTTCTAGACCCTATGTTCCATTTTATGGAAGCATGATGGATCGCTTCGAGGCTATGCGGACGCTGGTTGCGGCCGTCGACCGCGGCAGCCTGTCGGCGGCGTCCCGCTCGCTCAAGGTGCCGTTGCCGACGATCAGCCGCCGGATCTCCGACCTCGAGACGCATCTCGGCTCGCGGCTTCTGGTGCGGACCAGCCGCAGGCTCGTCCTGACCGAGGCCGGCGAGGCCTTCACGGCGGTGGCGCGGCGCCTCCTCGACGATTTGGCCGAGGCCGAGCG
>CALRZT010000224.1:0-8334 GCA_943372725.1 Pseudoxanthobacter soli DSM 19599
TTCGTCACCGGCCACGCCCGCGACGGGCGGCTGCCCGAGGACCTCGACTGGACGGGCCTCGCCGACCCGGCGACGACGCTGATGGTCTACATGGGCGGACGTACCGCCGGCTCCCTCGCCGGCCAGCTGATCGCAGCCGGCCTGCCCGCGGACACGCCGTGCGTGGCAGTCGCGTCCGTGTCGACATCCTCCGAGACACGCTGGACCGGCCCCCTGCGTGATCTCGGCGAAGGCGCCCGATTTGCGGACGCGGGACCGGTGCTCATCGGCATCGGCGCCGTCTTCGCCGCTCTGGGAGTTTCGGCCCGGCAGTCGGGCGGGCTGGACGCCGCTCCTGCTTTACCGGCCAGGATGGCGCCGCAACTGGCCGGCCCCAGCCACCGCCGCTATCGGCATTCCATGACATAGCAAGACAAGCGGTATGCGCTCAGCTTGCCGGGTCGTCGATCAAGGCGCTCGGCTGTGCCAGCTTGCGCAGGGCCTCGACATCGTGGATCGCGACCGTCGGCCCCTGCACGACGACCCGGTAGGCAGCCAGCGCCGCAAAGGCACGCGAAAGCGCCTCCGGTGCCATTCCGAGCCGCGCGGCGAGCACCTTCTTGTCGAAGGGCAGTTCGAAGCGACCACTCGAGCCCGTCTCGGCGTCGCGTGTCAGGAGCCAGTTGGCGAGGCGTTCGAGTCCCGTCCGCAGCTTTTGGTTCTTGAGTTCCTTCACCACGTCCCGGTAGGCCACGGCGAGTTCCTCGCCGAGACCGCGAGCCAGCATGGGGTCCTGCGCGAAGCCATCCCGGATCGCCTCGGCCGGGATCATCAGGATGCGCGACGGCAGCAGCGAACGCGCCGATTTCAGGTAGAGCCGATCGAGGAGTACGGCGGCGAGAATGAAACTCTGCCCGGGGCCGAGTACCCCGACCGTCGTCTCGCGATCGCGGTGGGCCGAAAACATCTCGACGCGGCCGTCGACGACGATATGCAGGAAGTCCGCCCGCTCCCCCTCGCGCACCAGCTCCACGTGCGCCGGAAAGCGCTGCAGGAAAGCCCCGCGCATCAGGGTCTCGACGTGGCCGGGGGAGACGTCCCGAAACAGCCGAAGCCGCCGCACCTCCTCGATATCGTCGCTGCGCATGAGCCGACCTCCAGGATGAGCAACATAGCCTGATCAGCAGGCGGGTTCTTGATGAAAGTCAAGCGGCCACTTGTGGTCGGTCGGAGCGAAGGATGATCAGTTGCTCCTGCTCACTTGTGGAAGTGTGCGGCCCGAATTGAATCGTTCAAATGACGCTTGCCGCTTGATCCAGGTCAAACCCGGCCTGCCCCCCGCCCCACAACCTCCGAGCAGCCAGACGCCATGCGTCGTGCAGCTTGGGGGCGAGCATGCCAACTACGACTGATGCGGGAATGCCACCGAGCCTGTCTGACCAGCGGCGCGCCCTGTGGCTGTCGACGATCGCCTTCACCGTCTGCTTCGCAGTCTGGACGATCTTTGCGATCATCGGCGTGCAGATCAAAAACGACCTCGGACTGAGCGACACGCAGTTTGGCCTGCTCGTCGGCACACCAATCCTGACGGGCTCATTGATCCGCCTGGTGCTCGGCATCTGGGCCGACCAGTACGGCGGCCGCGTCGTCTACACGCTGACGATGCTGTCGGCGGCGGTGATGACGGCGCTTTTGGCGCTCGCCTACGACTACCCGACCTTCCTGCTCGCAGCGCTGGGCGTCGGCATCGCCGGCGGCTCGTTCTCGGTCGGCGTTGCCTACGTCGCCAAGTGGTACCCGACGGCGAAGCAGGGTACCGCCCTCGGCATCTTCGGAGCCGGCAACGTCGGCGCCGCCGTCACCAAGTTCGCCGCACCGGTCATCATGGTCGCCTATGGCTGGCAGACGGTCGCGCTCGTCTGGGCCGCGGTCCTCGCCCTGATGGCGGTGGTCTTCTTCCTGTTCACCAAGGACGATCCCGACCTCGCCCGGCGGCGCGCCGTCGGCGCGAAGCCCGAATCCTTCGCGGCGATGATGGAGCCGCTGAAGAACATCCAGGTCTGGCGCTTCTCACTCTACTACTTCTTCGTCTTCGGTGCCTTCGTCGCGCTGGCGCTCTGGCTGCCGCGCTACCTGATGGGCGTCTACGGGCTCGATATCGCGACGGCCGGCATGGTCGGCGCCGCCTTCTCGGTACCCGCTTCGATCTTCCGCGCCTATGGCGGCCACCTCGCCGACAAGTTCGGCGCTCGCCGCGTCATGTACTGGACGTTCATGGTGTCGGTGGTCTGCACCTTCGTGCTGTCCTATCCGCCGACCGACTACGTCGTGCAGGGCATGCGCGGTCCCGTCTCCTTCAGCCTGTCGATGGGGCTGATGGGCTTCATCGTGACGATCTTCGTCCTCGGCTTCTTCATGAGCCTCGGCAAGGCGGCCGTGTACAAGCACATCCCGGTCTACTATCCGGGCCGCGTCGGCGCCGTCGGTGGTGTCGTCGGACTAGTGGGCGGCCTCGGTGGCTTCATCCTGCCGATCGCGTTCGGCGCCCTGAACGACCTCACCGGTGTCTGGCAGAGCTGCTTCTGGCTGCTGTTCGCCATCGTCGCGGTGGCGCTGGTGTGGATGCACGTCGCGGTCCAGCAGATGGAACGGCGCGCCGCCGACCAGGGTGTTGCGCCCGCGAGCCTACCGGAGCTGCCGGAGATGCAGCCCGTGCACGGCCCGGCGCAGAAGGGCGCACTGGCCGCCCAGGGTGCGATCGCCGACTGGCGCCCCGAGGACCGAGACTTCTGGGAACACGGTGGGCGCGCCATCGCGCGGCGGAACCTGTGGATCTCGGTGCCCTGCCTGCTCTTGTCCTTCGCCGTGTGGATGGTGTGGTCGGTCGTCGTCGCGAAGCTGCCGGCGGTGGGGTTCGCCTTCACCAACGAGCAGTTGTTCTGGCTCGCGTCCCTTCCGGGGCTCTCCGGCGCGACGCTGCGCATCGTCTACAGCTTCATGCCGGCGATCTTCGGCGGGCGGCTGTGGACGACGCTGGCGACCTGGTCGCTGGCGATACCGGCGCTCGGCATGGGCTTCGCCGTCCAGGACCCGGCGACACCCTACTGGATCTTCCTCGGCCTCGCGCTCTTGTGCGGGTTCGGTGGCGGCAACTTCGCCTCCTCGATGGCGAACATCTCGTTCTTCTTCCCGAAGAGCGAGAAGGGCAGTGCGCTCGCCATCAATGCCGGGCTCGGCAATCTCGGCGTCAGCGTCGTGCAGTTCGTCGCGCCCCTCGCCATCACCGCCGGTGTCTTCGGCTGGCTCGGCGGTGATCCGCAGACGGCGACGGTCGGCGACGTCACCACCACCCTGTGGCTGCAGAACGCCGGCTTCGTCTTCGTGCCGTTCATCGTCGCCTCCGCCTTCGCGGCCTGGTTCGGCATGAACGACATCGCCACCATGAAGGCCTCCTTCGCCGACCAGGCGGTGATATTCCGGCGCACTCACAACTGGATCATGTGCTGGCTCTACACCGGCACCTTCGGCTCCTTCATCGGCTTCTCGGCGGCCTTCCCGCTGTTGTCGAAGATCCTTTATCCGCAGGTCGACGCGCTCGCCTACGCTTTCCTCGGGCCGCTCGTCGGGGCGCTCGCGCGGGCGGCCGCCGGCAAGCCGTGCGACCGCATCGGCGGCGGGCGCATCACGCTGTGGGTGTTCGCGGCGATGTCGATCGGCGTCGTCGGTGTCCTCATTGCCATCGGCAGGGCAGGGGAGGCGAGTTCGTTCCCGATCTTCTTCGCGAGCTTCCTGTTCCTGTTCGCGGCGAGCGGTGTCGGCAACGCCTCGACCTTCCAGATGATCCCCGCGATCATGCGCAAGGAAGTGGCGCGGCTCGAGCCGGGGATGACCCCTGCCGAGCGTGTCCGGCAGTCCGACAAGGAAGCCGCGGCGATCATCGGCTTCACCTCGGCGATCGCCGCCTATGGCGCCTTCTTCATCCCGAAGAGCTTCGGCTCCTCGATCGCCCTGACCGGCGGCGCGGAGACGGCGCTCTACGCCTTCCTCGCTTTCTACGTCAGTTGCCTCGTCGTCACCTGGTGGTTCTACACGCGCCGCGGCGGGCTGCTGCACGACGTCGAGCGCGGCGGCCACGACGAGCGCGAGCGTCCCGTCGTGATGCCCGCCAGGCGTCCCGCGCAATGATCCGTCCCCTGATCTCCCACGTCGTTCGAGGCACCAGACGATGAGCCATTTCCTCGACCGCCTGACCTTCTTCAACAAGGTCCGCGAGCCCTTCGCGGGCGGCCACGGCATCACCACCAACGAGGACCGCGGCTGGGAGGACGGCTACCGCAAGCGCTGGCAGCACGACAAGATCGTCCGCTCCACCCACGGCGCCAACTGCACCGGCTCGTGCTCCTGGAAGATCTACGTCAAGGGCGGGATCGTCACTTGGGAGACCCAGCAGACCGACTACCCGCGAACCCGCCCGGACCTGCCGAACCACGAGCCACGCGGCTGCTCGCGCGGCGCCTCCTACAGCTGGTACCTCTATTCCGGCAACCGGGTGAAGTATCCGCTGGTGCGCTCGCGCCTCGTCCGGCTGTGGCGCGAGGCGCGCGAGACCATGCCGCCCGTAGCCGCCTGGGCCTCCATCGTCGAGGACCCCGACAAGCGCGCCGCCTACGTGAAGAAGCGCGGCCACGGCGGCTTCGTGCGCGCCGGCTGGGACGAGGTGACGGAGATCATCGCCGCCGCCAACGCCTACACGGCCAGGACCTACGGGCCGGACCGCATCTTCGGGTTCTCGCCGATCCCGGCGATGTCGATGGTCTCCTACGCCGCCGGCTCACGCTACCTGTCGCTGATCGGTGGCGTCTCCATGTCGTTCTACGACTGGTACTGCGACCTGCCACCCGCCTCGCCGCAGACCTGGGGCGAACAGACGGACGTGCCGGAATCGGCCGACTGGTACAACGCCGGCTTCATCATCTTGTGGGGGTCCAACGTCCCGCAGACGCGCACGCCCGACGCCCACTTCTATACCGAGGCGCGCTACCGCGGCATGAAGAGCGCGGTGATCTGCCCGGACTACTCGGAAGCGGCGAAGTTCGGCGACATCTGGCTGTCGGTGAAGCAGGGAACCGACTCCGCGCTGGCCATGGCGATGGGCCACGTCATCCTGAAGGAGTTCCACGTCGACCGGCAGGTGCCGTACTTCCGCGACTACGTCCGCCGCTACACCGACATGCCCATGCTGGTGCGGCTGGTCCGGCAGGGCGACCAACTGGTGCCGGACCGCTTCCTGCGCGCCAGCGACTTCGACGCGGCGCTCGGCGAGACGAACAATCCCGAGTGGAAGACCGCCGCCTATGACGAGACGACCGGTGACATCGTCGCGCCGCACGGGACGGTCGGCTTCCGCTGGGGCGAGACCGGCAAGTGGAACCTCGAGGAGAAGCGCGCGGACGGCGCGCCGGTGACGCTGCGCCTCTCGCTCGACGGCATCCACGACGAGCTCGCCGAGGTCGCCTTCCCCTATTTCGGCAACATCGAGCACGCGCACTTCGCCTCTACCGACCACGCGAGCGTGCTGAACCGCCGCGTGCCGGTGAAGCGCCTGACGCTCGCCGACGGCGAGACGCTGGTCGCCTCCGTGCACGACCTCATGCTCGCCAACTACGGCGTCGACCGCGGCTATGGCGGCGACAACGTCGCGCGCAATCACGACGATCCGGTGCCCTACACCCCCGCCTGGGCCGAGGCGATCACCGGCGTGTCGCGCGACAAGATCATCCACGTCGCCCGAGAGTTCGCCTCCAACGCCGAGAAGACCGGCGGCCGCTCGATGATCATCATCGGCGCCGCCATGAACCACTGGTTCCACGCCGACATGAACTATCGCGGCGTGATCAACATGCTGGTGATGTGCGGCTGCGTCGGCCAGTCCGGCGGCGGCTGGGCGCACTATGTCGGACAGGAGAAGCTGCGCCCGCAGGCCGGCTGGGCGCCGCTCGCCTTCGCCCTCGACTGGGGCCGCCCGCCGCGCCAGCAGAACTCGACGTCCGCCTTCTACGCCCACACCGACCAGTGGCGCTACGAGACGATGAACGTCGGCGACATCGTCTCCCCCACCGCGCCGCCGGGGCCGTGGGACGGTACCATCATCGACTACAACATCCGCGCCGAGCGGATGGGTTGGCTGCCCTCCGCGCCGCAGCTGCAGACGAACCCGCTGCAGGTGGCGAAGGACGCCGCCGCCGCCGGCCTGCCGGCGAAGGAATACGTGGTCAAGGCTCTGAAGGAGGGCACGCTGAAGCTCTCCTGCGAGGACCCCGACAATCCTAAGAACTGGCCGCGCAACCTGTTCGTCTGGCGGTCGAACCTGCTCGGCTCGTCGGGCAAGGGACACGAGTACTTCCTGAAGCACCTGCTTGGCACGACGCACGGGGTGCTCGGCAAGGATCTCGGCGCCGAGGGTCGCGCCAAGGCGACCGAGGCGGTCTGGCACGAGCACGCGCCGGAGGGGAAGCTCGATCTTCTGGTGACGCTCGACTTCCGCATGTCGACGACCTGCGTCTACTCCGACATCGTGCTGCCGACGGCGACGTGGTACGAGAAGAACGATCTCAATACCTCCGACATGCACCCTTTCATCCATCCGCTGACCAGCGCGGTGGACCCGGCGTGGGAATCGCGCAGCGACTGGGAAATCTACAAGGGGATCGCCAAGGCGTTCTCCCGCGTCGCGCCGGAAGTGCTCGGCGTCGAGAAGGACGTTGTCCTCAATCCCATCAAGCACGACAGCGCCAATGAGATCGCCCAGCCGTTCGATCCGAAGGACTGGAAGAAGGGCGAGTGCGAGCCGGTCCCCGGCAAGACGATGCCGCTCGTCTTCGAGGTCGAGCGCGACTACCCGGCCACCTACGAGCGCTTTACCGCCCTCGGGCCGCTGATGGAGAGCATCGGCAATGGCATCAAGGGGATGGCCTGGAAGACCGGACACGAGGTCGGGCACCTGAAGGCACTCAACGGCGTGCATCCGGAAGGCACCAACAAGGGCCTCGCCCGCATCGTCAGCGACATCGACGCCACCGAAGTCATCCTGATGATGGCGCCGGAGACCAACGGCGAAGTCGCGGTGCGGGCCTGGGAGGCGCTCGGCAAGGCAACCGGGCGTGACCACACGCATCTCGCGCTGCCGAAGGAAGACGAGAAGATCCGCTTCCGCGACGTCGTCGCCCAGCCGCGCAAGATCATCTCGGCGCCGACCTGGTCGGGGCTGGAGAGCGAGAAGGTCTGCTACAACGCCGGCTACACCAACGTGCACGAACTAATCCCGTGGCGGACGCTCACCGGGCGCCAGCAGCTTTACCAGGATCATCTGTGGATGCGTGCCTTCGGCGCCGCCCTCTGCGTCTACCGGCCGCCGCTCGACCTCAGGGCGATCCTGCCGGTGATCGACATCAAGCCGAACGGCGAAAAGCAGGTGGTGCTGAACTTCATCACCCCCCACCAGAAATGGGGCATCCACTCCACCTACACCGACAACCTCCTGATGCTGACGCTGTCGCGCGGCGGTCCGTGCATCTGGATCAGCGAGGGCGACGCCAAGCTTGCCGGCATCGTCGACAACGACTGGGTGGAGGCCTTCAACACCAACGGGGCGCTCGTCGCCCGCGCCGTCGTCTCCCAGCGCGTCAAGGACGGCATGGTGATGATGTATCACGCCCAGGAAAAGATCGTGAACGTGCCGGGCTCGCAGATGACCGGCAACCGCGGCGGCATCCACAACTCCGTCACCCGCATCGTCCTCAACCCGACGCACATGATCGGCGGCTACGTCCAGCAGGCCTACGACTTCAACTACTACGGCACGATCGGCACGAACCGCGACGAGTTCGTCGTGGTGCGCAAGATGACGGCGATCGACTGGCTCGAGCGTCCGCACGCGGACGCCTCGCCCTCTGCAATCCCCACCGTTCAGGCGGCCGAGTAACCGGGAGACGACCGATGAAAATCCGCGCCCAGATCGCCATGGTGCTCAATCTCGACAAGTGCATCGGCTGCCACACCTGTTCTGTTACCTGCAAGAACGTCTGGACTAACCGCGAAGGCATGGAATACGCCTGGTTCAACAACGTCGAGACGAAGCCCGGCATCGGCTACCCGAAGAACTGGGAGGACCAGAACCGCTGGAAGGGCGGCTGGCGTCGCAAGGCGAACGGCAAGATCGAACCGAAGATCGGCGGCAAATGGCGGATCTTGGCGAACATCTTCGCCAATCCGAACATGCCCGAGATCGACGACTACTATGAGCCGTTCACCTTCGATTACGAGCATCTCCAGAAGGCGCCCGAGCTGGAGGCCTTC
>CALRZT010000225.1:0-8330 GCA_943372725.1 Pseudoxanthobacter soli DSM 19599
CCGTCCTCGGTCGCCGCCTCCTCGGCGAGACCGTGGCGCTGCAATTCGACGTAGAGCCGGTCCGGAAGCGCGGCGGCCAGCCGCTCCAGTCGGGTCTGGGCCGCCACCTCGCCACCGGCGGCGAGCGCCGCGCCGATCGGCCCCCGCGCCCCGCCGGTGAGCACGATCAGGCCGTCGGCATCATCGAGCAGCGTGCCGATCGCCAGGTGCGGACGCTCGCCCGCCTCGCCCCCGAGATAGGCGCGGCTGACGAGGCGCGCGAGGGCGTCGTAGCCCGAAGGCGTTGCCGCCAGCAGCACGAGCGGGGCGAGCGGACTGCTTCCATCGCGACCGCCCGGCGTGCGGCGGCCGCCGGCGTCGTCGAGGAAATCGACGAGCAGCTCGCAGCCGATGATCGGCTGGATGCCCGATTCGATCGACTTCTCGGAGAACTCCAGCGCCCCGAAGAGATTGCCGGTGTCGGTCACCGCCAGAGCGGGCTGCTTGTCGGCCTTGGCGAGCCCGACCAGCCCCTTGATGTGGATGGCGCCTTCCAGCAGCGAATAGGACGAGTGGACGCGCAGGTGCACGAAACCGGGGTCTGCCGCCATGTCCGCACCCTCCAACCCGTCACGCGGGACGTGGTCCCACCGGCGCCGGCCCGGGCGGCGCGCGAGCCGCGACTGTTGCAGCCGGGAGACGGCGCTGTCGACCGCCTCCCGACCGCCATCAACAGCTCAGGCGAGCCGGCCGAAAGCGTCGAGCCAGACGACCAGGGTGGCGACAAAGAGCGTCAGGGCGATCAGGGCGGCGAGGTCGTGAGCGGGACGGGTCATGCTAGCCTCCTGGATTTATGTACCTTGTTTGTTCTTTTTAATATCCCTCTTTGTTCGAGTCAACGCCTCTCAGCACACGCTGAGCGCGCGGCACAGTGGCAGCGGTTGCGGCGATCTCGCCCGACCGTGGCGGCCCCCTCGCGCCAACTCGGGCTCGCACCTCCGTCCGTGCTGGGCTACATCGGAGGGAGGCGTTCGGAGCGCTCGTCCGGGCGACGGTCGGGCGCACCGGCCCATCGGCCGGCGGCTGCGGCCGGCCGGGGGACTTGACCGCCGACGGCTCGGGTCGGCGCGACCGGGAGAGGGAATGAGGACGGTCCTCAAGAAGTACGGATGGCCGGTGATCGGCCTCGCGGCGGTCGTGCTGTCCGGCTGGCTGCTCTATTCCGAACTGCGCAGCCTCTCCCTCGACGACCTGATCGAAAGCCTCGCGGCGATCGGCTGGCACCAGTGGCTCCTCGCCGCCGCCTCGACCCTCGTCGCCTATGCGGCGCTCGCCTGGTACGACCGCATCGGGCTGCAGTTCCTCGGCAAGCAGGTGCCGTGGCTCTACATCGCCGTCACCTCCTTCACCACCTATGCGCTCTCCCACAACATCGGCGCCTCGGTGCTGTCGGGCGCCGTCATCCGCTACCGCGCCTATTCGCGCCAGGGGCTCAGCGCCGGCGAGGTGGCGGTGCTGGTGACGTTCTGTTCGTTCACCTTCGCGCTCGGAACGGTGATGCTCGCCGGCCTCGTGCTTGTGCTCGAGCCGCACGTCGCTGACCACATCACGGAGCTGCCGCATGAGCTCGTGCGCATCCTCGGGTTTGTCATCCTCGGCGGCATCGCGCTCTACGTGCTGTTCACGAGGCTGCCGCTGCGGCCGTTCCGAATCGGTAGCCTGCTGGTGCCGCGGCCGTCCGGCGGCATCGTCGCCCGCCAGTTGGTGGCGGCGCCGATCGAGCTGATCGGAGCTGCGGCGATCATCTATTTCACCCTGCCGGCGCAGGACAATCCGGGTTTCCTGATCGTCCTCGGCGCCTTCCTTGCCTCGTTCTCGGCGGCCCTGCTGTCGCACGCGCCGGGCGGCCTCGGCGTGCTCGAGCTCGTCTTCCTGACGGTGCTGCCGGACGCAAACCCCGCCGACGTGCTCGCGGCCCTCATCGTCTTCCGGCTGTTCTACCTGCTGCTGCCGCTCGCCCTGTCCCTGATCGTCGTCGTGGTGTTCGAGCACTCGCAGTTCGGCCGCGAGGATGCGCCCGCGGCTGCTCCCGGCGCCGGCCCGGCACCGCCCGACCCGGTCGACCGCGGTCCGTCGCAACCCTGAGCCAACCGGCGCGGCACCCCTGCAGGGGCCGCAGATCGAGCCCGCCATCCCCTCCCCTACCCCGTCGGCGCCCTCCCCCGCGATCACGGGCGGAGCCGCGCCGCCGCGCGCGCTCGTCCCGGTCGCGACCGGGAGTCGAGCCGCCGTTCGCCGCGAGAACGCTGTGGACAGGCCCCGCAAGAGCCCGCCCCGGCGTTGACCCTGCATATTGTACACAGTATGGAGTAGACCCATGGACGTCGCCCGCACCCGTCTTTCCCTCGTCATCCCGGAGGAGCTCGCCCGGCTCCTGCAGGAGGAGATCATCTCGGGCCGGCTGGCGCCGGCGACTCGTCTGACGGAGGAGGACGTCGCCCAGACCTACGGCGTCAGCCGCTCGCCCGTTCGCGAGGCGCTGCGCCTGCTCGAGCGCGACGGCCTCGTCCTGAAGGCGCCGCGCCGGGGCATCTGGGTCGCCCCGCTGACGCTGAAGGACTTCGACGAGGTCTATGCCTGCCGCATCCCGCTCGAGGCACTCGCCGCGGCGGAGGCGGCCGCCTCGGCCGACGTGGCGCTGAAGGACGAGCTGCCGGCGATCCTGGCGGCGATGCGCGCCGCCCACGGCGACGGCGACGTCCAGCGCTTCTTCGATGCCGACGTGCGCGGCTCGACGGTGATCTACCGCCTGTGCGGCAACGTCACCCTGCGCCGCCTGCTCGCCGGCCTCGAGAAGCAGGCGCTGCGCTACCGCTACTTCATCTATGCCCGCGCCCCCGGGGCCGTGCGCCTCTCGGTGGAGGGCACCGCCACCATCTATGCGGCCATCCTCGCCGGCGACGCGCCCCGCGCGAAGGCGGAGACGGAAGCCCTCATCGGTGCCATCTGGCGCGACATCCGGCCGGCGATGGCCGCCGAAATCCCCGCGGAGTGAGCCGATGCTGGGCCTCGACGCCTCCTTCTCCGTCGTCGATTCCCACACCGCCGGCCATCCGACGCGCGTCATCCTGTCGGGGGTGCCGCCCCTGCCCGGCGACAGCGTCCGCGCCCGCCGAGACTACTTCCGAGAGCATCACGACGACCTCCGGCCACTGCTGCTGCACGAGCCGCGCGGCCACGCGGCGATGGTCGGCCTCGTGCCGGTGCCGTCGTCGGTGGCCGACTACGGCGCCTTCTTCATCTCCTCCTACGTCTATCTCGACATGTGCGGCCACGGCACGATCGGCTATGCCCGCACGCTCGCCGCGACCGGCGCCCTGACCCGCGAGACCGCGCCGGAGCGCCTCACGCTCGAGACGCCGGCCGGTGTCGTCGACGTCCGCCTCGACTGGGCGCCGGACGGCGCGCTCGTCGGCGTGCGGCTGCGCAACGTGCCCTCCTACCTCGCCGCCGAGGACGTTACCGTCACCCTCGATGGCGTCGGCGAGGTCCGGGCCGACCTCGCCTATGGCGGCATGTGGTACCTGCTGGTCGACGCCGGCCCGCTCGGGCTCGCCCTCGACACCGACCACGTCGCTGCGGCGCTCACTCTCGGCAGCCGCCTGAAGGTGGCCTTCAACGAGGTCCTGCACGCGCGCGGCCTGATCGACCCCGCCGACAAGGCGAGCGTGCTGTTCACCGCCGACGCACCCGGCGAGGCCGCAGCCGCCAGACATCTGCTCGTCCTCGAGGCGAACAAGTTCGACCGCTCGCCGTGCGGTACCGGCACAGCGGCGCGGACGGCGCAGCTCGTCCACCGCGGCCGCCTCGCAGCGGGCGGCCGCTATCGCGCCGAGAACATCCTCGGCGTCGCCTTCGAGGCGACCCTCGTGGCCGGGACCGAGGCCGCTGGCCGGCCGGCCGTGATCGTCGAGATCGCCGGCAACGCCCACATCACCGCCTTTTCGACGATCGTCCGCGAGCGCGGCGATCCGTTGCCGACGGGATTCCTGTGCCGCTGAGCCCGGGGGCGAGGCGGCGGGGAGAGGATGGCGGACGAGACAAGTCCGCCTAGCGAGAGGGAAAACAGCATGCGATCCGTCACTCTGACTTCGATCCTGGCCTTCCTGGCCCTGATCGTCGCCGCCGTCGCGCAGCCTGCCCGCGCCGACGACAACAACCCGTCCACCGTGCTCGACAGGATCAAGGCGTCGGGCGTCCTCAAGATCCCGGTGATGGTCGGCGAGGAGCCGGGCTACATCAAGGATCCGGCCACCGGCCAGTGGTCCGGCTTCTACGTCGACTATCTCACCGACGTGGCGACCCTGCTCGGCGTCAAGGTCGAGCCGGTCGAGACCACTTGGGGCAACCTCGCCGCCGACTTCCAGTCGAACAAGATTGACGTGGCGATCGGCGTCAACCCGAACCCGAAGCGCGGCCTCGTCGTCGACTACCTGTGGGAGCCGCTGTTCACCGACGCCTGGGCCGTGCTGACGCCTCCCGGCAAGCCGGTGAAGACCTGGGCCGAACTCAACGACCCGTCGAAGACCGTCGTCGCCCAGAAGGGCTCGACCATGCAGGTCGTCGCCGAGGCGTTGCTGCCGAAGGCCAACATCGTGCCCGTCGAGGACCGCAACCTCGCGCTGCTCGAGCTGCAGGCCGGCCGCGCCGACGCCGTCGTCTTCGCCATCTTCGACGCCATCCAGATCGACCTCAAGGGCGTCGGCGACGTGTCGCTGCCTGAGCCGGTGCTGCGCAATCCGGCGACGCTCGCCGTCGCCCGTCAGCCCGGCAACGCCGGCTACATCAACTTCCTGACCAACTGGGTGCAGCAGCAGCGCTCGCTCGGTCTCGCCCAGGCGCGTCTCGCCAAGGCCTGGGAAGATCGCGGCATCGACCTCTCGATCCTTCCGGCGGGCTTCAGTTTCTAGTCACCCCGCCACGGCCGGAGACCCCAGCGGCGCCCTCCCCCCTGCCGCCGGTCTCCGGCCGACTTCTCCGCTCGCGGCGCGTGCCATCGGCCGGCCGCCCTCCGAGAGCCCGCCCGAACAGACGGAAGCTTTCGTATGTCCTTCGATTTCTCGGTGATCACGCAGAACGCCCCACTGCTCTGGCAGGGCTTCCTGATCACCGTCTACTACACGGTCATCACCATCGTCGCCGGCATGATCATCGGCCTCGTCGTCGGGCTGATCCAGCTGACGCCGTATCGGTTGCTCGCCTGGCTCGGCCGGGTCTACGTGGAATTCTTCCGCAACATCCCGCTACTCGTCATCCTGCTGTGGACCTACTACGCCCTGCCGATCTTCATGGGGCTGAACATCACCAAGGGCTGGGCGGGGTTCGTCGCGCTCTCCTGCTATGTCGGCGCCTTCTACGCGGAGATCCTCCGCGCCGGCGTGCAGTCGATCGAGCCCGGCCAGACCGACGCCGCCACCGCCATCGGCATGTCCTACAGCCAGCGCATGCGGCGCATCATCCTTCCGCAGGCGTTCCGACGGATGGTGCCGCCGCTTGCCGGCCAGTCGATCATCCAGATGAAGAACACCACGCTCTTGTCGATCATTACGGTGCCGGATTTGCTCTACCAGGCGAGCTACATCTCGAGCTTCACCTACCGGCCGATGGAGATCTACACGGCGATCGGCATCATCTACGTCGTCGTGCTGACGCCGCTGACGCTGCTCGCCCGCAGGCTCGAGAAGCGCGGAGGGCTGTCGCTGTGAAGCGCGAAGGATCCGAGACCGTCCTCGCCCTCGAGGGCATCCACAAGCGCTTCGGCGACCGCCCGGTGCTGCGCGGCATCGACCTCACGGTGAAGGCGGGCGAAGTCGTGGTCCTGATCGGCGCCTCGGGTTCCGGCAAGACCTCGCTCCTGCGCTGCATCAACCTCCTCAACATCCCCGACCAGGGTCGCATCACCATCGCCGGCGAGCCGATCTTCGACGTCGAGGAGGGCGGCCGCGACCGGCTGAAGCTCCCGCCCCGCCAGGTCAACCGCATCCGCGCCAAGACCGGCATGGTGTTCCAGCAGTTCAACCTGTTCCCGCACATGACGGCGCTCGGCAACGTCATCGAGGGGCCGGTGATCGTGCAGGGCATCGACCGCGCCGCCGCGGAGAAGCGCGGCTGCGAGCTCCTCGACCAGATGGGCCTCGCCGACCACCGCCACAAGCATCCCGCCCAGCTCTCCGGCGGCCAGCAGCAGCGCGTCGCCATCGCCCGGGCACTCGCCATGAACCCGGCCGTGATGCTGTTCGACGAACCGACCTCGGCCCTCGACCCCGAGCTCGTCGGCGAGGTGCTGAAGGCGATGCTGGCCCTCGCCCGCTCCGGCATGACCATGGTCGTCGTCACCCACGAGCTCGGCTTCGCCTTCGAGATCGCCGACCGCGTCGTCTTTCTCGACGAGGGCATCGTCGTCGCCGACGGGGCGCCGAAGGACGTGCTCCTGAAGCCCGAGCATCCCCGTCTCAAGGCCTTCGTCGGCCGCTTCCACGAGACCGCCGACATGCTGCGCCCCTTCCTCGAGGCGGCGCAGCGCTGATCCCAGCCGCTCCCAGATCAGGACCTGTCCCCATGACCACCCCCCGCAACCTCGTCGGTGGCGCCTGGCGCGCCCCACGCGGCAGCGCCACGTACCGCGCCATCAACCCCTCCGATGTCGCCGACGTCATCGTCGAGTACCCGCTGTCGTCGGTCGATGACGTCGAGGACGCCGTCTCGGCCGCCCGCGCCGCGCAGCCCGGCTGGGCCGTCACCTCTCCGGTCGCCCGCGGCGAGATTCTCGTCAAAGCCGGGACGTTGCTGCGCGCCCGCGTCGAGGACCTCGCCCAGGCGATGGCGCGCGAGGTCGGCAAGCCGATCGGCGAGGCCCGCGGCGAGGCGCTCTATTCGGCGAAGGTGCTGGAGTTCTACGCCGCCGAGGGACCGCGGCTTGCGGGCGACGCCCTGCCCTCCGGCCGGCCCGGCGTCGTCGCCTGGACGGTGCGCAAGCCCGTCGGTGTCGTCGGCCAGATCACGCCGTGGAACTTCCCCGCCTCGATCTCCGCCTGGAAGTTCGGGCCAGCCCTCGTCACCGGCAACGCCATCGTCTGGAAGCCCTGCCTGCATTCGCCGCTGACGTCGCAGATGCTCGCCGAGATCCTCGTCGAGGCGGGGGTGCCGGCGGGTGTCTTCAACCTCGTGCACGGCGACGGCTTCGACGTCGGTCCGGCGATCGTCGATCATCCGGGCGTCGCCGCGGTCTCCTTCACCGGCTCGCGCGCCGTCGGCGAGCGCGTCCACCGCGCCGTCTCGAATCGCCTCGGCAAGGTGCAGTGCGAGCTCGGCGGCAAGAACCCGCTGGTCGTGCTCGCCGACGCCGACCTCGAGCTCGCCGCAACCACGGCGATCGAGGGCGCCTTCCGCAATGCCGGCCAGAAGTGCACGGCGACGAGCCGCGTCATCGTCGAGGCGCCGGTCGCCAAGGCCTTCACCGAGGCCTTCGTCGCCAAGGCGAAGGCGCTGAAGGTCGGCGACGCGCGCGACCCCGACACCTTCGTCGGCCCGGTGGTCGATGCCCGCCAATACGACAAGGTGCGCGACTATGTTCGCAAGGGCATCGCGGAGGGTGCGCGGCTCCTCACCGGCGGCCCCGACGGCGTCAACCCGGCCGGCTACTTCGTCGCCCCGACGATCTTCGACGGCGTCACGCCCGACATGACGATCGCGCGCGAGGAGATCTTCGGCCCGGTGGTCGCCCTCTTCGAGGTGGCCGACTTCGACGCCGCGGTCGCCCTCGCCAACGACACCGAATACGGCCTCTCCGCCTCGATCTGCACCCGCGACCTCGGCCGCGCCCACGCTTTCGTCGCCCGCGCCGAGACCGGCGTCGCCTCCGTCAACCTGCCGACCGCCGGCGTCGAGCTGCACGCCCCGTTCGGCGGCTCCAAGGCGTCGGGCACTGGCGTCAAGGAGCAGGGCCGCCCGGTGCTCGAGTTCTACACCGAGTGGCGCTCCGTCTACATGAAGGTGGCCTGACGCGATGACCGTTGCCGCAAGCCTCGACTTCGACCCGAACACCGTCGCCGTCCCGCACGGCCACTTCATCGGCGGCCGCCTCGTCGAGCGTGCCGGCGACGAGATCGCCGTGCTCCGCCCCTCCGACCACCAGCCGATGGGAACGCTCACCGACGGCGGCGAGGCGGCCGTCGACGAGGCCGTCGCCGCCGCCAAGGCCGGCCTCGCCGCGAGCCGCTGGGCGACCGTGTCGCCGCGCGAGCGCGCCCGCGTGCTGCATCGCTTCGCCGATGTCGTCGAGGCGAATGCCC
>CALRZT010000226.1:0-8326 GCA_943372725.1 Pseudoxanthobacter soli DSM 19599
CGGCGACAGCCCGTTGGCGGCGATCCGGCCGATCCGGACCCGCAAGCCCGCCAAGTAGGGCCGCACTGGGCAGACCCGGCAACAGACACAGCTGGCGCCGCCTGCCTCCGGCGGCACGGCTCCTGTCGCCGTTTGCGGTCCGCCGGCACCGCCGGCCAGGGGCGGGTCCTCAGGCTGTGCCCCCGCCGTCGCTACCCCAGGCCGTCCAGGATGTCCTTGAACGCGCGCATGCCGGGGTCGTCGAGGCCGATGCTCTTCTCCGCGAAGATGCGGGCGCGGCCGATCTTCGCTGGCTCGCGGCGGAAACGGTCCATCGTTTCGGCCACCGCGCCGCGGGCGGCGGCGAGGATCTCGGCCGGATCGTCGAGCCCCTTCGTCGCCTCGGCGGCGGCGTGGACCACGTCGAGCACCGTCTTGTCGCCGAGCGAGGCCTTGCCGCGCGTCCGCATCGCCTCGAAGGCGCCTTCGAGCAGTCGTGACACCTCGTTCCACGGCACGTCGGTGCGGCCGCGCGTCGCCTTCGCCGCCGACATCAGCCCGGTCGCGAGCAACGTCCCGTAGCTCGAGCCGGAGACCTTGGTGAAGGCTTGGGCGACCTTCATCAGGCTCTCGCCGATCTCCGGCGGCAGGCTCGGCAGGCTGGCGACGACCTCGCGGCCACCGCGCACCATCGTCACCCCGAGATCGCCGTCGCCCAACTGGCCGTCGAGGGCGTTGAGCTCGTCGGCAACCGTCTCCATGTGGGCGGCGATGGCGGCGAGCCCGGCCGACAGGGCGGCATGATCGAGCGCCATCCTCACACCCTCCAGAACGCGCACTCGGCCGGCGCGGTGAGGTAGCGCTCGAGGTCGCCGTCGAGCCGGCAGAGCGTGAACGACACGCCGGCCATCTCCATCGAGGTGGCGTAGCGGCCGACGAGCGGCATCACGATGGTGGCGCCGGCGTCCTCGAGCCGCGCCTTCACGCGGCGATAGAGGATGTAGAGCTCCTCCGGCGGCGTCGCGCCGAGCGAGTTGACGAGCGGCGACAGCCGCTCTCCGCGCACGACCGGCCGGTCGGCGAACAGCATGTCGAGCATCTCGTCGGCGATCTCGTTGGCGGGGCGAAGCTGGCCGCGGCGCACGCCCGGCTCGCCGTGGATGCCCATGCCGATCTCCATGTCGCCCTCGCCGATCTGGAAGGTCGGCCGGCCGGCGAGCGGCACCACGCACGGCGACAGCGCCACGCCGACCGAGCGGCAGGCGTCGGCGGCGGCCTGCGCCACGGCGGTCACGCCGTCGAGGTCGAGCCCGGCCTCGGCCGCAGCACCGGCGATCTTGAAGGCGTAGACCATGCCGGCGACGCCGCGGCGCTTCTCCGCCTCCGCCGTCGGCGCCGAGGCGACGTCGTCGGCGAGGATGACCGAGGTGGCGCGGATATCGTCCATCTCCACCATGTCGCCGGCCATGTCGAAGTTCATGATGTCGCCGCCGTAGTTGCCGTAGAGGCGCAGCACGCCGGCGCCGGCGTGCGCGGCGCGGATCGCCTCGGCCATCTGGTCGGCGGACGGCGAGGAGAACACGTCGCCGACGGCGCAGGCGTCGAGCAGGCCCGGACCGACATAGCCGGTGAAGATCGGCAGGTGGCCGGAACCGCCGCCGGAGACGATGCCGACCTTGCCCGGCCGCGGCGTCCCGGCGCGCGCGATCACGCGGCCGTCGCCGACCTGGCGGTAGTACTGCGGGTGCGCCTGCACCATGCCGTGCAGGAGCTCGTCGACGTAGCGGGCCGGGTCGTTGAGGATCTTCTTCATCGTCCGCCTCTGCGGTTCTTGCGAAAAAAGGGATGGTCAGCGGGATCGGCGGAAGCCGAAGCCGTTGACGACCATGACGAGCAGGAGCAACGCCCCCCAGATCAGCTCCCGGGCGAAGTTCGACACCTGCAGCATGTTGAGGCCGCTCGACAGAAACTGCAGCGACAGCACGGCGAGCACGAGGCCCGCGACGCGCCCGAAGCCGCCATAGGGGTTGATGCCGCCGAGCACGCAGATGAGGATCGAGAGCAGCAGGTAGCTCGCGCCGTAGTCGGCCTTCGCCGAGTTCGCCCGGCTCATGATGACGAGCCCGGCGACCGCCGCGAGCCCGCCGCTGATGATGTAGGTGCGCAACGTCACCGCGAGGTCGTCAACGCCGGCAAAGCGCGCCGCGAGCGGGTTGGTGCCGAGCATCTGCACCTTCAGCCCGAAGGCGGTGCGGTTCAGCACCACCGCCACCGCCGCCGCCAGCACCGCGAAGATGATGAGCGGAACCGGCACGCCGAAAACAGCGCCGTTGCCGATCGTCGCGAAGGTGGCGGGAAAGCCGATGACGGCGCTGCCGCCGGTGATCGCCACCGCAAGCCCGGTGAACATCAGCCCGGTGCCGAGTGTCGCCAGGATCGGCGGCAGCCCGAAGACGCCGATGGCGATGCCGTTCGCGGTGCCCGCGGCGAGCCCCACCGCCAGCGACGCGACGATGGCGAGCGACACGGCGAGCCCCGCGTCGGCACCGACGGCTTGAGCGCCGAACAGGCTCGACAGCACCAGCGCCGCCGCGATCGCCGACAGGTTGGCGATGCCGATCACCGACAGGTCGATGCCGCCGGTCAGCATCGCCAGCATCATCGCGAGCGCCAGGATGGCGAACTCGGGAAACTGGAACGCCATCGACGACAGGTTCGCCTCGGAGACGAACCGCCCTCCGGGGGCGAGCAGCGCCATCGCGACGAAGATCAGCACGGTGATGACGGCGAGCCGGCCGGTCTCGGAGAACAGGAAGGCGCCGGCATCGAAGCGGCGCGGCGGGGCCTTCGCGGTGTTGGTATCGTCCGCCATCGGCTTCACCCCGCCCTCAGGGCGGCGCGCTTCGCCTGGTAGGCGGGCACGCCGGTGCCGACGAGGATCAGTGCGCCGATCACCACCATCTGCCAGGTCGAGGGGATGCCGAGCAGGATCAGGCTGTTGTTGACGAGCACGATCAGCGCCACCCCAAGCAGCGTGCCGGTGATGGTGCCGTAGCCGCCGGCGAGCCGGGCGCCGCCGAGCACCACCGCGGCGATCACCGACAGCTCCAGCCCGACGAGGTCGAACGGGTTGGCGACGCGGGCGAGCGAGGCGTGGATGATGCCGGCGAGCCCCGACAGGGCGCCGACATAGGCGTAGACGAACACCTGCGCGCCGCGCACCGGGATGCCGATGCGGCGTGCGCTCTCGACCGAGCCGCCGATCGCGAAGATCGTGCGGCCGAGCATGGTCCGGTAGAGCAGGAACCAAGTGCCGATGACCACGGCCACGAGTGCCGCGAAGGCCCACGGCAGCGAGTAGAAATAGCCGTCGGCGGTGGTGCCGCGGACCATGATCAGCCGCGAGAATTCGCGCAGGCTCGGCGGCATGTTGGAGATCAGCTGGCTGCCGACGAAGGTGAGCAGGAAGCCGCGGATCAGCGACAGCGTGCCGAGCGTGACGATCAGCGTCGGCAGCCGGAAGCCGGCGATGAAGACGGCGTTGAGGAGCCCGAGCCCGGTGCCGATGAGGATCGACAGCGCGAAGGCGGCCGGCCACGGTATGTCGATGCCGAGCGAGGTCAGCGTCAGCGTCGTCGTGTACATGGCGAAGGCGGCGATCGCTGTGAAGCTGACGTCGATGCCGCCGGAGATCAGCACCAGGAGCACGCCGATCGCGAAGATGCCGATGACGATCGAGCCGCGCAAAAGGTCGAACAGCGTCGGCAGCGACAGGAAGTTCGGCTGCACGATTGCCGTCACCGCGCAGAAGGCGACGACGACCAGCGCCACCAGCGTCTCGTTGCGGGTGAGGTCGAGTTTTGGCATCGCCCGCCCGCCGCTCATGCCGCGAGCTTCCGGGCGAGGTCGCCCTCGCTGAGGCTGCCGCCGGCCACCTCGTCGACGATCCGCCCGGCCTTCATCACCAGTATGCGGTGGCAGGTGCCGAGCACCTCTGGGAGGTCGTCGGAGATGACGATGACGCCCATGCCATCCGCCGACAGCCGCGCGACGACCGCGTGGATGTCGGCCTTCGAGCCGATGTCGACGCCGACAGTCGGGCCGTTCAGCACCAGCACCTTCGGCGCGGTCGCGAGCCAGCGCGCCAGCACGACGCGCTGCTGGTTGCCGCCCGACAGCGACTGCACCGGCGCCTCGGCGTCCGGCGCGACGATGCGCAGTTGTGTAATCCAGTCAGAGACTTCGCGATCGAGGCTGGAGCGGTCGATGAAGCCGGCCCCAGCGCGGTGGGCGTCGAGGCGCCCGACGGCGATGTTTCGGGCGATCGACTGCGACAGGAACAGCCCCTCGGTCAGCCGGTCCTCGGGCACGTAGCCGATGCCGGCTGCGATGGCGTCGCGCGGCGAGCCGAGCGCCACGTCGCGGCCGTCGACGGCGATGCGGCCGGAGTCGAGCGGTAGCAATCCGAACAATGCCTTGGCGAGCGCCGTGCGGCCGGAGCCGAGCAGGCCGGTGATGCCGAGCACCTCGCCCGACCGAAGCGATAGCGACACGTCGTGCAGCAGGTCGCCGCGATTCAGGCGTTCCACCTCGAGCACCACCGGGCGGCCGGCGGGCAGGGCGGCCGGCGCCGCCTCCGCGAACGTGCGGCCGGTCATGTGGAAGGCGAGGCCGGCGAGGTCGAAATCGCCGGCCGGCCCCTCGGCGACCTTGGCGCCGTTGCGCAGCACGACGATCTTCTCGCAGACCTCGAAGATCTCGGCGAGCTTGTGGGAGACGAACAGCACCGCGACGCCGTCGGCGCTGAGACGCCGGATGATGGCGAGCAGGGAGCGCACCTCGCGCTCGGTCAGCGCCGTCGTCGGCTCGTCCATGACGATCAGGCGCGCCTTCGAGGCGAGCGCCCGGCAGATCGCGACGAGCTGCTTGTCGGCCACCGACAGCGTGTCGACGCGCCGCTCGAGGTCGATTGCCACGCCGACGCGCTCGAAGGCTTCTGCGGCGATCGCCCGCATCTGCGAGCGCCGCACCAGCCGCCGGCCCTCCGACAGCTCGGCGGAGAAGGCGACGTTCTCCGCCACCGAGAGGTTCGGAAACAGCGAGAAGTCCTGGAAGATCACCTGAATGCCGGCAGCGATTGCATCGCGCGGCGACTGCACGCGGTCGCTCGCGCCGTCGATCGCGACGCCGCCGCGGTCCGGCCGGACGACGCCGGACAGCACCTTGATCAGGGTCGACTTGCCGCTGCCGTTCTCGCCGGCGAGGCAGACCACCTCGCCGGGGGCGATCGTGAAGCCGACGTCGGAGAGTGCCGTCACGCCGGCATAGCTCTTCGATACGCCGGTGATCTCGACGAACGGTGCCTGCCGGGTGTCCGGCATGGTCGCGCTCCGGGGCTGACGGACGGGAGGTGAGGGCGGCCGCGCGACGTCGGCGGCCGCCCCGTCACTGGCTCAGAACGGGTACTCGGCCATGTTCTCCTTGGTCACGTCGACCCAGGCCTGGCCGTAGAGCACCTTCCCGTCGAGCGAGAGCTTGTTGTAGCCCTCGACGCCGAGGTCCATGCCGTCCGTCACCGGCTGGCCGTCGATCAGCATGACGGCGAGCTTGTTCATGGCGTAGCCGGCGAGTGCCGGATCCCAGAACGAGATCATGTCGACGGCGCCTGTCTCGAGATACTGGCTGGCGATCGACGGCAGGCTGGTGCCCATCACGCAGGTGTCGCCGGCCATGCCGCGCTCTTCCAGCGCCAGCCCGATGCCGCCGACATCGGTGGAGGCGCTGCCCTGGAAGCCGCGCACGTTCGGGAAGGCGCGCAGCAGCTCCTGCGTCTTCGCATAGGCCTGCTGCTGGTCGTCGAAGGTCTCGTTCTTCGAGCCGACCATCTTCATGTCGGGGAAATTCGCCTTCTGGTAGGCGATCGCCGCATCGACCCACTCGTTGTGCGACTTCGACGTCAGCGAGCCGACGAACACGGCGTATTCGCCCTTGCCGCCCATGCACTCGCCGAGCGCCTTCATCAGGTGCTCGCCATAGGCGCCGTTCTGGAAGGCCTCGATGTCGTAGTCGGCGTTCTGGATGGCAGAGGCCTCGTGGGCCACCACCTTGATGCCGGCATCCATCGCCTTCTTCAGCACCGGCTCGACCGCCTCGGGGGCGAACGGCACGATGGCGATGGCGTTGACGCCCTGGGCGATCATGTCCTCGACGAGCTGCACCTGCAGCTGCGCGTCGGCCTTCGCCGGTCCGACCTGGAAAGCGTTGGCGCCGGTATCGGCGGCGAACTTCTTGACGCCCTCGTCCATGCGGTTGAACCACTGGATGCCGCTGATCTTTACGATCGTGGCAATGGTCGGCTTCTTGTCCTGCGCGGTGGCGGTGCCGGCGGCGCCGAAGGCGACCGCGATGGCGGCGGCACCGGCGAGAAGGATGGTCTTCCTCGTCATCGTTCACTCCCTGGCCGATCGATCGTTGTCGTTTTTTGCTCCGCGGTGGGCGGAGGGGGTGCGTCGGGCGACGGGGCCAGCGTCGGCCGACGACGGCACGGTAGAGCCTCCAGGATGCGTCGCGCGCGGGCGCGTCGTCAGGTGCCGGAGAGCTCGAACAGAAGCTTGTGCAGCGCCGAGGCGTTGAGGTCGCCGAGGCCCTTGTTGACGGCGCCCTGATAGAGCTCCGCCGTCACCGCGGTGCTCGGCGTCGCCACCCCGAGCGTGCGCGCGTAGGCGCCGATCAGGCGGGCGTCCTTCAGCATGTGCTTGAGGTAGAAGTGCGGGGAGAAGTCGCCGGCAAGGCTCGCGCGGCCGACGCCGCGGATGAGCCCGGACGAGAAGTCGGTGACGTCGAGGTAGCCCATCAGGGCCTCGCTCTCGAGGCCGGCCTTCTTGGCCATCGCCAGAGCCTCGCCGAGCGAGACCATCTGGGCGGCGACGAGCAGGTTGCCGACGAGCTTCGCCGCCGCGCCCTTCGACGGGCCGCCCATGTAGTGGACGGTCGCGGCCATCGTCTGCAGCACCGGCAGGGCGGCGTCGAAGTCGGCGCGCTCGCCACCGCAGACGAAATCGAGCTTGCCCTCCCACGCCTCGTTCTTCGATCCGAACACCGGCGTGTCGAGGTAGCGCAGGCCGCGCGCGGACGCCGCTTCGGCGAGTTCCAGCGTGAGGGTCGGGTCAGTGGTGGTGGCGTCGGCGATGAGCGTGCTGGCGGCGGCATGGGCGAAGACGCCGTCGTCACCGAGCAGCGTGTCGCGCTGGGCGTCCGGGCCGGTGAGGCAGACGACGACGATCGGCTTGCCCGCGACTGCGGCGGCGATCGACGGCGCCACAGTGCAGGCCTCGAGGCCCTCCGGCAGCGGCCGGGCGGTGCGGTTCCACAGCGTCACAGCATGACCGGCGGCGATCAGGTTGCGGACCATGCCGCGCCCCATGATGCCGAATCCGATGAACCCCACTTCCCGCAGGTGCGTGTCGCTCAAGCGTCCCCTCCCGAATGCGGCGTCTCGTTGTCACCCGGCGCCGGCGCCAGATGACCACTGGTCCATCCAAAAGTCCAGTGACAGTGACTCGCGAAAACGCCGTCAGGCGGCCGCGGGTCCGCGCCGTCCGAGGCCGCGTCGGGGCGGAAACACCTCCGTGCTCGCCCCGGCCGCCAGCTGCTGTCGCGTCGTCTCGTAGATGCGCGCCAGGTGCTGCTCGAAGGCCGCCACTACAGCGTCGGCGTCGCCGGCGGCGAAGGCGTCGACGATCGCCGCATGGTCCTCGTAGGAGCGCTGGATGGCGCCGGCTTCGCCCATAGCGCGGCGGCGGTTGTCCATCATGTAGGCGTAGAGGTCGGTGACCACGTCGGCGAGCAGGGGGTTGCGCGAGGCGCGGTAGATGGCGACGTGGAACTCGCGGTCACAGATCAGGAAGCGCACCGGATCGTCGAGCGTCGCCCGCTGCACCTCCAGCGAATGGCGCAATTGCTGGAGCGTCTCGGCGTCCATGGCGAGGGCGGCATCGCGCACCACGGCGCACTCGATCAGCAGGCGCGCCTCGTGCACGGCCTCCAGTCCGTAGCTGTTGATCGTGCGCGCCGACATCGCGCCGATCCTGAGAAGCCCGAGATCGGCACCGGCGACGCGCGTGCGCGAGCCCTGCGAGACGTCGACGATGCCGCGCGCCGCGAGGCCCTGGACCGCATTGCGGATGGTCTGGCGGCTCACCGAGAGGGCGCTCGCGAGTTCGCGCTCGCCCGGCAGCTCATCGCCCGGCTGCAGCACGCCGGAGGCGATCAGCGACTCGAGCTTGTCGCCGATCATCTCGGTGACGGTGCGCTTCTCGATGCCCCGCCGCATCTCGGTGATGCTGGT
>CALRZT010000227.1:0-8312 GCA_943372725.1 Pseudoxanthobacter soli DSM 19599
TGGCCGCGAGCGAGGGCGACGCGGCAGGCGCGCCCTCAAGAGCATGGGCCGGCGGCGGGAGCAAGCCGGGGTGGCGACGGGCTGCGCTCCGCGACGGGCCTAGCCGGCGGCGCCCGGGCGCCGGCGCAGCAGCACCAGGCCGCCGGCGACGATGCAGGCGGCACCGACGACGATGGGCAGGCCCGGCACCTCGCCGAAGGCGAGGTAGCCGATCAGCGCGCCGCCGATCAGCTCGAGATAGACGAGCGGCGCGAGCGTCGTGGCGTCGGCGCGGCGGAAGGCGAGGATCACCAGGAAGTGGCAGGCGGCCGAGGAAAGGCCGAGCAGCGCGTAGAGGCCGAGCAGTGCGGGAAGGACCGCATGGCCACCGTCGGGCACGAACCAGGTGAGGATCGCCTGCGGCGTCATCAGGAGGGTGCCGACGACGCACTGGAAGAGCAGCGTCGGGACGGGATCGCTGGTCATCGCGGCCCGGCGGGTGGCGACCAGGTAGCACGCGTAGAAGACGCCGGCGCCGAAGGCGAAGATGACGCCGGGCTCGAGCGTGCTGCCGGGGCGCAGGATGACGAGCGAGCCGGCGAAGCCGAGCGCCAGCGACAGCCCCTTGCGCCCCGTCATGCGCTCGCCGAGGAGCGCCACCGAGAGAGCGGCGGCGATGATCGGGCCGACGAAATAGGCGCTGAAGGTGGTGGCGAGCGGCACCCGCACCATCGAGAGGTAGAACAGCGTCATGGCGACGACGAGAAAGGCGGTGCGCAGGAAATGCGAGCCGAGCCGTTCACGCGGGAACAGCCGCCAGCCGTGCATCGCGAGCGCGAACGGCAGCACCGCGAGCGAGGCCACCGCATAGCGCGCCCAGGCGACGAAGTAGGGCGAGGCTTCCAGCGCCAGATGCTTCGCCAGCCCGTCGACGAGCGGAAAGGACAGCATCGCCGTCGCCATCAGGGCCATCCCGATGGTCGGCAGCGAGGGAGCGGCGGGAGGGGGCGCGAGGGTGGTCCTGGTGGGGGTGGTCATGGGTTCCGTTGCGGGCGGGGTCACGCCCAGCAGAGGCCGGCGACCCTTCTCGTTCCGCCGCGCGGGGCGGCGCATCGCATGGACCACATCCAACCGCTGCCGCCAAGACCGGCGAGGTGACGTCCGGCGAGGTCATTCGCTGAGAGCGGCGCAGACCCCTGATCGCCCGTCGATCGTCATCGGCAGGCCGCCCGAAACGCGCTAGGTTGCCGGCGCCATCCAGCTGGGGGTTGCCATGAGAGTGCCGTTCCTTCGATCCGTCTTCGCCGCGGTTCTCATCGCCGCCCCGCTCGCCCTGCCGACGGCGGCCACCGCCGCCGGGCCGACGCCGGCGGAGATCGCCGCCTCGGCGAGCGTGCCGACGACGGCGGCCTTCGTCGCGACGGCGCCGGCGGCCAACGCCTTCGAGATCGCCTCGAGCCGGCTCGCGCTCGAAAAGTCGCAGAACCCGGCGGTGCGCGCCTTCGCCGAGAAGATGATCACCGACCACACCATGATCGGCGAGCATTTCGTCGCCGCCTTCGGCAAGGCCGGCACCGGCCTGACGCCGCCCGACGGCCTCGGGCCGGAGCTCGGCGCGATCATGGACAAGCTGCAGGGCGAGAGCGGCGCCGCTTTCGACAAGGACTACATCGCCGCGCAGACGAAGGGCCACCAGGCGGCCGTCGGCCTGTTCGCCGGCTACGCCAAGGGCGGCGACAACGCCGTGCTGAAGGCGTTCGCCGCCGAGACCCTGCCGATGATCGAGATGCACCTCGAGATGTGCTACGCGCTCGGGTCGTGAGCTTCGCTGACGGTAGCGCCCTGCCGCTGAAGCGGTGGGGCGGACCTCAGGGTCGCGACACCAACCAGCCGAAGGTGAGCTGCCGCCACGCTTCCGCACCCTCGGCGACCTGCGGGCGGCCGGTGCCGATGGCAGCCTCCTGCAGCAGTTCCGACTCGCTGCCGAGGTCGAGGAACTGGTCGAGCGCGATGGCAGCTGCCTGATCGATGCGCTCTTGGAGAGGCAGCCCGCGAAGGCGCTCCGACGCAGTGTTCACCTGCATGACCGGCGACTCCCAAATGCCGGGTGACACCAGCATCAGATTCCCACCGTGATTGACGAGACCCGCAGCACGGCTCGCCTCGATCACTGCCGGGATCGCCCGGTAGGGAAAGACGGTCTCGCCGCCGTGCTCGACCATGTGCGACAGCAGGTAGGGCGGCAGGTGCGCGCGGAAGAGGTCCCGACTGTTCATGCGGCGGCTCGATGACTGAAGGGTTGGGACCGGCAAATGCCCACTCGGACCCTCTTCCCTTCGCTCAATCCGAGGTCGCGTTCAACCGCCCCTCACCCGCCCACCACCGTCTCCCCCGCCAGCCTGAGGTCGGCGACGAAGGCGGCATACTCGGCCGCTTTCGCCGCCGGGTCGGGCAGGCGTAGCAGGTAGGAGGGGTGGACGGTGACGAGCACCGCCGCGCCGTCCGGGCCCTCGATGATGCGGCCGCGGCTCTTGCCGATCGGCACGGGGCGGCCGAGCACCGACCCGGCCGCCGTCGCCCCCATCGCCACGATCAGCCGGGGACGCACCAGCGCGATCTCGCGCTTCAGCCAGGGCTGGCAGGCGCGCACCTCGCCGGTCGACGGCTTCTGGTGGATGCGCCGCTTGCCGCGTGGCACGAACTTGAAGTGCTTCACCGCATTGGTGACGTAGGCGTCGGCGCGGTCGACGCCGGCCTCCGCCAGCGCGCGGTCGAAGAGCTGCCCGGCGGGGCCGACGAAGGGGCGGCCGGCGATGTCCTCCTGGTCGCCCGGCTGCTCGCCAACGAACAGCAGCGGCGCATCCTCCCGCCCCTCGCCGAACACCGTCTGCGTCGCCGGCTCCCACAGCGGGCAGGCGCGGCAGCCGGCCGCCTCGGCAGCAAGCGCCGCGAGCGTACCGGCTTCGGCCGGGGCAGCGACCGCCACCGCGTGCGGGCGGTGCGGCCGCGGGTTGGGGGCGCTCGGTCCCGTCTCGACCATCTCCTCGCTCCGTCGTTGCGCGGCGGCGATCAAGGGGCGAATGAGCGGCGCCTCCGGCAGGTTGCGCCAATATTTTTCCGGCATCTCGGCGCGCATGGCGCCGACTTTCAGCCGGGCGGGGTTGAAGATGCTGGAGTAATAGCCGCGCCAGAGCGCCTCCAGGGCGTCGTCGGTCGGTGCGTCGGCGCGGCGGCTGCCGGGGCCGAAGGCGAGGCCCTCGCCGTCCCAGTGGACGGTGGCGTCGGGCGTCAGGATCGACCAGCGCATCGAGGCGAAGCGGCGCATGAAGAACGGCGCGTTCGCGGCGACGATGCGGTGGTCGGGCTCGAACCAGGCGACGAACCACGGCTCGCCGGAAAGCTCCGAGCGGCGGAAGCGCACGAAGGCGCGCATCTTGTGGATGTCGCGGCGCACCGCCTTCGCCATCGCCTCGAGCTCGGCGACGTCGGGGTCAACGGCGACGCGCATCAGCTGCGGCTCCGTGCGCAGCCGCCAGACGAGACGGTAGAGGCGGGCGAAGCGCTCGGGGTCGCGGTGGAGCACGACGGTCTCGGCGAGCGTCAGGAAGCCGCGCGGCACTGCCAGCGGGGCGGCCGGCACCGGCGGCGGCAGCGGCTCGGCAGCGCCGGCGAAGAGGTCGGGCATCTCGCCGCCCCTGACGCTGAAGGCCACGCGCTCGGGCGGCACGGCGCGGGCGATGAGGTCGCGGGCGACGGCACGGAAGCCGGAGAAGTCCGTTTCGCCCGGCAGCACGACGGCGTGCATGGGATGCTCCCGGTTCCGCGGTCGGTCAGAACGGCAGCGCGAGCTGGCGCGGCGGCGTGAGGCGCTGCCGGAGGTCGACGCGGTCGATCAGGCTGCCGGGGCTGTGGTCGGGCAGCACCAGGAAGGGCAGCGCCTTGGCCAATGGCACGCGCAGGCGGCCGAGGTCGGCGGTGCGGATTGCCCGCACGCGCCGGGCCGAGAGCAGCCGCTCCACCGCCTTCTTGCCGAGGCCGGGGACGCGCAGGAGTTCCTCGCGGCTCGCCTTGTTGACGTCGAGCGGGAAGCGCTCGCGGTGGCGGAGCGCCCAGGCGAGCTTCGGATCGATGTCGAGGGCGAGGTTGCCCTCCTCCCCCTCGACGATCTCGGTGACGTCGAAGCCGTAGAAGCGCATCAGCCAGTCGGCCTGGTAGAGGCGGTGCTCGCGCACCAGCGGTGGCGCCACCGGCGGCAGGCGGCGGCTCGCGTCGGGGATCGGGCTGAAGGCGGAATAGTAGACGCGCTTCAGCCGGTAGGAGCCGTAAAGGCCGGCGCTGGTGGCGAGGATCTGGCGGTCATCCGTGCCATCCGCCCCGACGATCATCTGGGTGCTCTGGCCGCCGGGGGCGAAGGCGGGCGCCTTGCGATCCTCCTTGGCGGCCTCGATGTGCGTCCGCATGCGGCCCATCGAGCGGCGGATGGCGCGGGCGTCTTTCTCCGGCGCGAGCGCCGTGAGGCCGGTGTCGGTGGGCAGCTCGATGTTGATCGACAGCCGGTCGGCATAGCGGCCGGCCTCGGCGAGGAGGTCGCCGCTCGCATCGGGGATGGTCTTCAGGTGGATGTAGCCGCGGAAGTCGTGCTCCTCGCGCAGCGTGCGGGCGACCCGCACCACCTGTTCCATCGTGTAGTCCGGCGAGCGGATGATGCCGGAGGAGAGGAACAGCCCCTCGATGTAGTTGCGCCGGTAGAAGTCGATGGTGAGCTCGACCACCTCCTCCACCGTGAAGCGGGCGCGCGGCACGTTCGAGGAGGAGCGGTTGACGCAGTAGAGGCAGTCGAAGGCGCAGGCGTTGGTGAGCAGGATCTTCAGGAGCGAGATGCAGCGCCCGTCGGGCGCATAGGAGTGGCAGATGGCGCCCTCGGTGGAGCCGATGCCGCGGCCGCCGACGGAATCGCGCCTGGTGGTGCCGCCGGAGGCGCAGGAGGCGTCGTACTTGGCGGCGTCGGCGAGGATGGCGAGCTTGCGGGCGAGGTCCATGCCCCGATAGTTGTTCATCCTTTGTTCCATGGCAAGCCACGTCGTTCGTCGAAGCCGGAGAAGCAGCTTCGCCCGCCGGGACGGGATCGTCCCTCCGGCTGCCCCCGTTTCGCCTCCCCGCCCCGCCACCCCGTGCCGCCTGCCTGCGCGCGCGCAGCACGCGAACGATCGTGCGACTTCTGGACCAGTCTGTCCGACCTTGGTCCCTTGTCGCCGCCTCGACCGCCGTGCGACCCCAGCCACAGGACGCAAAATCGGAAAGAACCCCGCACTGCATCGGCCCGCCAGTCCGGCGGCGATACTGAAGACCTCGCGTTGCGTCCTGAATATAGCGGTCTTCGAAGCGGTCTTTTCTCCTGAAAGGGGGAGACGTCTCGATGCCTCAATACAAGCTGGACGTGAACGGCAAGCCGTACACCGTCACCGTCTCCGACGAAGACATGCCCCTTTTGTGGGTCCTGCGCGATCTCATCGGTCTGACCGGCACCAAGTACGGCTGCGGCATCGAGGTCTGCGGCGCCTGCATGGTGCTGGTGAACGGCGAGGCGGAGAAATCCTGCGACATGTCGGTCTCCGAGGCGGTCGGGCGCAAGATCGTCACGGTCGAGGGCCTGGCGGCCGATCCGCAGGGCAAGGCGGTGCAGGCCGCCTGGGAAGCCCATCAGGTGCCGCAGTGCGGCTTCTGCCAGCCCGGCATGATGATCGCCGCCACCGGCGCCCTGAAGGACGGGCACCATGGCCGGGAGATCGCCGAGGAGATCGAGAACATCTGCATGTGCGGCACCTACGAGCGCATCAGGAAGGCCGTCGAGGCCCTCTGATCCCAGTGCCCGAGAAGCGGAACGGAGACCACCCATGCAAGAGTCCCTCCCAGTCGGACGCACCGCGCTCGATCGCCGGAGCTTCCTGACGGGCGCCGGCGCGGCCCTGATCATTCCCTTCTCGGTGACGCTGTCGCCGCGGGAGGCCGCCGCCAAGGGCGCCGCGGCCGGGACCGCGGCCACCGGTCCGGTCGCACTGGGCGCCTACATCAGCATCTCGCCCGCCAACATCGTGACCGTCGCCATCGGCTCGACCGAGATGGGCCAGGGCATCATGACGGGGCTGGCGCAGCTGGTCGCCGAGGAGCTCGGGCTCAAGTGGAAGCAGGTGCGCGCCGTCCATGCGCCCGCCTCGACCGCCTGGCCGAACCCCTACGGCAATCCGATCTTCGGCGCACAGCTGACGGGCGGCAGCACCAGCATGATGGGCTGGTACAAGCCGCTGCGCACCGCCGCGGCGATCGTCCGCGACGTGCTGATCGAAGCGGCCCGCGTGCAGTACGGCGGCACCTGGACGCTCGGCACCGGCGGCCAGCTCGTCGGCGGCGGCACGTCCTGCAAGTTCAGCGACGTGCTGGCGACCGCCGCCACCCTGACGCCGCCGACGACGGCGTCGCTCGCCACCACGCGGCGGTTCATCGGCAAGCGGATCCCGCGCCTCGACATCCGGGCGAAGGTCCGCGGTACCGCCGTGTTCGGGATGGACGTCGAGGTTCCCGGCATGGTGTTCGCCTCGGTCGTCCACTGCCCGACACTCGGCGGCACCGTGAAATCGGTGCCGGCGAGCCGCGGCGGTGCGACCTTCGTCAATCTCGGCAAGGCCGTGGGCGTCGTCGCCGCCGACACGTGGACGGCGATGCGCACCGCGCGCTCGATCGCCGGCTCGATCGGCTGGACCCTGCCCACCGACCTGGCATCGCGGGATTCCAGCACCCTCGACGCCCTCGCGCAGGACCTCGTGCGCTCGACCTCGGCGATCCGCTACGTCGCCGAACAGGACGGGTCGCCGAAGCCGGCCAACGCCGCGGTGAAGATCGACGCGACCTACACCCTGCCCTTCCTCGCCCACGCGGCGATGGAGGTGATGAACTGCACCGCCTCGGTGACCGCCGACCGCTGCGAGATCTGGGCGCCGACGCAGGGCCAGCAGTTCATCATTCCGGCGGTGCGGGCGATCACCGGCCTGCCGGCCGACGCCATCACGGTCAACACCACCTTCGTCGGCGGCGGCTTCGGCCGGAAGATCGAGGTCGACTGCGTCGAGCAGGCGGTCAAGCTGTCGAAGGCGGTCGGCAAGCCGGTGAAGCTCACCTGGTCGCGGGAGGAGGACTTCCGCAACGACCTCTATCGTCCGAGCGCGACGATCCGCGTCCAGGCCGGGGCCGATGCGAAGCACGCCTTCACCGGGCTCGTCTACCGCAACGTCTCGCCGTCGATCCGGCTGCAGCGCACCCAGTCGGACATCACCAACCCCGAGGACACCGGCGCCGTCGCCGGTGCCGTCGGGCTGCCCTACCGGATCGGCGCGCGGCTGATCGAATACGTGCCGCTGCTGCCGTGCGACATCCCGCTCGGCTACTGGCGGTCGGTCGGGGAATCCTACAACACCTTCGCGGTCGAAAGCGCCGTCGACGAGCTCGCGCGGGCGGCGGGGCAGGACCCGCTCGCCTTCCGCAAGGCCCTGGTCTCGGGGCCGGGCGGCGACAGCCGCGCCCTCGGCGTGCTCACCGCGGTTGAGACGCTGAGCGGTTGGTCGAAGGCGCCGCCCCGCGGCAGCGCCCGCGGCGTTGCCTTTCTGAAGGGCTTCGGCAGCTACATCGCCCTCGTCGCGGAGGTGTCGAAGTCCTCGAAGGCGGAGATCGACGTCGGCAAGGTCTATTGCGCGATCGACTGCGGCCTCGTCGTCAATCCCGATTCCGTCGAGGGCCAGATCCAGGGCGGCATCGCCCACGGTCTCGGGGCCGCGCTTTGGAACGAGCAGCGGTTCGTCAACGGCAAGCCGGGCGTCTCGAACTACGACCGCTATCCGGTCATCAAGCTGCAGCAGATGCCCACGGTCAGCGTGACCATCGTCCGGAGCGCCGCCGATCCGGGCGGTGTCGGCGAGACGGGCGTGCCGTGCGTCGCGCCGGCGGTCGCCAACGCCTGGGCGGAGCTCACCGGCACCCGCCTGCGGTCGCTGCCGTTCTATCCCGGACGGCGGATGGACGACGACTGAGGCACGCCCCCCGCCCGGACCGGGCAGGGGGCGGCGAGGATCGGCCGCGCTCCCGCCCGGGGGCGCGCGGCCACGGCGGCCGCCCAAGCCAGCGTCCAGAAACGGGAAAGGCGCGGCGCGAGCGGCGGAAATCGCCGTCCGTGCCGCGCCTTCGGCGGGAGGGGACCGAGCCCCCTCTCCCGCGCGGGCCGCCACCCGGGTGGGGGCAGGGCGGCGGCCTCGTCTCGGCCGGGCCGCGAACGGCCCGGGGAATGC
>CALRZT010000228.1:0-8293 GCA_943372725.1 Pseudoxanthobacter soli DSM 19599
GCCGCGCCGCCTCGATCGTCAGGAACGGCCGGAAGCGCTTGCCGCCGCCGAGCAGCGCGTAGGCCATCGAGTCCCGCACACGGTCGGGGACGCGCGCCCCGAGCGCCGGCCCCACCAGCACGGCGAGCCGTGCGTCGGTCAGCCGCACGGCGGCGGCGAGACGATCCTCGAAGGACGGGTCGGTCGGCACGGTCGCTCCTCGGCGCGCCGGGACGGCGCTGTCGGCGTCCGCATGCGACGGCGCATCGCCGCCGTCAAGCGGTGTCGGCGTGCCGGCCGCGACCGCCCGCTCCGCCGGGGCATCGCGCCCGTCAGGCTTTCGTCACGAAGGGCGCGCAGAAAGCGGCCGCCGGGTGTCGTGGTCGCCGTGCGCGTGGGCCGCGTCGCTCGCCGCTGGCCGGCCGGCCCCGGCCGGCGTAGCATCCGGCGGCGCGGCCGCGAGGAGCCCTGGAAACGTGAGCGAAGTCGAACTGCAGACGGGGCGGGTGCCGCGGGCCGAGCGTCGGCCGCCGCCGCCACCGCTGCTGCCACCGCACCCCGTCGCGCGCTGGCTGCTCGTCCTCGTGCTCGTCGCGGGCGCCTATTTCTTCCGCGGCTTCCTCGTACCGGTGCTGGCGGCGCTGATCATCGGCTTCGCCAGCTGGCCGCTCTATGCCCGGCTCGTCCGGGCCGTGGGCGGCAACACGGCACTCGCCGCCACCCTCGCGCTCACGATCATCATCGCCGTGCTGGTGCTGCCGATCATCGTGGCGATCTCCTACGCCATCGAGGAAGGGCGCATCTGGACACAGTGGCTCCTCGAGGCGAACCGCCTCGGCGCGCCGGTGCCGGAGTGGATCCAGGCGCTGCCGTTCTTCGGCGACTGGCTCGCCGAGCAGTGGAACACCTACCTCAACCGCCCGCACGCGCTGGGCGAACTGGTGACGATCACCAGCGGCGAGAACATCGGCAACATCTATCGCTTGGCGCTTGCCGCCGGCGGCCAGACGTTCCACTTCCTCCTGTCGATCCTGTTCATGCTGATCGCGCTGTTCTTCGTCTACAAGGACGGGCTGCTGCTGGCGGCGCAGCTCGACCGGGTCGGCGAGCGCATCCTGCCCGCCCGCTGGCAGACCTTCTCGCGCGTCGTGCCGGCGACGATCAGCGCCACCGTCGTCGGCATGGGCGTCATCGCCATCGGCGAAGGCATCGTGCTCGGCATCGCCTACTGGATCGCCGGCATCCCCTCGCCGGTGTTCTTCGGCGTCATCACCGGCGTCATGGCGCTCGTCCCCGGCGGCGCGCCGACGGCCGTCATCATCGCGACGCTCTACCTCGTCGGCAGCGGCAAGCTGATCGCCGGCCTGGCGCTGTTGGCGTGGGGCTCGATCGAACTCTTCATCGTCGACAAGACGCTGCGCCCGCACCTCGTCGGCGGGCCGATCAAGCTGCCCTTCCTCGCCACCTTCTTCGGCCTGATCGGCGGCGTGTCGACGCTCGGCCTGGTCGGGCTGTTCGTCGGACCGGTGCTGATGGCGCTGCTCGTCGGCATCTGGCGCGAGTGGCTGCGCGGCCCGGAAGACGCCGACGCCGCGGCGGAGCGCGCCGCCCGCGAGGCCGAGGGGCGGCGGCCGCGGCCTCACACGGCCGACGTCTCCGATTCGGCCGCGTAGGCGCGCTCGAGCATGCGGCGGCAGTCCTCGGCGAGCCGGCGCCCGGCGTCGTCGCAGTGCTCGGCGATGTCGCGCAGGTCCCGGATCGCCACATCCACCGCCGTGTAGAGATCGATGTCGAGGTCGTCGGACGGCGGCACGGCACGGCGGCGAAACGGGATCACGTTGGGCATCGGGGGTCTCTCGCCGGCGAATCGGAACGATCCGCCCGCGCCGATGGGACCCGGCAAAGGTTAAGGCCGTGCCACCGGCGACGCCGACGGGCGCGCGGTGCGTCCGTCGGCGACCGGACGGTCCCGTCAGGCGGCGGCCGCCGCCTGCGCCGCGGCTTCCGTCGCCAGCATGCGCTGGACGGCGGGGCGCGCCATCATCCGCTCGAAATGGGCGCGGTAGTTCGGGAAGGCGGCGACGTCGAGCCCGAGGTGGTTCGCCCAGCGCATGAAGATGAAGGCATAGGCGTCGGCCACCGAATAGTCGCCGAGCACCCAGTCCTTGCCGGCGAGCATGGCGTCGATGCCCTTGAAGGCCTGTGCCGTGGCCTCGCCGGCGAGGCGCTTCACCGCGTCCTCGGACCCCGGCAGGTCGCAGAAGGCGGAGGGGCGGAAGAAGCGGCCGATCACCGGGTGGACGCCGGAGGAGAACCAGGCGAGCAGCGACAGGGCCTCGGTCGCCTCCCAGGTTCCCGGCGCCGGCATCAGCTTCGCCGCGGGAGTCGACCATCCGAGCCAGGACAGGATCGCGACGTTTTCCGTCAGCCGCTTGCCGTCGATCTCGAGCGCCGGGACCTTCTGCTTCCAGTTGATGGCGGTGTAGGCCTCGGTCTTGTGCTCGCCCTTGCGCAGCATCACCGGCACCGCCTCGAAGGGCAGGCCGAGTTCCTCCAGCACGATGTGGGGCGCCATCGAGCAGGCGCCGGGCGAGAAATAGAGCTTGGTCATTTGAAGGGCCTCGGAGGCAGTGGAAGGGCGGGCGACCGCGGTCGGGCCGCGGCCGTGCGGGCAATGACGTCGTGCGCGCCACGGCGGTGCGCAAGTCCCCGCGGAGTGAACACAGCGGTACCGCGGGACCGCCCGCTCACGCCCCCGGCAACGCCTTCTCGACGAGGCGCACCCAGTAGGATGCACCCGCCGGGATGGCGGCGTCGTCGAAGTCGTAGGCGGGGTGGTGCAGCTGCGCGCTGTCGCCGTTGCCGACGAAGATCATCGCGCCCGGCCGCTTCTCGAGCATGAAGGAGAAATCCTCGGCCCCCATCTCCGGCGGCCGATCGGCGTCGACGTTGGCGGCGCCCGCCACCTCGCGGGCGACCTCGGCGGCGAAGGCGGTCTCCCGCGCGTGGTTCACCGTCACCGGATATTCGCGGCGGTAGGTGACGCGGGCGGTGGCGCCGTAGGCGGCGGCCGCCGCCGGCACGACCTGGTTCAGCCGTTTCTCCAAGAGGTCGCGCACGCTGGGGTCGAGCGCGCGCACCGTGCCGAGGAGCTTCGCCGTCTGCGGGATGACGTTGTCGGTGAAGCCGGCGTTGAAGCAGGTGATCGAGATCACCGCCGACTTCAGCGGGTCGACGTTGCGGGCGACGATCTGCTGCACGGCCTGCACCACGGCGGCGCCGGCGAGCACGGTGTCCGTGCAGTCGTGCGGGAAGGCGGCGTGGCCGCCTATGCCCTCGATCTCCACCTCCAGGGTGTCGGCGGAGGCGAGCAGGCCGCCGGCGCGGATCGCGAAGCCGCCGACCGGGATTCCCGGCATGTTGTGCATGCCGTAGACCTCGTCGATGCCGAAGCGCTCCATGAGCCCGTCGTCGATCATCGCCTTGGCGCCGCCACCGCCTTCTTCGGCCGGCTGGAAGATCACCACGGCGGTGCCGGCGAAGTTGCGGGTCTCGGCGAGGTGCTGGGCGGCGCCGAGCAGCATCGCCGAATGCCCGTCGTGACCGCAGGCGTGCATCTTGCCGGCGATCGTCGACGCCCACGCCCGACCGCTCGCCTCCTCGATTGGCAGGGCGTCCATGTCGGCGCGCAGGCCGATCGTCCGCCCCGGCCCCCGGTCGCCCCGGATCACGCCGACGACGCCGGTGCGGCCGATGCCGGTCACCACCGCGTCGACGCCGAAGGCGCGCAGCCGCTCGGCGACGAAGGCAGCAGTCAGGTGCGTGTCGTACTGGAGTTCGGGGTTTGCGTGCAGGTGGCGGCGCCAGAGGGCGATCTCGTCGGAGCGGTCGGCGATCCGGTTGAGGATCGGCATGGCGGGCCTCGCGGGGCGGAAGCGGGAGGCCGGAGGCTAGGCACCTGCGACCGTCGCGGCAAGGGCGGCCGGTCGTGCAGCGGGAATGCCTGTTTCAGACGTCCGGGTCGGCGTCGCGCCGGCGCTGGCGCGGGGTGATGTCCGGCGGGCCGGGATCCTCTTCCTCCTCGACGCGCAGCATCTCGCGGAAGCCGCGCCAGGACGCCGCGACGACGACGACCATGCCGGCGAGGATCGCGGTCGCTGCACCGGCGCCGAGCACGACGTCGCCGGCGGCCGCCTGCATGGCGGCACTGTCGAGGTGGCCAAGGCCGGATCCGGAGCCGGGCGCCGCGAACGCCGGTGCGGTCATGACGAGCAGCAGGAGGGCGGGCAGGACGGTCCGCCGGAGCGAGCCGCCGATGCGAGGCGAGATCCGATCGCCGATCCGGTTCATGGCCGATACTCCCACTGCACGGCCCCCTGCCGCATGAACATTTCGTCATGTGACTGCGACGTCGGCGTGCAGGGATACGGGCGGGCCGCCATCTTTTTTGAGGCGATTCCGGGACGGCGTTCACCAATGCGGCGGTGCCGCAGCCGGGGTGCGGCGCCCGCGGGGCTTGCGCCGCGACGGGCGATGCCGAATGCTTGGAACACTTCGAAGGACGGACCGGCGGGCGACGGTCAACGGGAATGCGGGAGAGCGGGTATGGGGATGCGGATCGGCGCGGAGCGGCCGCGGGGCAGTGAAGGTGTCGCGACGCGCGGCGTGGGCTTGTTCGGCACGGCGCTCATCGGCGCGCTGATGCTGGCGGGGTCGCCGGCGAGCGCCCAGGAAGGCACCGGCGCGCCGGGCGCCGACCTCGTCGCCAAGGGCAAGTACCTGACCGACGCGGCCGACTGCATGCCCTGCCACACCGGTCCGGGCGGCAAGCCCTTCGCCGGCGGCCTGACGCTCGACACGCCCTTCGGCGGCATCACCTCGCCGAACATCACCCCCGACAAGGAGACCGGCATCGGCGCCTGGACGGACGAGCAGTTCTACCGGGCCCTGCACGACGGCTTCGGCAAGGACGGCGAGTACCTCTATCCGGCGATGCCGTTCACCTCCTACACGAAGATGCCGCCGGACGACGTCAAGGCGATCCGCGCCTATCTCAACACGATCACGCCGGTGAATGCGCCGCGCCAGCCGAACACGCTGGAGTTCCCCTTCAACGTGCGCGCCTCGCTGTCGGTGTGGCGGGCGATGTTCTTCACGCCGGGCACGTTCGTGCCGAACGACAAGGCGTCGGCGGAGATCAACCGCGGCGCCTATCTCGTCGAGGGTCCCGGCCACTGCGCCGAGTGCCACACGCCGCGCAACATCATGGGGGCGATGGAGCCCTCCAAGCAGTATGCCGGCGCTCGCATCGACACCTTCTTCGCGCCGAACATCTCCTCCGATCTGCGCGACGGCATCGGCGGCTGGACCGACGACCAGGTTTACGACTACCTGAAGACGGGGGCCGCCGCCGGCAAGGGCACGGTGTTCGGCCCGATGTCGGAGGTCGTCCACGACAGCCTGTCGAAGCTCCAGGATTCCGACATCCGCGCCATCGTCGCCTACCTGAAGGCGACGCCGGACCAGCTGCCGCCGAAGCCGGCCGCCGATCCGCGCAAGGAACAGGGCGCCACCGTCTACCTGAACGTCTGCTCGCAGTGCCACCAGGCCGAAGGTCAGGGCATCCCGCAGGCGATCCCGCCGCTCTCCGGCAACGATGCCGCCGCGGCGACCGGGCCGGAGAACGTGATCTCCGCCGTGCTCGGCGGCCTGCCGGGCCAGGGCGACTACGGCCCGATGCCGGCCTTCGCCGACGCCCTGACCGACCAGCAGGTCGCCGACGTGGCGAACTACGTCCGCACCGCCTGGGGCAATCCCGGCACGCCGGACGCCACCCCGGCCCTCGTCGCCTCGCTGCGCGGCCAGCTCGCGACGACCGATCTCGGTTCCGAGGCGGCCAAGGCGCTCGACTGCCCGGCCGTCAGCTCGACGGGCGTGTCCGGCACGCTCACCGATCCGGGCTCCGGCATCCTCGAGCTGATGCAGGGCGTCACGCCCGAGACGATCGACAACCGCGTCACCGAGATCATCGCGCAGGTGCGCGCCGCCAACCCCGGCGTCTCCGACGGCGAGCTCTCCGACGATCTCGTTGCCGCCTACTGCCCGATCCTGGCCACCGACGCTGAGCTCTCCATCGCCCAGAAGCAGAGCCGGCTGTCGGCCTTCCTGTCGTCGGTGACCAACATCCTCGCCCAGGGCCAGATGCCGACGGGGTCGAAGGTGCTGCTGCAGGTCGGCGTGCCGCAGTCGGTGGTGAGCGAGGTCGACGCCGCCGCCCGCGCCGCCAAGCAGACGCGCGAGCAGTGGATCGAGAAGGCGCTCGAGGCGGCGGTGAAGACGGCGCCCAAGCCGGCGCAGTAGCGCCGGCACGTTCACAGTCGGCCGGCGCAGTAGGGTCGGCAGCGTCTCAGGACCCCGGCGCAGTTCGCGCCGGTCGCGACCGCCGCGACGCCGCGGCGGTTGCCTCCGCCCGCCCCGGGCGGCTATCGCTCGTCCGCCGCCGAACCCCCGGCGGCGGATGAGCGAGCGACATCATGCAGGGACTGACGGCGACGCTCTTGCGCGGCACCTGGTACATGGCGCTGCCGGGGAGCGCCGTGAAGGCGGGCGCGACGGTGGCACGGACGCTGCTCGGCGAGCCGCTGCTGATCGGCCGCGACAAAGCCGGGGCGGTGTTCGCGCTGCGCGACGCCTGCCCGCACCGCGGCATCCCGCTGCGCTACGGTTCCTTCGACGGCGAGACGGTCACCTGCTGCTATCACGGCTGGCGCTTCGACCGCACCGGCACCTGCGTCGAGATCCCGTCGCTGCGCGAGGACCAGCAGGTGGACCTCTCGAAGATCCGCTGCGGCGCGCTGCCGTGCGTCGAGCGCAACGGCCTCGTCTGGATCTACTTCGCCCGCGACGGCGAGGCGCCGTCGGGCGAGCAGGCCGAGCCGCCGGCGATGCCGGTGTTCGCGGAGGCCGACGCGCCGACGCTCGCGATCGTGCTGCCGTTCCCGTGCTCCACCGACCACGCCGCCTTCGGGCTGATGGACCCGACCCACGCCGCCTTCGTCCACACCTCGTGGTGGTTCAAGTCGAAGGCGCGCAAGCTCAGGCCCAAGGAGAAGGCCTTCGAGCCGGCGCCCTACGGCTTCCGCATGGCCCGCCACGCCCTGCCGCCGCAGAACATCGCCTACAAGCTCCTCGGCGCGGACGTCACGACGGAAATCTCCTACCGCCTGCCGGGCCTGCGCATCGAGGAGATCCGCGGCGACCGCAATGCCGTCGTCGGGCTCACCGCGATCACGCCGGTGAGCGAGGGCGAGACGGAGGTCCACCAGCTGTTCTGGGTGTCGATGGGCTGGGCGAAGGCTCTGCGCCCGCTCTTGCAGCACCTGATGACGGTGTTCCTCGACCAGGACCGCGTCGTCGTCGTGCAGCAGCGCGAGGGCCTCGTGCACGATCCGAAGCTGATGCTGATCAACGACGCCGACACCCAGGCGCGCTGGTGGATGCGGCTCAAGTCCGAGTGGATGGAGGCCGAGGCCGCCGGCCGCCCGTTCGAGAACCCGCTGAAGCCGATGGTGCTGCGCTGGCGGAGCTGAGGGGGGCGACCCCACCCCGCCCTTCCGCCTCTCTCGATTTCTGCTAAAACGCGGCGCCTCCCCGACCGTCCGGGGTCCCGTTCTCCGTCCGACCGGACCTTTTCGCCGATGACAGACACGCTCGCTCCCGACACCGAAGCGCTGAAGCGCGACCTGATCGCCCGGATCGAGGCGGCCGCCGACGAGGCGGCGCTCGAAGAGGCGCGGGTGTTCGCGCTCGGCAAGAAGGGCGTCGTCACCGAGCAGATGAAGCGCCTCGGCGGCCTCTCCGACGCCGAGCGCCGCACCGTCGGCCCCGCCCTCAACGGCCTCAAGAACGATGTCGCCGCCGCGATCGAGGCGCGCCGCGCCGTGCTCGCCGAGGCCGCACTCACCGAGCGGCTCGCCCGCGAGCGCCTCGACCTGACGCTGCCGGTGCGCCCCGGCCCGCTGTCGGCCGGCCGCATCCACCCGGTGTCGCAGGTGACCGAGGAGCTCACCGCGATCTTCGCCGACCTCGGCTTCGCCGTCGCCGAGGGACCGGACATCGAGACCGACCACTACAACTTCACCTCGCTCAATTTCCCGCTCGGCCATCCGGCCCGCGAGATGCACGACACGTTCTTCTTCAATCCGAAGCCCGACGGCTCGCGGATGCTTTTGCGCACCCACACCTCGCCGGTGCAGATCCGCACGATGGAGACGACGCAGCCGCCGATCCGGGTCATCTGCCCCGGCCGCACCTA
>CALRZT010000229.1:0-8276 GCA_943372725.1 Pseudoxanthobacter soli DSM 19599
CCAGTCGACGAAGTCGGCGATGTAGAGGGCGCCTGCACCCGACGCCATCAGGGCGAAGCGGTAACCGAGCTGGTAGGTCGCCGCCATCGTGCCCTGCTTCTCGGTGGGCGCCGCGTCGATGCGCCAACCGTCGACGACGATGTCCTGGGTCGCACCGGAAAACGCCGTCAGCAGCGCGCCGGCGATCGTCAGGGTGAGCGAGACCGCCGGCTCGGACAGGCCGACCAGCAGGAGGCCTGCGGCGACGCCGCCCTGGGCAACGATCATCCAGGCACGCCGGCGGCCGAGCAGACGGGCGAGCACCGGCACGTCGAAGCGGTCGACCACCGGAGCCCAGACGAACTTGAACGAGTAGGCGAGCGCCACCCAGGACAGGAGCCCGATCTCGGCGAGCGTCACGCCCGCCTCGCGTAGCCACGCCGACAGCGTCCCGAAGACCAGCAAAAGCGGCAGGCCGGACGAGAAGCCGAGCAGCAGCATGACGAAGACGCGCCGCTCGCCAAGAAAGGCGATGCGCTCCCGAAAGGTCGGCTTCTCGGCGGCAGTGGTCATGCGCGGCGGCCGCTATGGTGGTGGGCGGCGGGTGCGGCGGGGGTAAACGCATCGGGCGTCGTCCGCCACATCTGGCGTGGTGCCTGCGGCCCCCCCTCCCTACCCTCCCCCGCGAGGGGTGAGGGTTTTCGTTGTGCTTTTGGCAGTCGCCTTACCCAAAACTCTGCGCGAACCCTCCCCCCTCGCGGGGGAGGGCAGGGAGGGGGGGCGCCGCGGCTGCCGACACTCCCGTATCGCGCGACGAGAGCAGCGCCCCTCATTCGTCCGGCGCCTCCTCGATCGGGTCGTACTGGGTGGCGTCGAAGCCGAGCAGGTTCCACGACTGCTTCATGTGGTCGGGCAGGGGCGCCGAGACGTCGAGCTTGCCGGTGCCGGAGGGGTGCGGCAGCGTGATGCGGCGGGCGTGCAAGTGCAGGCGGTTCTGGATGCCGCCCGGCAGTTCCCAGTTCTCCACCTCGAAGTACTTCGGGTCGCCGACGATCGGGTGGCCGATGTGGGCGGTGTGGGCGCGCAGCTGGTGGGTGCGCCCCGTCACCGGCCGGAGCGACAGCCAGGAGAGCTGCTGGCCGGCCTGGTCGACGACGGCGTAGTAGGTGACGGCGTGCACCGCGTCGTCCTCGCCGTGGCGGGCGATCCGCATGCGCTCGCTGTCCGGGCCGGTGCCCTTGGCGAGGAAGGTCGAGATGCGGCCCTGGTTCGGCTTCGGCACGCCCTTCACCAGCGCCCAGTAGACCTTGCGGGTGGAGCGGGCGCGGAAGGCCGCCGTGAGGTGCGTCGCGGCGAGCCGGGTGCGCGCCACGACCAGCACGCCGGTGGTGTCGCGGTCGAGCCGGTGGACGAGGCGCGGCTTCTGGCCCTTGGAATCGAGCAGCGACTCCAGCATGCCGTCGATGTGGCGCGTCAGGCCGGAGCCGCCCTGCACCGCGAGGCCGAACGGCTTGTTGAAGACGTAGACGTCGCGGTCCTCGTAGAGGAGCATCGACCGCAGCGTCTCGGCATCGCCGGCGCGGCCGGTGCCGTACTTGGTGACGACGGCCTTGCCGCCGACGGGCGTGGCCGCCCCCTCCGCGGCGAGCGCCTTCGCCTTGGCGCGCGCCCGGGCGGCCTTGGAGCCCGGCAGGCTGGCGAGGAAGACGGCCTCCTCGTCCTGCTCCGCGTCCTGATCCTCGGGCCGGCCGTCCTCATCGTCGCGCTCGGCATCAACGCCGGCCGGCGGCGTCAGCGGCGGCACGCGCACCATCTGGCCCGGCTCGAGCCGCGTCGAGGTCTTGACCCGGCCGCCGTCGACCCGCACCTGGCCGGTCCGCACCAGCTTCTGCAGCCGGCCGAAGGCGAGGTCGGGGTAATGCGACTTGAACCAGCGGTCGAGCCGCATTCCGGCTTCGTCGCGGCCGACGGTGATGGTGGCGATTCCTGACATGCCGGCATTGTCAATCAGGAACCGGGTTGCGGCACAAGGCGAAGCGTGGCTTGACGCCCGGTGACGGGGCAATCGAGGCGGTGATGGCCGAGGGACAGCTGCGCACCATCGAGACGGACGCGGACGTGACGGCGGGCGTCGCCGCCCTCGTGGCGGCCGATCCGCGCCTCGCGCCGATCGCCGCCATCGCCGGGCCGCTGCCGCTCCGGCGCGGCGAGCCGGGGTTCGAGGGGCTGGCCCGCATCGTCATGGGGCAGCAGCTGTCGACCGCGAGTGCGGCGGCGATCTTCGCCCGCCTCGTCGCCGCCGGCGGCCACGCGGCGGAGGGCTTCGCGGCGCTGGACGACGCGGAGCTGCGAGCCTGCGGCCTGTCGGCGGCGAAGGTGCGCACGATGCGCGCCGCCGCCGCCGCCGTCGCCGAGGGCCGCCTCGACCTCGACCATCTCGCCTCGCTGCCGGCTGACGAGGCGCACGCCGCGCTGACGGTGCTGCCGGGCGTCGGGCCGTGGACGGTCGACCTCTATCTGCTGTTCTGTGCCGGCCATCCGGACGTCTTTCCGACGGGCGACCTCGCGCTGCAGATCGCGGTGGCCGATGGGCTCGCCTTGCCCGCGCGTCCCAAGCCGAAGGCGCTCGACGCCATCGCCGCGCCGTGGGCGCCGTGGCGGTCGGTGGCCGCACGGCTCTGGTGGGGCTACTATCGGGCGCGCCGCGAGGGTCGCGAGGGCGCGCCGCTCTGAGCCGCAGTCGCGGCCCCGCACCGCCAACCGGCTCGTCTCGTCGCTGAGGTCGCGCCAATCAAAGGGACCCGCCCGCCGTGCTCGACGGACCCCGCCTCGCCCCCGCCTCCGGCCGCCCGGCGAAAGGGCTCGTGGTGCTCGTGCACGGCTACGGCGCCGACGGCAACGACCTGATCGAGCTAGGCCGCCACTTCGCGCGCGACCTGCCGGACATCGCCTTCGTCGCCCCGCACGCGCCGGAGCCGTGCGCGATGAGCCCGGGCGGGCGGCAGTGGTTCCCGCTGACGATGCGCGATCCGGCCGAGGTGCCGCGCGGCGTCGCTCGCGCCGCCCCGGCGCTCGACGCCTTCCTCTCCCAGGAACTCGGGCGGATGCGGCTGCCGGCCTCGGCGCTGGCGCTCGTCGGCTTCAGCCAGGGCACGATGATGGCGCTCGACGTCGGGCTCGCCCGCCGTCCGGCGATCGCCGCGATCGTTGGCTTCTCCGGCCTGCTCGCCCGCCCCGACCAGCTCGCCGCCGCACCGCGGCCCTCGCCGCCGGTGGTGCTGGTGCACGGCGACCAGGACGACGTGCTGCCGGTCGAGTATCTGCCGATGGCGTGCGAGGCGATGGCGGCGGCCGAGATCCCGGTCGAGTGGCACATCGCGCCCGGCCTGTCGCACGGCATCGACGAATCAGGCCTCGCGATTGCCGCGAGCGTGTTGCGCCGCGCCCTGCCGCGCTGACCACGAAGACCGGCCGCTGCGACGAATTCTGCCGGCCCGTGTGTCGCCGCATCGACTTCACACGGCTGACACGGAGGCTATACAGTATCCGCGGCATTCGAGAATCGTTCGTCCGGACGGTGGGTGCGGGACTATCCGGACGGCTGGAGTGGTGTCTTGACCATCCACGTCTCTCCCGACGCGCATCCGACCCTTGTCCTGAACGCCGACTATCGGCCGCTCAGCTACTACCCCTTGTCCTTGTGGTCGTGGCAGGACGCCATCAAGGCGGTGTTCATGGACCGCGTGAACATCGTGTCGGAATACGACTTCACGGTGCGCAGCCCGTCGTTCGAGATGCGGCTGCCGAGCGTCGTGTCGCTGAAGACCTACATCCGGCCGGCGCGCAACCCGGCCTTCACACGCTTCAACGTCTTCCTGCGCGACCGCTTCGAGTGCCAGTACTGCGGCACCTCGGATGACCTCACCTTCGACCACCTGCTGCCGCGCTCGAAGGGCGGGCAGACGGAATGGGAGAACGTGCTCGCCGCCTGCTCGCCCTGCAACCTGCGCAAGGGCAGCAAGCGCTGCGACGAGGTCGGCATGTTCCCGCGCCAGCACCCCTACCGGCCGACGGTGCAGGACCTGCACAACAACGGCCGGCTGTTCCCGCCCAACTACCTGCACGACAGCTGGATGGACTTCCTCTACTGGGACGCCGAGCTGGAGCCGTAGGCCCGGGCGAGCGTCGCGACCCCCACTGTCGCGACGGCCGCGGTCGTCTCCGCAACGTCATCCCGCACTCCGGTCGCCGGGCGTCGCCGCCCGGCGCCGGTTGTCGTGCGTGCCGCTCAGTCGAGCTGGCGGATGAAGCGGTAGGCTTCCTGGGCGCCGAAGATGACGAAGTCGCCGGCCATCTTCTGGCCGTCCGACGTCATCTTCCCGCGGAACTTCGCTGGGTCCGTCACCTTGCCGCTCTTGAACTGGAACGTCGCCTTGACGGTGCAGTCGCTCTCGAGCGTCACCTTGCCGTCGAGGGTGGCCTCTGGCTTCAGCGTCTTCGGATTGAAGCAGCTCGACTGCGCGACGACGCCCGACTTCTTCACGTCGATCAGGCAGTAGAGGTCGACCTGGACGGTGGCGTGGCCGACCCACAGGCCGGCGACCGCTCCCGGCTTGCAGCTGGCGGCGGCGGCCGGGACGGCCGAGGCGGCGGCGAGCAGCGCCAGCGCCAGTGGCGCTGCGGCAAAACGAGCTTTCATGGACGACGTCCTCCCCCGCGCGCGGCGCGCGTGCGCCCACTCTACGCGATAGGCGCAACGATCCTTCGGTCGCGCGCGCAACTTCGGCGCGGACCTGCCTCAGAGGATGAAGCGGCTCAAGTCGGCGTTCTTCGCGAGCTCGCGCACCGTCTCGTTGACCAGCGCCGCGTCGATCGTCACCGTCTCGCCGGCGCGGTCGGGGGCGGTGAAGGAGAGCTCGTCCAGCACCCGCTCGATCACCGTCTGCAGCCGCCGCGCACCGATGTTCTCGACGGTGGCGTTGATCTCCACGGCGATCTCGGCGATTGCGTCGACGGCATCGGCGGTGAAGGCGAGGGTGACGCCCTCCGTCCCCATCAGCGCCACCGACTGCTTGATCAGGCTCGCCTCGGTCTCGTTGAGGATGCGGACGAAGTCGGCCTTGTCGAGCGGCTTCAGCTCGACGCGGATCGGCAGGCGGCCCTGCAGCTCCGGCAGCAGGTCCGAGGGCTTCGCCACGTGGAAGGCGCCCGACGCGATGAACAGCACGTGGTCGGTCTTCACCGGCCCGTACTTGGTCGTCACCGTCGTGCCCTCGATCAGGGGGAGCAGGTCGCGCTGCACGCCCTCGCGGCTGACGTCGCCCCCATAGCGGCCCTCGCGGGCGCAGATCTTGTCGATCTCGTCGAGGAAGACGATGCCGTCGTCCTCGACCGAGCGGATCGCCTCGGCCACCACCGCGTCCTGGTCGAGGAGCTTGTCGCTCTCCTCGGCGACGAGGATCTCGTAGGACTCCTTCACGCTGACGCGGCGCGCCTTCTTGGCGCCGCCGAAGGCCTTGCCGAGCATGTCGGAGAGGTTCATCACGCCGATGCTGCCACCGGGCATGCCGGGCATGTCGAAACTCGGCATCTGCGCCGCCTGCGTCACCTCGATCTCGATCTCCTTGTCGTCGAGCTGGCCGTCGTGCAGGCGCTTGCGGAAGGCGTCGCGGGTCGACGGGCTCGCTGCCTTGCCGACGAGGGCGTCGAGCACCCGCTCCTCCGCCTGCAGGTGTGCCTTCGCCTGCACGTCCTTGCGCTTCTTCTCGCGCACCAGCCCGATGCCGACCTCGACGAGGTCGCGGACGATCTGGTCGACGTCGCGGCCGACATAGCCGACCTCGGTGAACTTCGTCGCCTCGACCTTCAGGAACGGCGCGCCGGCGAGCTTGGCGAGGCGGCGGGAGATCTCCGTCTTGCCGACGCCGGTCGGGCCGATCATCAGGATGTTCTTGGGCAGCACCTCTTCGCGCATCTGCCCCTGGAGCTGCTGGCGGCGCCAGCGGTTGCGCAGCGCGATGGCGACCGACCGCTTCGCCGCCTGCTGGCCGACGATGTAGCGATCGAGCTCGGAAACGATCTCGCGGGGAGAGAAATCGGTCATCTCATCTGCTTTCGTTGCGGTCGCGGGTCATCAGGACCACGGCGACATCACCGGCGGCCACCACCACGCGACGGACGCTGTGGTGGCGGAAGCCGGCCTTCTCATAGGCACGGATGGCGTTGCGGTTGGCCGGATCAGGGTCGATCAGGAGCCGCGGATGGCCGGAGGCGAACAGCCGCGCGGCCATCGCCTGCAGCAGTCCCGGCCCGTGGCCGCGGCCGGTCATCGACGCCTCGCCGATGTAGAGGTCGAGGCCGCGCGAGCCGCGCGGCTGGTCGCGGTAGGGGTTGTCATCGTCGGCGAACGGGTCGGTCACCTGCAGATAGGCGAACGGCCGCCCCTCGACGTGCACCAGATAGGCATCGAACCCCGGCTCGTCGAGGGCATGCGAAAGCGCCGCGAGCTCGCAGTAGACGTCGCCCCACCAGCGCGCCACGTGCGGCTCCCCCATCCACCGCATCAGGATCGGGAAGTCGTCGCGGGTGACGCGCGAGAAGCCGTAGGCGGCGCCGGCGGTCATGCCGGGTGCACCGGCGGCAGCCGCGCCCTCAGCCCCGCCGGGAGAAGCCGCAGGACACCCCGGCGCGCCGGCTGCCAGCCGCTGCCGAGCGCCACCATGACGAGGCCGAGCACGACGAGGGTCGCCGCCACGATCGTCTCGCTGGTGAGCTCGGTGGCGGCGATCAGGCGGCCGATGGCGAAGCCGAGATAGCCGAGGCCCGCGACGAGGAGCGCCCGCCGGTCGACCGCGAGCGCGACGAGGCCGAGCGCCACGACGATACCGACGACCACGAGGGCGTCCTCGAGCCCGAGGTCGAAGCGGCTCTCGATCCCGAACAGGCCGATCGCGGCGTAGACGATCACCGGCGCCGCCACGAGGTGGAGCCAGAAGGCGTTGTCGGAGCCGAGGCCGCTGCGGCCTGGATCCTCGAGATCGAAGACCATCGCAAGCGCGAACACGGCGAGGCCGGTTGCGAGCGTGACGAGGGAGAAGACGTCGTCGCCGGCGCCCCACCACAGGAGCCCGATGAGCACCATCACCACCGCCGACAGCGCCGCTGCCCCCAGCGCGAAGGGCAGGCGGAAGCGGGCGAAGAAGGCGAGCGCACCCACGATCGCGCCGGCCGCTCCGGACAGCCCGACGGCGCCTTCCGACCAGTCGGCCGGAAGGTCGGACGAGCCGGGGGTGGCGAGCTCGAGGCCGAGGGCATAGAGGGTCGCGACCGTCAGCCCCGCGGCCGCCGTGAAGGCGGCCGCCAGCACGATCGACGGCAGCACCAGGCGGCGCCGGCGGGTGAACACCTCGGCGAGGCCCCACGCCGCGACGGCCGGCACGATCGTCCCGATCGGGATGCCCGCCACCAGCATGGCGGCGAAGCCGACGCCGAAGACGAGGATCGCGACGCCGATCGCCAGGAAGACGTCGTGGAAGCCGCGCACGAAGCGCACCGCCTCGGCGTCGCCGGCGAACTCCGCTCGCTCGCGGGCGGCGAAGAAGGCGGCGAGGCGCTCGGCGCCGGCGCGATCGACGAGGCCGGCGGCGACCGCCGCCGACCAGTCGTCAGGCGTCGGCACCGAGGCTCTCCACGATGACGTTGCCGTTGGTGTAGACGCAGATTTCCGAAGCGATCGCCATCGCCCGTCGGGCGATCTGCTCGGCGTCGAGGTCCGTGTCAGCGAGCGCCTTGGCGGCGGCGAGCGCATACATGCCGCCGGAGCCGATGCCCATGATGCCGCCTTCCGGCTCCAGCACGTCGCCGGTACCGGTGAGGACGAGGCTCGAGGAGCGGTCGGCGACGATCATCATCGCCTCGAGCTGGCGCAGGTAGCGGTCGGTGCGCCAGTCCTTGGCGAGTTCGACGGCGGCGCGGACCAGCTGGCCGGGATACTGCTCGAGCTTGGTCTCGAGGCGCTCGAGCAGCGTGAAGGCGTCCGCCGTGGCACCGGCGAAGCCGGCGATGACGTCGCCCTTGCCGAGCGGGCGCACCTTGCGGGCGCTCGCCTTGATGACGGTCTGGCCGAGGGAGACCTGGCCATCGCCGGCAATCACCACGCGGCCGTTCTTGCGAACGGTGACGATGGTCGTGCCGTGCCAGTTCGGGAAACGGGAGGACATGTTCGGGGCGGCGCCCGAACCGAGGAAGTCAGTCATGTCGGGGAGCATCCGGGAGTGAGACCGCCGATATGTAGGCGG
>CALRZT010000230.1:0-8265 GCA_943372725.1 Pseudoxanthobacter soli DSM 19599
GGTTCTGGTGACGGGCGACATCGCCGACAGCGGCGATCCGCGCGAGTATGCGATGGCGCGCGAGATCCTGTCGGCGCTGCCGATGCCGGTCCACGTCATTCCCGGCAACCACGACCGCCGCGCCGCCATGCGCGAGGGCCTGGCAAGCACGGGCTGGATCGGCGCAGCTAGCGATGGCGCGATCAACTACGTCGCCGACGTCGGCCCGTTGCGCCTCGTCTGCCTCGACAGCCTCGTCGAGGGACGCGCGCTCGGCGAACTCGGCATGGACACCCTCGACTGGCTCGACGCGACGCTGGCGGCCGCGCCCGATCGGCCGACGCTGGTCGCAGTCCACCATCCGCCGTTCAAGACGGGCCTGTCGCACATGGATGCGATCCTGCTGCGCGACGGGGCGGCGATGGAGGGGGTCATTCACCGTCACCCGCAGGTCGGCCGCGTCGTCTGTGGCCACGTCCACCGCGCCATCACGGCGGCCTTCGGCGGAACGCTCGCGATGATCGTGCCAAGCGTCGCGCACCAGGTGGCACTCGATCTCGCGGATTCGGCAACAGCGCTGTTCGTGTTGGAGCCGCCGGCCTATCTCGCCCACACCTGGTCGGCGGAGACGGGCTTCGTTAGCCACCTGCAATATGTCGAGCGCTTCCCCGGGCCCTATGACTTCGGCCTCGCCGAAGGGGCGAGCCGGCCCGGCTCCTGACCGCTTGCCGGTTACCGCGGCGCCATGCGGATGGCGCCGTCGAGGCGGATGGTCTCGCCGTTCAGCATCTCGTTCTCGCAGATGTGCACGACGAGGGCCGCATACTCGTCCGGCCGGCCGAGCCGTGACGGGAATGGCACCTGCCGCCCGAGCGACTCCTGCACCTCCGCCGGCAGTGCCGAGAGCATCGGCGTCTCGAAGATGCCCGGAGCGATCGTCATCACGCGGATGCCGTTCGGCGACAGGTCGCGCGCGACAGGCAGCGTCAGCGCCGCGATGCCACCCTTGGAGGCCGCGTAGGCCGCCTGCCCGATCTGGCCGTCGAAGGCGGCGACAGAGGCGGTCGACACGATGACGCCGCGCTCGCCGGAGGCCGTCACCGGCTCGAGCCCCGCCATGCCGGCCGCCGCCAGCGACAGGCAGCGGAAGCTGCCGCCGAGGTTGACCAGGATCACCTTCTCGAACAACGCCGTCGAGTGCGGGCCGCTGCGGGACAGGGTGCGGGCGGCCGGGGCGATGCCGGCGCAATTGACCAGGATCCGCTCCTGTCCGTGCGCCGCCCGTGCCGCCTCGAAACCGGCCGTCACACTCGCGTCGCTGGTAACGTCGACCTCGCAGAACAGCCCGCCGATCTCCGCCGCCACCGCCTCGCCACGGCCGCGGTCGAGATCGAAGAGGGCGACCCGCACGCCCATCGCGGCCAGCGTGCGCGCCGTCGCCGCTCCGAGGCCGGACGCGCCGCCGGTCACCACCGCACTGATGGCACTGCCGAGTTTCATGTCGCCTCGCCTCGCTGATGGATGTCGCCGCCGGGCGACCGTTAGTCCGCCGCGTCGAGCACCAGTCCCTCGTGCGCCACCAGCGCCCGGGGATCGATCGCCTTCACGTCCCCGTCCAGGCGGTCGAGGTCGTCGTCGGTGCGGATCGGATCGTGATGGAAGATGGCCGTGCGCCGCACGCCGGCCCGCGCCGCCAACGCCAGCCCCTCCTGCCAGGTGGAGTGGCCCCAGCCGATGCGGTTTGGATATTCCGCCGCGTTGTACATGGCGTCGTAGACCATGATGTCGGCGCCGGCGACGAAGGCCGCCACCGCCGCGTCGATATCGCCGTCGCCGTGTTCGTGGTCGGTGATGATGCAGAGCCGCCGCCCCGCATGATCGAAGCGGTAGCCGGTCGCCCCGCCCGGATGATTGAGACGGACGGTGTCGACGCGGACGCCGCTCGGCAGATCGATCGACTCGCCGGCGTGGAAGGAGCGGAATCGGCACGCCTTCAGGGCCGCGGTCGGCACCGGGAAGATCGGCGGCGACATTAGCCGCTCGAGGATGTCCTGGTGCGCCCCGGCGCTCGCCACGTGCCCCGCCCACAGGCGGATGTCGTAGTTCGGGTCATAGGCCGGAACGAAGAACGGCAGACCGCAGATGTGGTCCATGTGGGAGTGGGTGAAGAGGAGGTCGGCGCCCAGCGCCCCCTGCCGCATCAGTTCGAGACCGAGCCAGCGCGCACCCGACCCGCAATCGACGATGACGCGCTCGCCTCCCACCATCACCTCGAGACAGGTCGTCTCGCCACCATAGCGCACGGTGGACGGACCCGGTGCCGGTAGGGAACCGCGCACCCCCCAGAATCGGATGGTCAGGCGATCGGCTGGGTCCACAGTGTCGCCTCAGCGCCCGGCCGCAGCCGCACGGACCTGTGCGAGGTCGCGCGTCGTGCGCTCGAGCCGCTGCGCCAGCACGCGCATGATCTCCAGCGACATCTCGGGAAAGTGGCTGAGGAGCTTCAGGAAGCTCTCCTTCGAAACGGCGAGCGCGTTGAGCTCCGTCGCCGCCACCACGGATGCGGTGCGCGGCACGTCGATCAGGATGGCGATCTCGCCGACGATGTCGTTCTCCTTGACCTTCGCGACGGCCTGCTCACCCTGCGGTGTGCGGACGAGGATGTCGGCCTGACCGGACAGGATGATGTAGGCGGCGTCACCACGCTCGCCCTGCTCGCACAGTCGCTCGCCCGGCCGGAAGCTGATCCGCTCGCTCATGAAGGCGAGCAGGCGCAGCTTCGTCGGGTCGATGCCCCTGAACAGCGGCACGCGCCGGAGTGCCTCGACCTCGCCGTCCAGGCTCACGCCTCGACCTCCCCCTTCTGGCGCGCCCCCGCCCCGTTGGGCGGCGCCGCAGGTTCCTCTTCGAAAGCGGACACGACGGTATCGTATGTGCCCTCGGCCACCAAGCGACCAAAGCGCAGCGCGTAGTAGCTGTCGAGGCCCCTCAACGAGAATGGTTGACTGGCGCCGAAGATCGCGGTGCGGCCCTCCAGCCTCCGGCGGACGGCCGCGAGCGTCGCGGGATCGTCGATGCAATCGTCGAACAAGGCCAGCGTCGGCCGCTTGACGAGGGCCCGGGCGACACCAATGCGACGGCGCTGGCCGCTCGTCAGCCGCGATCCGGCGACGCCGACCTGGAACTCCAGGCCCGCACGAGCGACCGGCTGTCGCAGGCCGAGTTCGGACACCGTATCGCTGACGAAGGCGTCGATGCGTTCGCGGGCGCCGCGGCGATCGACGCGAATCTTGCCGAACAAGAGATTGTCCTCGATCGTCAGCGACGCGATGTAGACCTCGGGGTCGAAGGGGACATAGCGCCCGGATCCGTCGTCGAGCTTGCGCCGGAACAGGTCGCGACCGGCGATGATCTTGGCTTCGAGCTCCGAACTGATCTCCGCGATACGGTGGCGGGAGGGAACGATCCGGAAGGCGAGCCCGATGAAGGCCGCCTTGTCGGCCGCCGGGAGCGACGCCGCGCCGGACGCCTTCATTCGCTTCAGCCGCGCCTCGTAGGCGGGCAGTTCGTCCATGGCGATGAAGGAATAGGTGCCGACCAGGCTGTCGTCGCCGCGCATGGTCGAGAACAGTTCGATCATGGTCTCCGCCACCGACACGCCGAGGGCGACGAGATCGTCGGACAGTCCGGCCTCGTCGAGGGTGGCGACGACGAGCGGATCGGACGGAATCGCACCGATGGGTGTGGACGCGTCCGTCGGGAGCGCGAACAGCACGTTCTCGGCGATGGTGGCGCTGAGGTTCAGGCGGTCGGCGCTCCAGAGTTCGACGAGGTCGCCGATCTCCCGATTGCTGCCGATCCGCTCGACGATCGCCCGTCGGGCCGACAGCACCCGGCCGACCAGATCGCCGTCGACTGCCGGGTCGATGCGCGCCTGCAGTCCCATGTGGTAAATGTCGTCGCCCAGCCCGACGTCGGCAAGGGTCTGCATCACCAGGTCGTCGAGCGCCGCCGTGGTCTCGACGCCGGCGGCGGCGAGATCGTCCCACGGCGACAGGAAGTCGAACGGCGTGCTGTCGGTCGCCGCAGCTTCGAGGGCACGCCGCTTTGCATCCGCCTCCTCAATCTCCGGCGGCCCGAGTGGCCGGTGGCGTAGTCCGTAGATGACGTTGGTGCGGATCGTTTCGTTGAAGACGTGCGGCGCCGGGCCAACATAGGCGACCTGGCGGCCGAGGACGGATTCCGGCAGGCCGTCGACGGTCCGACCGCCGACCTCGACCTTGCCGGAACTCGGCGACATCAGGCCGGCGACCATCTGCATCACTTCGGTGCGGCCGCTGCCGTCGGCGCCGATCAGGCCGACGTGACCGCCGTCGGGGACATCGATGCTGACCCCTTGCACCTCGGGCTTGGCCGCATTGGCACCGCCCACCAGTCCGGCCAGCACCAGCGGCCCGGTGAGCACGACGCCGTCCGCCGGATCGGCGAGCAGGCGCTCGGGCGGATAGATCTCCGGCGGGTCAAAGTTCTCGACGATCGTCTCGTACTTCACCTGCACGTTCGACATGTTCTGGTAGTAGTCGAGCAGCTCCTTCCACGGACTGGCGAGATCCTTGTAGGCCGCCAGCACCGCGACCAGCGCACCGAAGGAGATGGAGCCCTGAATGACGAGGATGCCGCCGATCAGATAGAACAGGAACGGCGGAAGCTGGTTCATGAAGTTGTTCACGAACTTGATCATGTACTTCCGCTTGTAGATCTCGAAGCGGATATTATAGTTCTCGAACAGTCGATCGGAGATATTTGCCAGATGCCAGGCGGAGGTATCGTTGGCATGGACGTCGATGGTGCCGCCGACACTCTCGCCGATTCGGTCGGAGATGCGGCGGACGTTCTTGATGCGGTCACGCGAGAGGATGATCACACGGCGCTGCAGCTTCGGGATAATGTAGGCCTGGACGGGATAGAGCGAGACTGCCGCGAACCCGAGAAGCGGGTCCTGCATGAAGATGAAGAACAGATAGACGAGCAGCGTGCCGCCCTGGAATGCCGGCACGGCCACCGCATCGCCAATGAAGCCGCCGAGATCCTCCACCTCGGCCGTGATCATCGGAATCAGTTCGCCGGACGAGACCTTGCGGAATTGCGCCGGACGAAAGCGAAGCACCTGGAAATACAACTGGTGCCGCAGGCGCCGCAGCATCCGCTCGCCGACAACCCCTTTGTAGAGGTTCAGGACATACTTGATGACGTTATTGGCGACGACCAGCGCCAGAAAGATCATGCAGAGAAGCACGAGATAGGGAATCTGGTCGAACTGGTAACCCAGGAACGACTGCGGAAAATTCTTCCCCTGGATCGCGTTGTTGACGATCCACTTCGGAACTTCGAGAGACATATAGACGAGCGGGAAAGAGAAGACGGTGATCAGCAGGATCAGCAGTTGCTGCCGCCAGCTGAAATGCCAAATGAAACCGAAAAGCGTCTTCTGCATACTCGTCGTCCGTTTCGGCCGCCGGCGTCCGGAAGACCCGGAGCGCAGGCGGGGCCGGGCTGGACGACGGCGAACTCCGCACGTCCCGCACACCCCGCGGCGCGAACCTTGACACCGGCTCGCCGCCGGATGCAACGGCCGTTGCCGAGATGCCCACACGGTGCACCTTATCGCCACGGCGGGTGAGGCGGCGCTTTACGAAGGCGTCGGTTCGGGACTAGGCTCATCCTGACGCAGAAAGGATCGCGTCGCGCACGCAATCTCCCGCCGTCGCGGATCAGCGGCAGTCGGGCGCAGCCGGAGGAAATTCCGACCCGGGGGGGCGGCGGACCGGCCATCTCCCTTTGCATCGCCCCAGCCGCGACGAGGCCAGTGCGGCCGCGCGCCGAAACCCTGCAGAGAATGTTCCCGAAAGCGCCGAAGGTCCTCATCTACAGCCACGATTCGTTCGGCCTGGGGCATCTGCGCCGCTGCCGGACGATCGCGCATGCGCTCGTCGACGAGTTCCCCGACATGTCGGTGCTGATCTTGTCGGGATCGCCGATCATCGGCAGCTTCGATTTCCGCACCCGCGTCGATTTCGTGCGCATTCCCGGCGTCATCAAGCTGCGCGACGGCGACTACACCTCCTTGAGCCTGCGCCTCGACATCGAGGAAACGCTGGCGATCCGCGCCTCGATCATCGAGCACACCGCCATGGTGTTCCGCCCCGACGTGTTCCTCGTCGACAAGGAACCGCTCGGCCTGCGCGGCGAGGTGCGCAGCACGCTGGAGAAGGTCGCCACCATCGGCACGCGCTGCGTGCTCGGGCTGCGCGACGTCATGGACGACGCCGACCTCCTGCAGGAGGAGTGGTCGCGCAAGGGTGTGCCAGCGGCCCTGCGCAGCCTCTACGACGAGATCTGGGTCTACGGGCTGCCGGAGATCCACGACCCGCTCGTCGGCGTCGGCGTCAGCGAGGCGGTGCGGCGCAAGGCGCTGTTCACCGGCTACCTGCGCCGCGAACTGCCGCAGGCCGCGGCGGCGACGTTTCGCTCGCCGTTCGGCGACGATCCCTACATTCTCGTTAGCCCCGGCGGCGGCGGTGACGGCGTCGAACTGGTCGACTGGGTGATGCGGGCCTACGAGGCTCGCCAGCGGCCGCTGTTCCCCGCCGTCATCGTGCTCGGGCCGTTCATGGATTCCGAGCACCAGGCGGGCTTCATGGAGCGCGCCAGCCACCTGCGCGAGGTGCACGTCATCGACTTCACGCCGCAGATCGAGCCGCTGCTCGACGGCGCCACGGCCATCGTCGGCATGGGCGGCTACAACATCTTCTGCGAGATCCTCTCCTTCGACAAACCGACGCTGCTCGTGCCGCGCGTCGTGCCGCGCCGCGAGCAGGCGATCCGCGCCGCCCGGGCCGAGGAGGTCGGGCTGTTGCGCGTGCTGCCGATCGAGCAGTACCCCGACGTCGGCCTGATGACCGCCGCGCTCGCCGAACTGCCGCTTCAGGCACCGCCGTCGGTGAGCGGCCCGCCGAACCTGCTCGGCGGCCTCGGCGTCATCAAGGGCCGGGTCGGCGAGTTCCTGGCGGACAAGCAGCGGATGCGGCGCACCGCCGCCGTGCTGTGACGGCCCCCCGGGCGCCGCTGCGGCCATGACCCGCGTCGCCGTCGTGGTGAAGGGCTATCCGCGCCTGTCGGAGACCTTCATCGCCCAGGAGATCCTGGGGCTCGAGCGTCGCGGCCTCGACGTCCTGATCGTCTCGCTGCGCCGGCCGACCGACGGCGCCGTCCATCCGGTGCACCGGGAGATCCGTGCCGAGGTCCTCTATCTCCCCGAGTACCTCAAGGACGACCCGCCGCGCGTCGCCGCCGGCCGCCGTGCCGCCATCGCCCTGCCCGGCTACGCCCGGGCGCTCGCCGCCTACGAGCGCGATTTCGCCCGCGACCGCTCGGCGAGCCGCCGGCGCCGCTTCGGCCAGGCCTGCGTGCTCGCCGCCGAGCTTCCGGCCGACATCGACGGCCTCTACGTCCACTTCCTGCACACGCCCGCCTCCGTGACGCGATATGCGGCAAAGATGCGGGCCCTGCCGTGGTCGTTCTCCGCCCACGCCAAGGACATCTGGACCTCGCCGGACTGGGAGCTCGCCGAGAAGATCGCCGATGCCGACTGGGGCACCACCTGCACGGCGGTGAACGCGGCGAAGCTGCGGTCGCTGTCCGACCAGCCGGAGAAGGTCGCCCTCGTCTATCACGGCCTCGACTTCGCCCGCTTCCCCGTGCCGGCGCCGCGACCGGCCGACCGCGACGGGCGCCTGGCCCCGGTGACGATCGTCAGCGTCGCCCGCGCCGTCGAGAAGAAGGGCCTCGACGACGTGCTGCGCGCCCTGGCGCGTCTGCCGGCCGACCTCGATTGGCGGTTCGTCCATATCGGCGGCGGCACGCTGGTGCCGCGCCTGAAGGCGCTGGCCGAGCGTCTCGGGATCGCCGACCGCGTCGACTGGCGCGGGGCGCAGCCGCAATCGGTGGTGATCGCCGCCTGTGCCGCGGCCGACATCTTCGTGCTGGCGAGCCGGGTGACGCGCAGCGGCGACCGCGATGGGCTGCCCAACGTCCTGATGGAAGCCCAGGCGCTCGGCCTCGCCTGCGTCTCGACGCGGGTCTCGGCGATCCCGGAGGTGATCGACGATGGCCGGACGGGGGTGCTGGTCGAGCCGCGCGATCCCGCCGCCCTCGCGGATGCCCTCGAGCGGCTGATCCGCGATCCGCAGGCCCGCGCCGCTCTCGCCGAGGCGGCCGCGGCCTCCG
>CALRZT010000231.1:0-8243 GCA_943372725.1 Pseudoxanthobacter soli DSM 19599
GGTGCGCCTGCAGCAGCAACTGGTAGCGGTCGCGGCTGCGCGACAGGTGCGCCCGCATCGCCAGCGCGGCGCCGTCGCCGTCACCCTCGGCGATCGCCGACAGGATCGCGGCGTGCTCGGCGTGGATGCGGGCGAGATAGGCGGGGCCGTGGATGGCGTCGCCGGCAATCGCCGCCAGGAAGTCGCGCGGGATCGTGCGGTGGCCTAGGGTCTCGAGCGACTGCGGGTAGAGCGGATTGTTGGTCGCGAGCGCGATCGAGAGATGGAAGGCGAAGTCCGCCGGCGCGGTGCCGCCGCCGCCGCGCATCGCCGCCTCGAAGGCGGCGAAGGCCTCGCGGATCGCCGCCTCCTGCGCGCCCGAGCGGCGGCGGGCGGCGAGTGCGGCCGCCTCCACCTCGATGGCGGTGCGCAGTTCCAGCACGTTCAGCACCGTCGTCAGCCGGTCGTGCGCTTCCGGCACGAGGATCGTCAGCCGGTCCTCGGCGGGGGCGAGCACGAAGACGCCGGATCCCTGGCGCGCCTCCACCCGGCCGTCGGCGGCGAGCGCCGCGATCGCCTCGCGCACCACCGTGCGGCTGACGCCGAAGCTTTCCACCAGCGCCGGCTCCGTCGGCAGCCGGTCGCCCGGGCGCAGGTCGCCGTCGTCGATGCGCTGGCGCAGCGCCTCGATCACCTTGTCCGCGAGCTTCGGCCGGCGCGTCATGCCTCTCCCGTCAGTCTCCGAGGAACTCCGCCCGCGGCGGCGTGAACACGTCGACGAGGGCACCCGCCTCCACCGCCACGCAGCCGTGCACCGCATTGCCCGGCACCAGGAACGACGACCCGGCGGCAAGCCTGGTCGTCACGCCGGCGATGGTGACGTCGAACGTGCCCGATTCGACGAGGCTGCATTGTATGTGCGGATGGCTGTGCGGCGCACCGACGGCACCCGCCTCGAAGGCGACGCGCACCATCATCATCTGCTCGTCGTGGGTGAGCAACTGCCGGCGGATGCCGCCGCCGAGGTCAGTCCAGGCCGCCGCTGCGGCGTCGACGAAGGGGCCCGAGGCCGTGGTGTCGGTCATCTTCGCCTCCCTCACCGTGCCAGCCAGCCGCCGTCGACCGGCAGCACCGCCCCGTGCACATAGTCGGATGCCTCGCTCGCGAGGAACACCGCCGCGCCGCCGAAGTCGGCGGGCTTCGCCCAGCGCCCCGCCGGGATGCGCTTCAAGATCTCGGTCGAGCGCTCGGTGTCGGCGCGCAGCGCCTCGGTGTTGTTGGTCTCGGCATAGCCCGGCGCGATGGCGTTGACGTTGATGCCGCGGCCCGCCCATTCGCAGGCGAGCAGCCGCGTCAGCCCGGCGAGCCCGCTTTTCGACGAGGTGTAGGCGGCGATGCGGATGCCGCCCTGGAAGGCGAGCAGCGAGGCGACGTTGATCACCTTGCCCGTCCGCCCCGGCTCCGCCAGCACCCGCCGCCCGAACGCTTGGCAGAGGAAGAACGCCGACTTCAGGTTCGAATCCATCACCGCGTCCCAGTCGGCCTCCGTCACGTCGACGGCGTCGGCACGGCGGATGATGCCGGCATTGTTGACGAGGATGTCGATCGGCCCGACGAGCCCCACCGCCGCGTCGAACGCCGCCCCGGCACCGTCGGGGGAGGTGACCTCGCGGAGCTCGAGCCGGAGCGGCGCGGCCTTGCCCCCGGCGGCGGTTATCGCCGCCATCGCCTCGTCCATCGGCGAGCGCCCCGCAAGTACGACCGTGGCGCCGGCGGCGGCGAGAGCCTCGGCGATGCCGCGGCCGATGCCGGTGTTGGCGCCGGTGACGAGAGCGCGCCTTCCGGCGAGCGAGAACAGGCTCATCGTCAACGCAGGCTCTCCATCGCCACCGGGTCCACGTCCGTATAGTCGACGTTGTCGCCCGCCATCGCCCACACGAAGGTGTAGTTGGCTGTACCGGCGCCGCAATGGATCGACCAGCCCGGCGACAGCGCCCCTTCCTCGTTCTTCAGCACGAGGTGGCGCGTCTCGTCGGGCTCGCCCATGAAGTGGAAGACGCGCGCCGCCTCCGGCACGGCGAAGTAGAGATAGGCTTCCGACCTGCGGTCGTGCACGTGCGCCGGCATGGTGTTCCACACCGAGCCGGTGGCGAGCGCGGTGTAGCCGAAGACGAGCTGGCACGACTTGCACACCGCCGGGTGCACGAACTGGAAGATCGACCGCTGGTTCGACGTCTCCGGCGTGCCGAGATCGACGCGCTTGGCGCTGGCCTGCGGGATCGCCACCGTCGGGTGCGCCATGTGGGCCGGGGCGCTGACGAAGTAGAACCGCGCCGGCGCGGCCGCCTCGTCGCTGTCGAAGGTCACCGGGCCGGCGCCCATGCCGATGTAGATGACGTCGCGGTGGGCAAGGGCGTGGCGCGTGCCGCCGACCGTGACGCCGCCGCCGGCGCCGATGTTGACCACCGCCATCTCGCGCCGGTCGAGGAAGCCCGGCGTGCCGGTGGGGGCGGCGGCCGAGAGAGTCAGGGGCGCCCCGTCCGGTACGGCGCCGCCGACGATCAGCCGGTCGAGGTGGGTGGCGACGATGGCGATCTCGCCCGCCCGGAACAGGTTCTCGACCAGGAAGGCCTTCCTGAGCGCCTCGGTGTCGAAGCCCTTGGCCTCCTCGGGCGTCGGCGCCCACCGCTTCTCGATCCGCATGCGCGTCGCTCTCCTCGCCCGGCGGACCCTGCAAAAAGGGGATGACCGCCCGAAAAATTCATACTATGACATACAAGTCATCATATGAATTGTCGAGGCCCGACGACGTGCCCTTCGCGCTTTCAAACCTCTCCGGCGGACCGCAGCAGCGCCTCCACGGCGTCGCGGCGCGGCAGCGGCGCCACCGCGCCGATGCCCTGCACGGAGAGCGCGGCGGCGGCGTTGGCGAAGCGGGCGCTGGCGAAGGCGTCGCCGGTCGCCAGCCACTCCGCCAGGAACGCGCCGTCGAAGGCGTCGCCTGCCCCCGTCGCATCGACCGCCCGGACGCGGTGCGGGGCGAACCGCTGCCGCCGCTCGCGGGTGGCGACGAGCACGCCGTCGGCCCCCATCGTCAGGGCCACCACCTTGGCGCCGCGCTTCAGCAGCCGGTCGCAGATCGCGTCGGGGTCGTCGGTCCCGAGCAGCGTGCGGGCGTCGTCGAGCCCCGGCAGCACGATGTCGGACAGCCGCAGCGTCGCGTCGATGACGGCGCGGGCGCGGTCGAGCGTCCACAGCTTCAGCCTGAGGTTGGTGTCGTAGGAGATGGTGACGCCTGCCGCCCGCGCCGCCTCGATCGCGACGAACGACGCCTCGCAAGCGGTCTCGGAGATCGCCTGGCTGATCGCCGACAGGTGCAGTACCCGGGCGGCACGGATCGCCGCGAGCGGCGTGCGATCCGCCGTCAGGCGGCTCGCCGCCGATCCGGCGCGGCGGTACTCGAAGCTGTGGCCGTCGGGGCCGTGGGTGACGAAATAGAGGCCCGTCGGGGCGGCCGGGTCGACCTGCACCGTCGCCGTGTCGACGCCCTCCGCCTTCCACAGCTCGAGCAGCATGCGGCCGAACAGGTCGCCGCCGACCCGGCTGACGTAGCCGGTGGAAACGCCGAGGCGGGCCGCCGCGATGGCGGTGTTGGAGGTGTCGCCGCCGAAGCCCTGGCGCCAGTCGCTCCCCTTGTCCGGCCGGTTGAACTCCACCATCGCCTCGCCGAGACAGAGCAGCGATGGTCCCTTGCCGGTGCCCCGCGCCGGCGATTTCGCCCAACCGGCAGCGTCCCCCTGCTGCAGCCGCATCCCGCCCCCTCCTCTCCAGCCCCCACCGGCCAGCCCAAACTGGTCTGGCCACTTGACCATCTAACCAACGCGTTCATACTCGGCAAGCCTTGGAGGAGGCTCGCCGTGCCGATCACACCTATCGCGCCGCTTCGGCTCTACCAGAAGGTGGCGGAACAACTCGCCGGCCTCGTCGCTGCCGGCGAACTGCGCGTCGGTAGCCGCCTGCCCGCCGAGCGCGAACTCGCGCAATCCCTCGGGGTGTCGCGCCCCGTCGTCCGCGAGGCGATGATCGCCCTCGAACTCGCCGGCGTCGTCGAGGTCCGGATGGGCTCCGGCGCCTGGGTCGTCCACGTTCCGCCGCCGGACCTTTTGTCGGGCGGCGTCGCCCGCGCCCTCGCCGACGCCGGCAGCGGCCCGCTCGCTCTCGTCGAGGCGCGCGAGGCGATCGAGGGCGAGACGGCGGCCCGCGCCGCCCTCGCCCGGTCGGACGCCGACCTCGCGGCCCTCGCCGCCGCCATCGCCGAGATGCGGGTCAGTGCGGACGCCAAGGCCCATGGCGCCGCCGACCAGAATTTCCACGTCCGCGTCGCCGCGGCGACCGGCAACGAGGTGCTGACGCGCATCGTCGACCAGCTCTGGCGCGAGATGGTCTCGCCCCTGTTCCTGCGCATGGGCGACGCCACCGGTCTGTTCCGTGGCGCCCGCGAGGAGACGGCGCACCAGCACGAGGCGATTCTCGCCGCCATCGCGGTCCGCGATCCCGAGGCCGCCCGCGCCGCCATGCACGCCCACCTCGCCTGCGTCCGCCGTGTCCTCTCCGCCCCCGCCGATGAGAGCGAAGCGTCCCGGGAGGCCGTGCCGTGCTGATCTCCGACGACCGCCTGCTGCCCGCCGATCCGGCGACGCGCGCGATCGCCCGCCGCCTCTACGAGGCCGTCCGCCACCTGCCGATCCTCTCGCCACACGGCCACACCGACCCGCGCTGGTTCGCCGAGAACGAGCATTTCCCCGATCCGGCGCAGCTCCTCGTCGTACCCGACCACTATGTCTTCCGCATGCTGCACAGCCAGGGCGTGCGGCTGGAAGACCTCGGCGTCCCCCGCCGCGACGGCGGCATGGTCGAGACCGACCCGCGCGAAATCTGGCGCCGCTTCGCCGCGCACTGGCACCTCTTCCGCGGCACGCCGACCCGTCTCTGGCTGGACCAGACCTTCCAGGATCTGTTCGGCCTCGACGTCCGCCTCTCGGCTGACACGGCCGACGAGACCTATGACGCCATCGCCGCCTGTCTCGCCCGCGACGACTTCCGGCCGCGTGCCCTCTACGAGCGCTTCAACATCGAGGTGATCGCCACCACCGAGAGCCCGCTCGACGACCTCAAGTGGCACGCGATGATCCGTCAGTCCGGCTGGACCGGCCGCGTCATCACCGCCTATCGCCCGGATCCCGTCGTCGACCCCGACTTCGAGGGCTTCGCCGCCAACCTCGACCGCCTCGCCGAGATGACCGGCGAGGACACCCGCTCCTGGCACGGCTACCTCGCCGCCCACCGCGCCCGCCGCGCGCACTTCCAGTCCTTCGGCGCCACCGCCACCGACCACGGCCACCCGACCGCGCGCACCGCCAACCTCGAGCCCGCCGACGCCGAGCGCCTGTTCGACTGCGTCGCCTCGGGTCGAGGCGAGGCGGGCGACGCCGAGCTCTTCCGCGCCCAGATGCTGACCGAGATGGCGCGCATGAGCCTCGACGACGGCCTCGTCATGCAGATCCACCCCGGCTCGTTCCGCAACCACGATGCCTCGGTTTTCGCCCGCTTCGGCCGCGACAAGGGCGCCGATATCCCGATGCCCACCGGCTACGTCGAGGCGCTCAAACCCCTGCTCGACGCCTTCGGGGCCGAGCGCGACCTGTCGGTCATCCTCTTCACGCTGGACGAGACCGCCTATTCCCGCGAGCTCGCCCCGCTCGCCGGCCACTATCCGTGTCTGAAGCTCGGGCCGGCCTGGTGGTTCTTCGACAGCCCCGAGGGCATGCGCCGCTACCGCGAGCTCGTGACCGAGACGGCCGGCTTCTACAACACCGTCGGCTTCAACGACGACACCCGCGCCTTCCCGTCGATCCCCGCCCGCCACGACGTCGCGCGCCGGGTCGACTGCGGCTTTCTCGCGAACCTCGTCGTCACCCACCGCCTCGACGAGGACGAGGCGCACGAGGTGGCGCACGACCTCGCCTACCGTCTCGCCAAGGAGGCCTACCGCCTGTGAGCGCGCGCGCCGGGGAGGGCGCGCGGCACCGGCTTCGCAACGACCACCAGGGAGGACCAACAATGAACGCCTTCACGAGCTTCACGCTGCCCTTCGCGCTCGCCGGCGCGCTTCTGTCGACGACCGCCTTCGCCGCCGACACCATCGTCTTCAAGTCCGCCGACATCCATCCGGACGGCTATCCGACGGTGGTCGCGGTCGAATACATGGGCGAGCTCCTGAAGGAGCGCTCCGGCGGCCGGCTGTCGATCGACGTCCTCAACGCCGCCCAGCTCGGCCAGGAGAAGGACACCATCGAGCAGACGCGGTTCGGCGTCATCGACATGAACCGCATCAACCTCGCGCCGCTCAACAACCTCATCCCCGAGACGAGCGTCCCGGCGCTGCCGTTCATCTTCAAGTCGACGGAGCACATGCGCGAGACGATGGACGGCCCGATCGGCGAGGAGATCCTCGCCGCCTTCGAGCCGCACGGCCTGATCGGCCTCGCCTTCTACGATTCCGGGGCGCGCTCCTTCTACAATTCGAAGAAGCCGATCGTCACCGTCGAAGACATGAAGGGCATGAAAATCCGCGTCCAGCAGTCCGACATGTTCGTCGGCATGGTCAACGGCCTCGGCGCCAACGCCACGCCGATGGCCTTCGGCGAGGTCTATTCCGGCCTGCAGACCGGCGTCATCGACGGCGCCGAGAACAACTGGCCGAGCTACGAGTCGACCAAGCACTACGAGGTCGCGCCCTACTACAGCCTGTCGCAGCACTCGATGGCGCCGGAAGCCCTGGTGATGTCGAAGATCGCCTGGGACAAGCTCACCCCCGAGGACCAGGCGCTGGTGAAGCAGGCGGCGAAGGACTCGGTCGCCAAGATGCGCGAGCTCTGGGACGCCCGCGAGGCGGAGTCGCGAGCGAAGGTCGAGGCCGGCGGCGCCAAGATCAACGAGGTCAACAAGGAGGAGTTCATCGCCGCGATGCAGCCCTTCTACGCCTCCTTCGTCACCGACCCGAAGCTGAAGGACCTCGTCGCCCGCATCCAGGCGGGGGAGTGAGGATCGACTGGCACTGACCTGCGCCAGGATCGCTGACACGTCCTCCCCCTGCCAGGGGGGAGGACAGCCGGCGAAGCCGGCAGGTGGGGGCCTGTCACTCCGGCGAATAACGCCGGCGTGATTGTGCGGATTGACGGGCCCCACCCTGACCGCTTCGCGGTCTGTCCCTCCCCCTGTCAGGGGAGGGACGCGTCCCATCCGCCGCGCTCCCACAAGGCCCCACCCCCATGCGCACCGCCCATTCCGACGGCATCGCCGACCACCACCTCCCGCCGGCGCTGGTGCTGATCTCGCGCGTCCTCGGCGTCCTCTCCACCCTCGCCCTGTGGATCGCCGCCGTCGGCCTCGTGCTGATGACCGCCTTCGTCGCCTGGCAGGTGTGGGGGCGCTATGTGCTCAACGCCTCGCCCGCCTGGACGGAGCCGGCGGCGATCGTGCTGATGGGCTGGTTCATCTTCCTCGGCGCCGCCGTCGGCGTCCGCGAGAACTACCACCTCGGCTTCGAGGTGCTGCTCGCCATCGCCGCGCCGCGCGCAGCCTTCGCCATGCGCTGCGTCAGCGACGTCGTCACCGGCGGCTTCGGCGCGGCGATGGCCTGGTACGGCATGACGCTGACGCTCGGCACCTGGACCGCCACCCTGCCGACCCTCGGGCTGCCCGGCGGCGTCGACTACATGCCGATCGTCGGCGGCGGCGTGCTGATCTTCCTGTTCTCGCTCGAACGGCTGGTGCGCCGCTTCGTCATCGGCCCGGGCCGGGAGGACGTCTCTTGGAACTCCTGATCCTGTTCGGCACGTTCGTCGGGCTGCTCCTGATCGGCACGCCGATCGCCTTCTGCCTCGGCATCGCCTCGCTCGCCACCGTCGTCTACATGGGGCTGCCGCCGCTGATCGTCTTCCAGCGGATGAATTCCGGCGTCAGTTCGTTCTCGCTGATGGCGATCCCGTTCTTCATCTATGCCGGCGACCTGATGGTGCGCGGCGGCATCGCCGCCCGGCTGGTGGCGCTCGCCGCCGGCTTCGTCGGACACTTCCGCGGCGGCCTCGGCCAGGTCAACATCGCCGCTTCCACCCTGTTCGGCGGCATCTCCGGCTCGGCGGTGGCCGACGCCTCGGCGATCGGCGGGCTGATGATCCCGCAGATGAAGGCACGCGGCTACG
>CALRZT010000232.1:0-8142 GCA_943372725.1 Pseudoxanthobacter soli DSM 19599
CGGCGCGGCAGCCGGGCCGGCGGCGCTTGTGCGGGCGCTGGCGGCGGGCGACGGCAACGACGGCCCGGGTGTGGCGGCACATTCCGGCGAGGCGACACGAGTGAGGGATCCGGCGTGACAGCGACCCGCCTACCGATCGATGCCGAGACGCTCAGGGCTTGGCTCGTCAACTACATAAGCTCGGTCCTTGATCTCCCGGTGGAGGGCTTTCCGACCGCGGCGCGCTTCGATTCCTTCGGTCTCGATTCGGTCGAGGCGGTGGTGATGGCGGGCGTGCTGGAGGAGGAATTCCGCGTGCCGGTCGATCCGATCCAGTTCTTCGAGAGCCCCAGCATCGAGGCCTTCGTCGCCGCCTATGCCAGCGATGGAACGGGATCTGCCGGCGCGGCGGGGAGCGACGGGACGGGGCCGGCGCTGTGAGCGAAGCCGGCCCATCGCCGGACGTTTCCCTCGTGGTGGTCTGCCACGAAATGGCGCGCGAGCTGCCGCGCACGATCCAGTCGCTGTCGCCTCCCTACCAGCGCCTCGAGCCGTCGCTGAGGGTGGAAATCGTCGTCGTCGACAATGGCTCGCGGGTGTTGCCGGACGGGGGTGCGCTTGCGGCCTTCGGCGCGGCGGTGCGGGTGCTGCGCTGCTCGCAGGTTTCACCCTCGCCGGTGTGCGCCGTCAACGAGGGGCTGGCCGCCACCCGCGCGCCTCTCGTCGGCGTCTGGATCGACGGTGCGCGGCTCGCCTCGCCGGGGCTCGTGCAGGCCTGCGTCGAGGCCGCGCGGCGGCATCCGCGCGCCGTGGTGGCGCCGCTCAACTGGCAGCTCGGGCCGAAGCGGCAATATCTCAGCGGCGAAGAGGGCTACGATCAGGCCCGCGAGGACGCCCTGCTCGCCTCGATCGGGTGGCCGGCCGACGGCTACCGCCTGTTCGACATCGCCACCTGCGAGGTGCGCGACCCGCCGACGGGGCCGCTGCTCGAAAGCAACGCCCTGTTCCTGTCGCGTGCGCTGTGGGACGAACTCGGCGGCTATGACGAGAGCTTCACCGAGCCGGGCGGCGGCATGGTCAACCCCGACACGCTGACGCGGGCGCTGGCGCTGCCGGGCACGCAGCTCATCCGCATCGTCGGCGAGGCGACCTTCCACCAGATCCACGGCGGGCTTTCGACGAGCTCGATCGCCGCGGCCCTCGACCTCGTGAAGGCGGGAAGCCAGGCCTACCTGCGCCGCCGCGGCCGGCCGCCGGCGCCCGTGCGCGAGGTCGGCTGGCTGCACCCCGCCGGCCGACCGGACGAGGCCGCCGGAATTGTCGCCGCGGACGGAGGCGCCTAACGTGGAGACGGGGACGACGCGAGGAGGGACCGGCGTGGCCGGCACCATGAGCGCCGAGGACGTGGCGCGCTATCGGCGCGACGGCATCGTCTTCCCGCTGAGGGCGATGGAGTCCGCGGAAGCCGCCGACCGCCTCGCCCGGCTGGAGGCGATCGAGGCCGCCCGCTTCGGCCGCCTGCCGCCGGCGCTCGCCCTGAAGCCGCATCTGCTGATCCCGTGGCTGTGGGACCTCGTCCACGACCGACGGGTGCTCGACCCGGTCGAGGCGGTGCTCGGGCCGGACATCCTGTGCTGGGCCTCGAGCTTCTTCAACAAGCAGCCCGGCACCCCCGACCACGTGCCCTGGCACCAGGACGCCACCTACTGGGGTCTCGCCCGCCCCGACGCCCTGACGGCATGGATCGCCTTCACGCCGAGCGTGGCCGAGAACGGCTGCATGCGCGTCGTCCCCGGCAGCCACCGGACGCCGCTGCCGCATGGTGACAGCGGCGACCGGTCGAACATGCTGCTCGGGCGCGAGGAAATCCTCGTCGAGGTCGACGAAGCCGAGGCGGTCGACGTGGTGCTGGCGCCCGGTGAGATGTCGCTGCACCATCTCCTGACGGTCCACGGCTCGCGGCCGAACGGCTCGGCGATGCGCCGCGTCGGCTTCGCGGTGCGCTACATCGCCGGCGACCTGAAGCAGGCGGGCGACGTGCGCGGTTCGGCGACGCTGGTGCGCGGCCGCGACCACGGCACCTTCGACCTCGAGCGGGCGCCGGAGGGCGAGTTCGATCCGGCGGCGCTCGCCGAGCACAAGCAGGTGCTGCGGCGCTTCATGGGGGTGGTGACGAGCGAGATCCGGCAGTCCCGTCCTGCCCCCGATTCGTCGGTCGAGCCGCGATGACGGCGCCGGCGCCCCGGACCTTGGAGATGACGGTGGAGACGCCGGCCGAGCCGCTGCTTGCGGCCTTGCGCCGCCATGCGGGGTCGCGCGGCGACCGCGACGCGGTGCGCTTCCTCGCCCGCGGCGAGGCCGTCACCGACCGCCTGACCTATGCCGAACTAATGATGGCCGTGGACGAGACCGCCGCCGGCCTCATCGCCGAGGGCACGGCTGGGCGGCCGGTCGTGCTGGCGCTCGGGCCGGGCACGCGCTTCGTCGTCACCTTCCTCGCCTGCCTCAGGGCGGGTGCCGTAGCCGTGACGGTGCCCTATCCGGCCGTGGCGGCGAACCGCGACCGCTTCGCCGCCGTGGTGGCGGACTGCCGGCCCTTCGCGGTGGTGAGCGAAGCGGCGGACGCGGACCTGCCCGGCCTGCCCGAGGGCACCCGCCGGCTCGTCGCCGGCGCACTGCGGCGACCGCCGGGCGCACTGCCGCCGGAGCCCGGTGCCGACACTCTGGCCCTGGTGCAGTACAGCTCCGGCTCGACGCGGGCTCCGCGCGGCGTCGTCATCACCCACGGCAACATCGCCGCCGCCGAGCGGATGATCCAGGCGGCGATGCGGGCCGACGAACACAACGTCACCGTTTCCTGGCTTCCGCCCTTCCACGACATGGGGCTGATCGGCTCGATCCTGCATCCGCTGTATGTGGGCGGCGTCTCGGTGCTGATGCCGCCGAACGCCTTCCTGCAGAAGCCGATGCGCTGGCTCAGCACGATCAGCGAGCACCGCGCCACCATCGCCGGCGGACCGAACTTCGGCTTCGATCTCTGCGTCCGGAGGGCACCCGCCGACGGCGGCACGGAGGAGCTCGACCTTTCGAGCTGGAAGGTCGCCTTCTGCGGCTCGGAGCCGGTTCGGGCGGCGACGCTGAAGGCCTTCGCCGACCGCTTCGCCGGGGCCGGCTTCGACCCGGCGGCGCTGATGCCCTGCTACGGCCTCGCCGAGGCGACGCTGCTGGTTTCGGCGCGGCCCTACGGCACCGGCATCGCCGAGTTCGCCACCGTCGGCACCGACACGGGCGCGCCACCGCTGTCGCGCGTCTCCTGCGGCGTCACCCCGCCCGGCTGCATCGTGCGGCTGCGGCCGATCGAGGGCACGGCAGCGGCCGAGGCGGGCGGGACGCCGGAGGTCGGCGAGGTTTGCATCGGCGGCACCCACATCGCGCTCGGCACCTGGTCGGGCGCCGATCAGGCCGTGGTCCCGTTCGAGGCGGCGTTCACGTCGGCGGCGGGCGAGCGCCTGCTGCCGACGGGCGACGTTGGTGCGGTGGTGGACGGTGAACTCGCCATCATCGACCGCATCAAGGACATCGTCGCCGTCTACGGCCGCAAGCTGCACGCGGTCGACATCGAGGACACGGTGCTCGGCGAGCCGGGCACGCCGATCGTCGCGGCGGCGGCATTTTCGGTGGCGGACGACGGGCGCGAAAGCCTCGCCGTTCTCTGCGAAATCCGCACCCGCGACCTCGCCGCCCTCGACCGGGCGGCGCTGATGGCGGCGCTGCGCGACCGGGTGGCGCAGGCGCACGGCGTCGTGCCGGTGGTGGGGCTGCTGACACACGGGGCGCTGCCGCGCACGTCGAGCGGCAAGATCCAGCGCCAGCGGGCGCGGGCGCTGTATCTTGGCGGCGGGCTGCGGCTCGCCGCCCCGACCACCGCCGATGCGGCCGTCTGATGGGAGATCGAGCGATGGCGGGGCTTTCGCCGGCGCAGCGCAACGCCTTCGAGCGGGACGGCTTCGTTGCGCCCGTCGACGTGCTCGGCACCGACGAGGTCGCCGGCCACCTCGCCAGCCTCGAGGCGCTGGAGGCGGCGCGTGCCGGGCGGCTGCCGCCATCGATGAACGCCAAGCCGCACCTGCTGGTCCGCTGGCTGTGGGACCTCGTGCACGACCCGCGCATCGTGGAGCCGGTGGCGGACCTGATGGGGCCGGACCTGCTCTGCTGGGGGACGAGCTTCATCTCGAAGAGCGGCAAGGACGAGAAGTTCGTCTCCTGGCACCAGGACGCCACCCACTGGAAGCTCGCCGAGCCGCGCGCCGTCACCGCCTGGCTGGCGCTGACGCCGAGCCGGCGCGACAACGGCTGTGTGCGGTTTGTGCCGGGGAGCCACCGGACAGTGGTGCCGCACGAGGACACGTCCGATCCCGACAACCTGCTCGGCCGGCGCGAACGGGTGCTGGCGGAGTTCGACGAAGCGAGCGCGGTCGACGCGGAGCTCGGGGCGGGGCAGATGTCGATCCACCACGCCCTCGTCATCCACGGCTCCGAGCCGAACCGCAGCGGCGGCCGGCGCACCGGCTTCGCCATCCGATATCTGCCGGCCGAGGTCGCGCAGGCGGATGGGCGGCAGAACTTCGCCACCCTGGTGCGCGGCCGCGACCACGGCACTTTCGCGCTCGAAGAGGGGCCGGAGGCGGACTTCCACCCCGAAGCCGTCAAGCGGCACGCGCAGTCGATCCGCGCCGGCATGCGGGTGATCTTCGAGGGCGCCGCCGAGCGCCGTGCCGCGGGGGGCTGAGATGGCGGCGGCGGTCGAGGCAGCGATGAGCGGCGGGACGGCGGGCGACACCGCTGACCCCCGTCCGATCCCGCAGCCGCCGGGGCCGCCGGTGTGGTCGCCCGCCGACCAGGCGTGGCTCGTCACCCGCCACGCCGACGTGGCCGCGCTCCTGCGCGATCCCGGCTTCGGCGCGGCGAACCCGGCCGACGGCATCCGGCGCCTGACGGCGCGCACCGACCCCGCGGCTGGCCAGCTCGCGGGGCTGCTCGACGGCATGACGATCTTCCAGAACGGGGCGACGCACGCGGCGGTGCGGCCGATCCTGAAGGACTACGTGGCGGGGCTGTCGGCGCAGTGGCCGGCGGAGGCGATCGAAGCGCTCGTCGCGCAGACGCTCGCACCGCTCGCGGCGGACACCACTGTCGAGGCGGTCGCGGCGATCGCCGATGCGGTGCCAAACACGATGGCGGCGCGCGGCCTCGGGCTCGCGGTGGAAGACGTCGCGCGGTTGCGGGCGATGGGCCAGGACATCGCGACGATCTGGCGGCCGTTGCCGCCCTTGCGGGAGGCGCGGCGGCTGGAACCGGTGGCGGCGGCGGTGCGGGCGCTGCTGGCGGACGCCCCGCGGGCCAGCGGACGGCTGCCGCTGGCGGGGGCGGACGGCGTGCCGCTGGCGGGCGTTGCACTGGCCGACCTGGAGTTCTTCATAATCACGGCGGTGGTGGAGACGACCGCCTCGGCGCTCGGAAACGCCATCGACCTTCTGGCACGGCGACCGGACCTGCAGGGCCGGCTCCGGGCGGAGCCCAGGCTCGTGGCGGGGTTCGTCGAGGAGGCGCTGCGCCTCGTCGGGCCGGCGGCGCGGCTCAATCCGCGGATCGCCACAGCGCGGCGGGAGATCGGCGGGCAGGTCTTCGAAACGGGTGTCGCGGTCGTGGCGGTGCTGGAGAGCGCCCACCGCGACCCCCTCGCCTACCCCGATCCCGATGCGCTCCACCTCGACCGGCGCGGACCGCCGTTGTGGGCGTTCGGCGGCGGCGTGCACGCCTGCCTCGGGGCGCGGCTCGCCCGGGCGGAGATGGCGATCACGCTGCGGCGGCTGGTCGAGCGCTTCCGGCTTGCGCCGGGCGCGGAGCCGTCGCGGCGGCGGGCGTCGCGCGACATGCGGGCGTTCGAGCGTCTGCCGGTCACGCTCGGCTGAGGCGCGGGCGCCGGCGGGCGACGAGCAGTAGGTCGCGGTAGTGCGGGTCGACGGCGAGGCCGGGGCGGTAGCCGAAGCCGTCGAGGCCGGCGGCGACCATGAGGTCGAGGACGTCGGCGCCGATCACCCGCCGTTCCAGCTTGCGGGTGCCGCCGGCGGCGCGGCGCTTCGGCTCGGCGGCGGGATCGGCCTCGACCGTCGCCTCCGGGAACTGCCAGGTGAAACTCTCCTGGAAGACGGCGTGGCCGCCGTCGGCGAGGACGCGCGCCACCTCGGCGAGGTGGGCCGGCACGTCCGGCACCCAGAACAGCACATCGCGCAGGAGCACGAGATCGAGGCTGCCGTCGGCGGCCGGCAAGGCGGCGAGATCGACGGGGATCACGTTGCTTCCGGGGACCGTGACGACCGCGGCTGCCGTGCCGTCGCCGAACGGGTCGCCGCGGACGAGACGGTCGGATGTGGTGAGCGCGAGCGCCGTGTCGAGGGTGAGGTCGAGGACGCGCGGCGGGGCGATGGCGGGGTCCTCGGCGAGCTCGAGGAGAGTGGCCGGAATGCCGTGGGCGTGGGCGCGCAGGACGGCGGCGGCAAGTTCCATCGTCCGCCGGCCGGCGCCGCAGCCGCAGATCGCGCCGGGGCCGGCGAACTCACCGGCCGGGAACGGCTGGCCGCAGACGGTGCAGGCGTAGTCGAACCGCACGGGTGCGACGGTGGGCACGGGCACCGTCATGGCCGCACCGCGATGACGGCGGCGCTGTGGACGAGGCGCTTCACGAGCGGGTGCGAGCGGTGGAAGGTGGCGCGGAGGCCGTGGCGGGCGTGCAGGTCGACGAGGTCACGGCCGAAGTCGGTGAAGACGAGGGACGGCGTGTCGGTTCCGGAGCGGTGGTAGCGCGGCTCCATCAGGTGCTCGATCTCGCCGCCGACGAGGCGGGCGCGGGCCTGGGAGTGGTCGCGCAGCGGGAACTTCAGCGGGATCGAGAAGACGTGGGCGCCGCCCGGCTTCAGCACGCGCGCCACCTCGGCCACCACCCTTTCGACGTCGGCAACGTGCTCCATCACGTCGGAGGTGATGACGAGGTCGAAGCTCTCGGCGGCGAAGGTCATCGCCTCAAGGTTCTGGCAGACGACGCCGTCGCGGCTGTCGCCGGGGGGCACATCCTCGAACAGGTAGGACTGCACGTAGCCGGGGTGGCCCTTGAGGTGGCGGGTGAACGGCCCGCGAATCGCCGCCTCGAGGATCGCGAGGTTCTGGCACTCCGGAAAGCGTACGAAGCGGGTGAAAAAGGAAAAGCGGCCGCGGCCAAAGTGGGTGAGGATCGCACCGGCCTGCTCGCGGTAGCGAAGCGTCGCCCGGCAGGTCGGGCACGGGAACGATTCGCGGGCGCCGAGCGAGGTGCCGACGAACTCGCCCTTCGCCCCGCACATCTCGCACTGGCCGGCATAGGCGCGCGGCCGCAAGGCGGCGGCTTCGTCGGCGGCCTCGGCGGGATCGTCGGCGGCGGCGGCCGTCTCGTCGGTCATGGTATCTCCGGCACCCCGCACGGCGGCGCGGCGCGAGCTTAAGGCCGCCGGCGCCGGCACCGCAACGCCGGCGACGGCGCCGACCGGAGGCCGCGGCCGCCCCGGCGTTGCATTCGGACCGGCCCCGGACCATCGTTCCGCATCGGCCGGGACCCGCGCCCCGGCGTCCCTTCCGGCCGGACACACGTGACTGCATCGCCCCGCCAGCCGCTGACGGTCGCCTCGCTGCCGAAGTTCCGCACGGCCGCCTTCCGCCACATCCTCAAGCACGAGCTGCCGCTGCCCGGAAGAGCGGTGGACCTCGGCGCCGGGCACCTGTGGTTCTCGATCATGGCGCACCGCTACGGCCTCGACGTCACCGCCGTCGATGCCCGCAGCGAGCGCCTGCCGCCGGCGGAGGAGTGGCGGGGCATCACCTTCGTCGAATCGGACATCCGCGACTTTCCGCTCAACGGCTTCGACTACGTGATCGTGCTCGGCCTGCTCTACCACCTCACCTTCGAGGACCAGGTGACGCTGTTCCGGCGGGCGCTGACGGCCCGCGTCCTCGTCCTCGACACGCAGGTGCACGTGCCGGAGCTGATCCGCGAGGAGCCCGAGCCGTGGGAGACCGATATCCGCACCTATGGCGACGGCTATTTCGGCGTCGACTATCCCGAGCGCGACACGG
>CALRZT010000233.1:0-8100 GCA_943372725.1 Pseudoxanthobacter soli DSM 19599
ACGCCGAGACCGGCGGCGGCGGCGAGCGCCGCGGTGATGCCCGGCACCACCGCGACGGGGATGCCGGCCTTGCGCAACTCCTCGATCTCCTCGCCGCCGCGGCCGAACACCATCGGGTCGCCGGACTTGAGCCGGACGACGCGCTTGCCCTGGCTGGCGAGGTTCACCATCAGCGCGTTGATGTCCTCCTGGCGGCAGGAGGCGCGGCCGCCGCGCTTGCCGACCAGCATCCGCTTCGCCTCGCGGCGGGCGAGCTCCAGCACTTCGTCGGATACGAGGTCGTCGAAGAGGATCACGTCGGCGGCCTGCATTGCCCGCACGGCCTTCAAGGTGAGGAGCTCTGCATCGCCCGGCCCGGCGCCGACGAGGGTGACGGAGCCCGCGCGCGGGGCCGCAACCGCGCCCTCGTCGACCATGGCGGCGAGGCGGGCCTCAGCCTCGGCGATGTCGGCCGCCGGCTCGCGGAAGGCGGCGTCGGCGAGGCGCTCGAAGACGGCGCGGCGGGCGGCGGGAAGGAGCCGCACGTGGATCGTCGCCCGCAGCCGCGCCGCCGCCGCGGCCCATAGGGAGAGCGACGGCGGCAGCAGCGTCTCGATGCGCCGGCGCACGGCCTGGGCGAGGATCGGCGCCGCCCCAGCGGTGGAGATGCCGACGACCACCGGCGAGCGGTTGACGATCGCCCCGAACTCGATGTCGGACTGCGCCGGCTTGTCGACGGCGTTGAAGATCGCGCCCGCCGAGCGGGCAGCGGCGCGGACGGCGGCGGCTTCGTCGGCGTCCTCGACGTCGGCGACAACGATCGCCGCATCCGTGAAGTCGTCCGGAACCCAAGTTCGGGCGGCGACGACGATCGAGCCCGCCGCGGCGCCGCGGGCGGCGAGCACGGTCATCTCGGTGGAGGGTTCGGCTGCGACGACGGTGACGGCGGCGCCGCTGGCGGCGAGGAGCTCGGCCTTCCAGGCGGCCGCGGGAGAGCCGCCGACGACGACGGCGCGGCGGCCGTCGAGGTTAAGGAACACCGGCAGCCGGGCGAGCCGGCCGAGCGCCGGGGCGCTCGCTTCAGACGGCCTGCGCAACGAGGGCGCCATCGACGATCCTCCTGATCTCCGAGCGGCATGAGCCGCAGTTGGTGCCGGCGCCGAGCAATTGGCCGATCGCCTCGACGCTGGCGCAGCCTTCCGTCTCGACGGCGGCGACGATCTGGCGGACGCCGACGTCGAAGCACGAGCAGACGATGGCGCCGCGATCCGGCGCCGCCACACCGCCGCGGCCGGCGAGCACCGCGATCCGCTCCGCCTCCGTCGTGTGGGCGGCGGCGAGCCGGGCGACGGCCCATGCGCGGGAGACCTCCACCGGCTCCGGCGCGGTGAACAGCGCTCCGACGAGGCGCTCGCCGTCGAAGCCGGCAAAGCGGTGCCGACCGGAGGCCGCGTCATGATAGGCGATGACGTGCGCGTCCTCGCCGAGGCCGAGCAGGCGGCGGGCGAAGAGGGCCCAGTCGTTCGGCGTCGCGGTGCCGGCAAGCTCGGCACGGAAGCCGCCGTCGGCGGCGGCGAGCGCCCAGTAGTCGAGGCCGCCGAGGTCCGGCCGGGCGGCCGTGACGGCGAAGCCGTACCAGGCGGCGGCGAAGGGGCGGACGGCGACCGGCGTGCGCTTGGAGCCCGGCTGGCCGGAGACCGGATCGGTGGCGCCGCCGACGAGGGCGTCGACGCGGGCTTGGGCGGCGAATTCGTCCGTCCAGTGCATCGGTACGAACAGCGAGCCACGGCGCTGCCGGTCGGTGACGAGGGCACGGACGACGATGGTGCCGGCGGCGCTCTCGACGACGGCGAGCGCCGCCGGGGCGACGCCGAAGGCGGCCGCGTCGTCCGGATGGATCTCGACGAACGGCTCGGCGATGTGGCGGGAAAGCCGCGGCGACAGGCCGGTGCGCGTCATCGTGTGCCACTGGTCCCGGATGCGGCCGGTGTTGAGGACGAGCGGAAAGGCGGGATCGGCCGACGCGGCGGCGGCGGGCGGCGTAGGCACGAAGCGAGCGCGACCGTCCGGCGTGTGGAAGCCGCCGTCGGCGTAAAAGCGTCGTGGCGCTGCCGCGATGCGCGCGGCGCCCGCCGGCACCGGCCACTGCACCGGGGCGAGCCTTCGGTACTCGTCGCCGGAAAGGTCGGCCAGCCCGCCGAGGTCGAGGGCGCGGCGGCCGTGGTTGGCCGTGGCGGTCAGGGCCGCGTGCTCGCGAAAGATGTCGGCAGGGCCGCCGTAGTCGAAGGCGGCGGCAAAGCCCATGCGGCGGGCGACGGCGGCGACGATCCACCAGTCGGGCTTCGCCTCGCCGGGCAGCGGCCGGAAGGCGCGCTGGCGCGAGATGCGGCGCTCGGAGTTCGTCACCGTGCCGTCCTTCTCGCCCCAGGCGGCGGCCGGCAGCAGCACGTCGGCGACGGCGGCGGTGTCGGTCCGCCGTACAACGTCGGAGACGGCGACGAACGGGCAGGCTTCGAGCGCAGCGCGGACGTGGTCGGCCTCGGGCAGGCTGTCGACGGGGTTCGTCGCCATGATCCAGATCGCCTTCACCCGCCCGTCGGCAACGGCGCGGAATAGGTCGACGGCCTTGAGGCCGGGGCGCTCGGCGATGCGCGGACTTCCCCAGAAGCGCTGCACCAGCGCTCGGTCGGCGGCGCTGTCGAGTTCCAGGTGGGCGGCGAGCTGGTTAGACAGCCCGCCGACCTCGCGCCCGCCCATGGCGTTCGGCTGGCCGGTGACGGAGAACGGACCCATTCCCGGCCGGCCGATGCGGCCTGTGGCGAGGTGGCAGTTGATGATGGCGTTGACCTTGTCGGTGCCGGAGAGCGACTGGTTCACCCCCTGCGAGTAGATGGTGACTACCTTCTCCGTCGCCGCGAAGAGCGCGTAGAAGCGGGCGACACAGGCCGCGGCGAGGCCGGTTGCGGTGGCGACCGCGGCGATGTCGAGATGCGCGGTGACGGCGACCGCGTTGTCGAAGCCAGCGGTCGCACGCGCGACGAAGCCACGATCGACAGCACCGGTACGGGCGAGGTGGGCGAGGAGGCCGGCGAAGAGGGCCACATCGCCGTCGGGGGCGATGGCGAGGTGCAGGTCGGCGGTCTCGGCCGTCGCGGTGCGGCGCGGATCGACGACGACGACCCGCATGTGCGGCCGGGCGGCGCACGCCGCCGCGATGCGCTGGTGCAGGATCGGGTGGCACCAGGCGAGGTTGGAGCCGACGAGGACGACGAGGTCGGCCTCCTCGAGATCCTCGTAGCATCCAGGCACCACGTCGGCACCGAAGGCGCGGCGGTGGCCGGCGACCGAGGAGGCCATGCACAGGCGCGAGTTGGTGTCGATGTTGGCCGAGCCGACAAAGCCCTTCATCAGCTTGTTGGCGACGTAGTAGTCCTCGGTCAGGAACTGGCCGGAAACGTAGAGGGCGACCGAATCCGGCCCATGCCGGGTGATGGTGCGGGCAAAGTTGTCGGCGACGCTGGCGATCGCTTGGCCCCAGGAGACCCGACGGCCGCCGATCTCGGGATGGAGGAGCCGGCCGTCGAGGCCGAGGGTCTCGGCGAGGGCCGAGCCCTTCGAGCACAGCCGGCCGCGGTTCGCCGGGTGGTCTGGATCGCCGGAGACGGCGACCTCGCCCGCAGCGCTCGTCTCGGCGAGGACGCCGCAGCCGACGCCACAATAGGGGCAGGTGGTGCGCGTCGCCTTCGGCGGCGCCGACGAGCCGCCGGAGGCCCTACCGGCCGTCGAGGCGCCGTCGATCACCGCGGGGGCACCGTCGAACCCGCCGGGAGCGCCGTCGTCCACCGCCGCGCGCCTCAGGCCGCGACCGCGGCGCGGAGCGCGCCGACGGCGAGGTAGAGCCGGCCGCCCTCGATCTTCAGCGGCATCGTGCGGACGCAGCCCTCGTCCGCCCCTTGAGCCTTCCCCGTGCGCAGGTCGAACACCCAGTTGTGCAGCGGACAGGTGACGGAATGGCCGTGCACGATGCCTTCGGCGAGTGGCCCGCCACGGTGCGGGCAGCGGTTGTCGAGCGCGTGAAGGTCGCCCGCAGCCGTGCGGAACACTGCGACCTCGCCGCATGGCGTGCGCACGACGCGGGCGCCCTCGCGCGGCACGTCGTCGGTGGCGCCGATGTCGATCCAGTCGCCCGAAAGGCCGGCCGGGTGGTGGGTCATTGCGCGGCCTCCAGGACGGACAGGTCCGCCATTGGGCGGAACGGCACGGCGCCGGCGCCGCTCACCCGTTCCTCCCAGGGGTCGACCTGAGCGAAGGATTGGGAGAGCTCGAAGCGCTCGACGAGGGCGCGGCGATTGGCGAGGTCGTCGACGGTCTGGGCGCGGATTACGTCGAGCCCGACGCGCGCCAGCCATTTGTAGATGCGCTCGAGATAGTAGCCCTGCTCGCGATAGAGCTGCAGCACGGCGGTGACGAGAGCGACCGCCTCACCGTCGCCGGCGACCTTGGTCAGCACCACGGTTCCCTTGATGTCGAGGCCGGCGGCGCCGCCGATGTGGATCTCGTAGCCGGAGTCGACGCAGACGATGCCGATGTCCTTGCAGGTCGCCTCGGCGCAGTTCCGCGGGCAGCCGGAGACGGCGAGCTTCACCTTCGCCGGCGTCCACGAGCCCCACAGGTATTTTTCGAGCCGGATGCCGAGGCCGGTCGAGTCCTGGGTGCCGAAGCGGCACCATTCCGAGCCGACGCAGGTCTTCACGGTGCGGAGCGCCTTGCCGTAGGCGTGGCCCGAAACCATGCCGGCGGCGTTGAGGTCGCGCCACACGGCCGGCAGGTCCTCCTTGCGGATACCGAGGAGGTCGATGCGCTGGCCGCCGGTGCACTTGACCATCGGCACCTCGAATTTGTCGACGACGTCGGCGATGGCGCGCAGTTCCTTCGCCGAGGTGACGCCGCCCCACATCCTCGGCACCACCGAATAGGTGCCGTCCTTCTGGATGTTGGCGTGCAGGCGCTCGTTGACGAAGCGAGACTGGGCGTCGTCGACGTATTCGCCGGGCCTGGCAGCCAGCAGATAGTAGTTGAGCGCCGGGCGACACTTGACGCAGCCGCCGGAGGACTTCCAGCCGAGCTCCTGCATCACCGCCGGGATCGACTTCAGATCCTTGGCGAGGATCAGGCGTCGCACCTCGCCGTGACCGAGCTCGGTGCAGCCGCAGACGGGGGCCACCGTCTTTGCCGTGTAGGCGTCGCCGACGGTAGCGACAATGAGCTTCTCAACAAGCCCGGTGCACGAGCCGCACGAGGCTGAGGCCTTGGTGTGGGCGCGAACGCCGTCGAGGGTGGTCAGGCCCTTTTCGCCGATAGCGGCGATGATCTTTCCCTTGCACACGCCGTTGCAGCCGCAGATCTCCGCCTCATCCGGCAAGGCTGCAACGGCCGCCGTAGGGTCCAGCGGGGTACCCCCGGCGAAGCCCTGGCCGAAGATCAGGGTCTCGCGCAGATCGGCGACGCTCGCGCCGGTCTTCAGGAGATCGAAGAACCAGGCGCCGTCGGCCGTGTCGCCGTAGAGCACCGCGCCAACGAGGCGGTCTTGCTGGATGACGAGCCGCTTGTAGACCGACCGGCCGGCGTCGCGGAGCACGATCTCCTCGCGGTCGCGTCCCTCTGCGAAGTCGCCGGCTGAGAACAGGTCGATGCCGGTGACCTTCAGCTTCGTCGAAGTAACGGAGCCGGTGTAGGCGGCCGCGGGGTCGCCCGAAAGTCGGGCGGCGGCAACCTTCGCCATCTCGTAGAGCGGCGCCACGAGGCCATAGCAGAGGCCGCGGTGCTCGACGCACTCGCCGACCGCGAGGATGTCGGGATCGCTTGTCGCCATGAAGTCGTCGACGAGGACGCCGCGGTTGACCTCGAGACCGATTGCCTTCGCGAGCGTCGCATTCGGACGGATCCCGACGGCCATGACGACGATGTCGGCGGGGATTTCGCGGCCGTCGTCGAGGCGGACGGCGGCGACGCGCTCCTCGCCGCCTTCCTCGCGGGCGAGAATTGCCTGCGTGTTGGCGCGAGTGACCACCGTGACGCCGCGCGCCGCGACCGCCTGTTCGAGGAGGTAGCCGGCAGCGGTATCGAGCTGCCGCTCCATCAGGGTCGGCATCAGGTGCAGGACGGTCACCTGCATCCCCTGCGCGCGGAGGCCGGCAGCCGCCTCGAGCCCGAGGAGGCCGCCGCCGACGACGACGGCTCGGCCGCCACCCTTCGCCGCCGCGACCATGGCGCCGACGTCGTCGAGGTCGCGGAATGTGACGACACCTTTCAGCGTCGAGCCCGGCACCGGGACGATGAACGGCGAGGAGCCGGTGGCGATCAGCAACCTGTCGTATTCGGCGACCGTACCGTCGGCGGCGACGACGCGCTTCCTCGACCGGTCGACGTGGACGACCTCCCTGCCCTTGTGCAGCCGGATGCCGTTTTCCGCATACCAGGCGTCGTCGTGGATGAGGATGTCTTCGTAGCGCTTTTCGCCGGCGAGCACCGGCGAGAGCAGGATGCGGTTGTAGTTGACCCGCGGCTCGGCACCGAAGATCTCGATGGCGTAGCGGCCGGGGGCGCGGGCGATCAGCTCCTCGATCGCCCGCCCCGCCGCCATGCCGTTGCCGATGACGACCAGTCTCTCCGGCATGGTCCCTCCTCGCGCTCCTCGCCTCGTTCGGCCCACGGGCCGGATGTCAGACACGGCGATCCCGTCCGGCGCCCGGCAGGGCGCCGCCGGCGGCCTCGCGGCCGCCCGGGATCGGGGAATGGTCTCGCCTCAGGCCGCCGCGACGGCCTGACGCTCGTAGAGAAACTCCAGCACCGCCTGGCGGCAGCGGATCGTCACCGGGTCGCCGACGAGGGCGAGGCGCCTGCGCGGCCGCGCGAGTGGCACGTCCAGCACTTCGCCGATGGTCGCCGCCGGCCCATTCGTCATCATCACGATGCGGTCGGACAGGAGCACCGCCTCGTCGACGTCGTGGGTGATCATCAGGACGGTGTTTCCGAGGCCCGCGTGGATCTCCATGACGGAATCCTGCAGGTGCGCCCGGGTCAGCGCGTCGAGCGCCCCGAACGGCTCGTCGAGAAGCAGCACCTTCGGCTCCATGGCGAGCGCCCGGGCGATGCCGACGCGCTGCTTCATGCCGCCGGAGATCTCCGCCGGCCGCTTGTCGGCGGCGTGCGTCATGCGCACCAGCGCCAGGTTGTGCATCACCCAGTCGCGCCGCTCGGCCTTGCCGCGCGTCCGGGCGAACACCTTGTCGACGGCGAGCGCGACGTTCTCGTAGGTCGTGAGCCAGGGCAGCAGCGAGTGGTTCTGGAACACCACCGCGCGGTCCGGACCCGGCTCGTCGACGGCCTTGCCATCGACAAGCACGACGCCGCTCGTTGCCTGCGTCAGGCCGGCGACGACGTTGAGGAGCGTCGACTTCCCGCAGCCGGAGTGGCCGATGATCGTTATGAATTCACCCTTGGCGACCGTGAGCGAGACGTCGCGCAGGACTTCGGTCGTGGCGGAGCCGCGGGTGAAGGACTTGCCGATCTGTTCGATCGAGAGATAGGGCTTCGACATCGCTCGGCTCCCCTCAGGCGTTGGCGGTGCCGCGGGTGACGACTGCGGCGAGGAGGGCGACGAGGCGGTCGAGCGCATAGCCGACCACGCCGACATAGATCAGCGCCACGATGATGTCGCCGATCAGCGACGAGTTCCATGCGTCCCAGATGAAGAAGCCGATACCGACGCCGCCGATCAGCATCTCGGCCGCAACGATCGCGAGCCACGACAGGCCGATGCCGATCCGGAGGCCGGTGAAGATGTACGGCGCCGCCGCCTGGATCATGATTTTGTAGAAGAACTCAATCTGGTTGAGCCTGATGACGCGGGCAACATTGCGATAATCATCCGGAATGTTACGGATACCAACCGAGGTGTTGATGATGACCGGCCAAACGGCGGTGATGAAGATGACAAAGATCGCCGAGGGCTGGCCGTCGCGGAAGGCGGCGAGCGACAGCGGCAGCCAGGCGAGCGGCGGCACCGTGCGCAGAACCTGGAAGATCGGATCGAGGCCGCGCATCGCCCACGTCGACTGG
>CALRZT010000234.1:0-8091 GCA_943372725.1 Pseudoxanthobacter soli DSM 19599
ACCCGGCAGCCCCACCCCGACAGCAGCGCCGCCATGCCGTCGAGGATCGACGGCTCGTTGTCGATGCACAGGACGACGAGGGGGGTGAGCGGGGCGGAGGTCATCGCTCCGGGGAACGCGGTGTCGCGCACCGACGGCGCCTCGCGGGAGATCGGCAGCGTCACCGAAAAGCGTGCGCCGGCGCCGAGCCGGGAGGTCACCACCACCGGCAGGTCGAGGACCCGGGCGATGCGCTCGACGATGGAGAGCCCGAGCCCGAGCCCCTTGGCCGCCTTCATGCCCGGCTCGAGGCGGAGGAACTCGGTGAAGATCGCCCGCTGCTTCGACAGCGGAATGCCGATGCCGGTGTCGAGCACCTCGATCGACACGGCGCCGCGGCGGCGCCGGCAGCCGACCAGCACGCGGCCAGCGGGGGTGTACTTCACGGCGTTGGAGATGAGGTTCTGCAGGAGCCGGCGCAAGAGCCGACGATCGGTGCGCACGGCAAGGCTGCAGCGCAGCACGGTGAGCTCGAGGCCGCGCTCGCGGGCGATCGGCGCGAACTCGACGGCGAGCCCCTGCAGCAGCTCGTCGAGGGAGAACACCGAGGGCTCCGGCTTCATCGCGCCGCCGTCGAGGCGGGAGATGTCGAGGACGGCGCCGATGATCTCCTCGACCGATTCGAGCGAGGCGCCGACGTTCTCGACCATCGGCCGGAGCGGGCCGTCGCCGGTGCGGTCGACGAGGGTGGTGACGTAGAGGCGGGCGGCGTTCAGGGGCTGCAGGATGTCGTGGCCGGCGGCCGCGAGGAAGCGGGTCTTGCCGAGGTTGGCGTCCTCGGCGGCGGCCTTGGCGCGGATGAGCTCCTCGTTGAGGCGCAACAGCTCGTCGGTGCGCTCGCGCACGCGCTGCTCGAGCGCCTCGGCGGCGCGGACGCGGCCGGTCATGTCGGCGACGGTGAGCACGAGGCCGCCGTCCGGCATCGGGCTCGGGCGCGCCTCGACGACGCGACCGTCGATGCGCTCCTGGATCTCGCCCTCGGCCGACAAGAGGCGCGAGATGCGCTCGGCCACCAGCCGGTCGGGGTCGCCGCGGCCGAGGCCGCCGCTCTCGGCGACGTGGGCGAGGATGGTGCGAAGCGGCGTGCCGACGAGGCCGAAATCGGCCGGCAGCGCCAGCAGCGAGCGGAAGCGGCGGTTCCAGCAGGACAGCCGCAGCTCCGGATCGAAGACGGCGATGCCCTCGTCGACCTGGTCGAGGGCGGTCTGCAGCAGGTCGCGGTTGTGCTGGATGGCGGCGGTGGCGTCGTCCAGCAGGCGGTGGGCGCTCTTTGTCGCCGGATCGCGCCGCTTGACGAGGAGCGACAGCACGAGGCGCGAGGAGGCAGCGCCGATGGCGCTCGCCAGCAGCTGCTCGCTGAAGCGCAGCAGCGCCGGATCGGCCGGCATATGCGGCGAGAGCGCCACGCCGCGGTCGCTGGCATGGCGAGCGAAGGCGCGCTCGGCGCGCTCGTCGCCGAGATAGCGGGCGACGGTCGCCTGCAGGTCGCCGACGGTGAGGGCGGTTCGCCCGAACCGCAGCGCCGGCGCGGGTCCGAGGTCGCTCGGCACGAAGATCGAGGCCTGCAGGCGCTCGAGCGGCTCCGGCGCGCGCGTCAGCGAGAAGAACACGAAGGCGCCGATGTTGGCGGCGATCGACCAGAAGACGCCGTGGATGAAGGGGTCGAAGGCGAGCGTGAACAGCGCCTGCGGCCGCAGCAGCCAGAGGCCGAACGGTCCGTCCTCCAGGATGGAGGCGGGGATCAGCCCGTTCGCCACGAAGTTCGGCAGCAGCAGCGTGTAGCACCAGACGGCGAAGCCAGTGACCATGCCGGCGATCGCGCCGCGTGCCGTCGCCCGCCGCCAGATCAGCCCGCCGAAGAAGGCCGGCGCGAACTGCGCGATCGCCGCGAACGACAGGAGCCCGATCTGCGCGAGGGCGGCGGAATCGCCGGCGGCCCGGTAGTAGGCGTAGGCGAGCAGCACGAGGCCGACGATGGTGGCCCGCCGCACCGTCAGAAGCGTGCGGCGCATGTCGGCGACGTCGCCGCCGCGCCGGCTGACGATCAGCGGGATGACGATGTCGTTGGAGATCATGATCGACAGCGCCACCGTCTCGACGATCACCATGGCCGTCGCCGCCGACAGCGCGCCGGCAAAGGCGGCGAGCGTCACGGCGTCGGCGCCGGCGAGCATCGGCAGCGCCAGAACGAAGGTGTCGGCGTCGGCGGAGCTGCCGAAGCGAAGCATGCCGGCGGCGGCGATCGGCACGACGAAGATGTTGATGATGAGCAGGTAGAGCGGGAACAGCCAGATGGCGCGCTTCAGCTCGGCGTCGCTGTTGTTCTCCGTCACGGTGACGTGGAACTGCCGCGGCAGCATCAGGGCGGCGACGAAGGACAGCATCGACAGCACCAGCCAGGTGCCGCCGTTCGGCGCCTCCTCGAAGACGGCGCGAATCTCCGGGTGCGCCTGTACCGCCTCAATCAGGGCACCGGCGCCGCCGAACATCGAGAAGGTGACGTAGGTGCCGACGACGAGGAAGGCGATCAGCTTGACGACGGATTCCGTCGCCACCGCGAGCATCATGCCTTCCTGGTGCTCGGTGGCGTCGGCGTGGCGCGTGCCGAACAGGATGGCGAACACCGCCATGGCGAAGGCGACGAACAGGGCGACGTCGCCGACGAGGCCTGTCGCCGCCCCCGTCGGCGGGCCGATGGCGAGGTGCTGGATCATCGTCTCGACGGAGATCGAGACGGCCTTCAGCTGCAGGGCGATGTAGGGGATGACGCCGACGACGGCGATCAGGGTGACGACGGCCGCCACCGCCTGGCTCTTGCCGTAGCGGGCGGCGATGAAGTCGGCGATCGAGGTGATCTTCTCCGCCTTGGCGAGGCGGACGACGCGGCGGAGCAGCGGAAAGCCGACGAGGAAGAGCAGCGCCGGGCCGATATAGATCGTCAGGAACTCGAGGCCGCCGCGGGTGGCGAGGCCGACCGAGCCCAGGAACGTCCACGAGGTGCAGTAGACGGCGAGCGTCAGCGAATAGATCCACGGCCGCCCGCCCGGCCGCGGCTTGCGGCGGGCGCGGTCGCCATAGCTCGCCACCGCGAACAGCAGTCCGATGTAGACCACCACGCAGGCGACGACGACCCAGCCCTGCAGCATTCGAGTGTTTCCGCCCCGCCGATCGGGTTCCGCTCCGCCGGCATCGCATCACAACCGGGCGGGGCTGTCCATGAAGGGGGGGAGGGAACGGTGCCGGCGGGCTATGGCTTGCAGAAGGTGACGAGCTTCAATGCAGCCTCACGATCTGCAGCGGTTCCAGAGTAGATGTGAATGTACGGGGACGTGAGGTCATTGGGAACGACCAGGATGCCCCCCTCTGCAACTCTCAATATTTTGGGTCTCTTTAGACGGGCGCGATACTCTCTCGTGTCAAATCGGACATCCGTCTTGAGATCAGGGTGACGGCTAATCGCAATGGAGACACTTTCGTCCATTGCAGCGGTGCGAGCTTCAACTAACCAAAAATCGTATATGTTGTTGATTGTATAGACTACACCGCTGTCTTTGTTAAGACAAATACCCTGATCTCGAAGTATCTCTGTCTGCAGACCGACGTCTGATTTTGAAGCGAGATAGATGTCGTTTTCTGAGGGAGAGCACGCTACGAGCAGGGCGGCAATCAACGCCGCCGCTGTCACGAAATTTCTAACCATCAGATTTTTCCCGCTGCCATTCGTACGAAGGTGCCACGCCCTCGCCGTGGCCGGCAAGCCACCTGCAGCCTTCCGCTTTCGCGAATGCCGCCTCCCGTGGGATAGTGCGGCTGGGCGCGGCAGACGGACAACGCGCGCGGGGAGGCGATGTGACGATCCTGAAGGACATGCAGGCGACGGCGGCCTCGATCGTCGCCGGTCTCTTCCGCAAGCCGCCGCCGATCGCCGACGTGGCGGCGCTCGCCGACTTCATCGACGAGCGGGCCGCCTTCACGGTGCAGAAGTGCGTCTACGAGTATTCCCGTGCCCGCTCCGGGACGATGTCGCAGAAGCTTTTCAAGGAGAAGGGCTTCCTCGCGGCCGTCGATGCCTCGCGCTGGCTCGGCTACCCGATCGGGCTCACCGACGTCTCTGAGGCGGTGCTGTCGACGTTGCGCGACGACGGCACGGTGGTGGGGCCGGACGCGGTGACCGGGCTGATCCGCACCGCGCAGGCGATCACGGCGCGCTATCCGGTGCCGGAGGGGTTCGAACGCGACTTCTGGGAGAAGGCGCGCGTGGCGGTGGCCGACCGGCTGAAGCGCGCCTCGCTGGCGCCGCCGCGGCTCGTCAAGGACATCCCGAAGGACAACGCGCAGGTGTTCTTCGACAACCTGCCGATCCATCCGGAGCTGCGCAAGAACGACTTCCTGCTGATCCGCAACACGCTCTGCGCCAATCTCTGCCGCATCTCCGACGACCTGTCGCAACGGCTCGACCGGTCGGCGCTGGTGGCGGCGCTGGCGGCGGAGGGCGCGCGGGCCGCCTGACGGGAGGCGTTCCATGGTCGCCGCGAGTGCGATGCCGCTGATCGCGCTGGACGCGATCGTGCTCGACACCGAGACGACCGGCCTCGACGTCAAGGCGGCACATCTGATCGAGATCGGCGCGGTCAGGCTGTCGCGCGGGCGCATCGCCGAAGACGTGGTGTTCCACGCCCGGCTCGACCCCGGCGTGCCGATCCCGGCCTCGGCGACGGCCGTGCACGGCATCGACGCGGCCGCACTGGTCGGCGCGCCGCGCTTCGCCGAGATCTGGCCGGCCCTCGACGCCTTCCTCGACGGCCGGCTGATCATCGGCCACTCGATCGGCTTTGACCTTGCCATGCTGCGCCGCGAGCACGTGCTGGCCGGACGGGTGTGGACGCCGCCGCGCAGCCTCGACACGCGGCTTCTGACGGAGCTCGTCGCGCCGCGGCTGCCGGACTTCTCCCTGGAAACAGTGGCGAGCTATTTCGGCGTCGCCGTCACCGGCCGTCACGCGGCGCTGGGCGACGCCACGACGACGGCCGAGGTGATGCTGGCGCTGGTGTCGCGGCTCGCCGCCATCGGCATCCGCACGGTGGCGGAGGCGGAGACGGCCTGCCGGCGGCTGCCGGAAGCGCTGGAGGCGCAGGTGCGCGCCGGCTGGGTGGAGCCGGTGTCGGCACCCGGCGAGCGCGAGGAGACGCTTGCTCGCATCGACAGCTACCCCTACCGCCACCGCGTCCGCGAGGTGATGTCGTCGCCGCCGATCGTGGCTTCGAGCGACATCACGCTCGCCGCGGCGGTGGCGATCATGGCCGAGCGGAAGGTATCCTCGCTCTATCTGCACGCGCCCGGCGTCGACCCGGCGGCGCCGGCGGTGGCCGACCTCGCCATCCTGACCGAGCGCGACCTGCTTCGGGCGATCGCCGCCGACGGCGCCGCGGCGCTCGCCGGGCCGGTGTCGGCGCGCATGGTGACGCCCGTCGTCAGCGTACCGGCGGAGGCCTTCCTCTACCGCGCGATCGGCCGCATGAACGGCCGGCGCATCCGTCACCTCGCCGTCACCGACGAGGAGGGGCGGCTCGTCGGCGCGCTGACGGCGCGCGACCTGTTGCGGCTTCGGGCCAACGAGGCGGCGGTGATGGGCGACGCCATCGGCGCCGCCGACGATGTGCCGGCGCTTGCCAGCGCCTGGCGGCGCCTGCCGGGCCTCGCCGCGAGCCTGCTCGCCGAGGGTGTGGAAGCCGTGCAGATCGCCGGCGTGGTCAGCCGCGAGATCGGCGCGTTGACCGGGCGCGCCGGCGCGCTCGCCGAGGCGCGCATGGCGGCGGCGGGGGAGGGGCCGCCGCCGGTGCCCTACGCGCTCCTGGTGCTGGGATCGGGCGGGCGCGGCGAGAGCCTGCTCGCCGCCGACCAGGACAATGCGCTCGTCTTCGCCCACGGCGATCCGGACGGGCCGGAGGACGGCTGGTTCGCCCGCTTCGGCGGCCACGTCGCCGACATCCTCGACGGTGCCGGGCTGCCCTACTGCAAGGGCGGGGTGATGGCGAAGAACGCTGCCTGGCGCGGCAGCGTCGCCACCTGGCTCGCCCGCACCGACGGCTGGATGACGCGCTCGCGCCCCGAGGACCTGATGTCGGTCGACATCTTCTTCGACCTGCGGTGCGTGCGCGGCGAGGCGGCGCTCGCCCGCGACGTGCTGGCGGCGGCACGCGGCACTGCGGCCGGGCGGCCGGACTTTCTCAAGCTCCTCGCCGAGGCGGGCGGCGGCGGCGGCAGTTCGCCACTCGGCATGTTCGGCCGGCTGAAGACCGACGGCGGCCGGCTCGACCTCAAGAAGTTCGCGCTGATGCCGGTGACGGCGGCCGCCCGCGTGCTGGCGGTGCGCCACCAGCTCGACGCGCGCAGCACGGCCGAGCGCATCGCCGCGCTGCGCGAGCGCGGTGTTGGCGCCGATGCGGACCTCGCGCGCTGGGCGGCGGCCCACGGACTGATGCTGTCGCTCGTGCTCGACCAGCAGCTCGCCGACGTCGTCGCTGGCCGGCCGCTCGACGCCGTGATCGACCCGAAGCGCCTCGGCTCGGACCGGCTGGCGGAGCTGAAGGAAGGGCTCGCCAACGTCGCCCATGTCGACGATACGGTGCGCGATCTGCTCTTCTCGTGACGGGCGACGGGCGGATTCGGGCGCAGACGGGACGCGAGCCGCATCCGCGACAGGAGTTTGGCGATGAACTTTCTGAAGGAATTCCGGGACTTCGCGGTCAAGGGCAACATGCTCGACATGGCCGTTGGCATCGTCATCGGCGCGGCGTTCACGGCGATCGTCTCGTCGATGGTGGACGACATCATCATGCCGCCGATCGGGCTCGTGCTCGGCGGTGTCGACTTCTCGGACCTGTTCATCAAGCTGCGCGACGGCACCCCGCCTGGCCCCTACGCCACGCTGCAGGCGGCACGCGACGCCGGCGCGGTGACGTGGAACGTCGGCAACTTCATCAACGCGATGGTGAAGTTCACGATCGTCGCCTTTGCCCTGTTCATGGTGGTGAAGGCCGTCAACAACATCCGCCGCCTGGCGGAGAAGGAGAAGAAACAGGAGGCCGCCGCTCCCGCCGTGCCGCCGCGCGAGGTGGTGCTGCTCGAGGAGATCCGCGACCTGCTCGCCAGGCGCGACTAGGCTGCCGCGGGGGCGGAACCGGCCCGGCGGCGAGACGGGCCTCGACATTCCCGCCGTCGGCGCCTAACTCAGCGCGAGGTGCCAGCCGGCCGGACGGCCGCTCCGGCAAGGGTCGAAAGGCCGCCGGGGAGGAAAGTCCGGGCTCCATGGAAGCACGGTGCCGGGTAACGCCCGGCGGGGGTGACCCCAGGGAAAGTGCCACAGAAAGCAAACCGCCGACGGTTCGCCGTCGGTAAGGGTGAAAGGGTGGGGTAAGAGCCCACCGCGGACCCGGCAACGGGGACGGCACGGCAAACCCCACCGGGAGCAAGACCGAATAGGGACGGCGCGGGCCTAGCCCAGGCCCGCTTCCAGGCCGAGCCGTCCGGGTAGGTCGCGCGAGGCGTCCGGCGACGGACGTCCCAGAGGAATGGCCGTCACGCGGGCCGGTTCACGCCGGTCCGCCTTACAGAACCCGGCTTACAGGCCGACTGGCACCTCACAGCCCTCTCCGCACGCCGTGTTGAACGCGCGCGCGCCCGCGGCAATTGTGCCACGGGAGCGCCGAAGTGCGCGCGCACGCTGGTGATTCGACCCGCCAGACCGAGCGCGCCAGACGGCCCTCGGCAACGCTTCCTCAACCATTCCGGAGGCAGGGTGAGGGTCGCCGGAAGCGGTCCACATGCTTTCGATTCCATTGACGCCCATGGGCGCCCATGATATCCCAAATCATCCCGGAGCGAGGCGGGTTCCGGCCCTTCCGTGCTCAGGCTGAGAGCGGTTTTGGACCGCATTTTTCGGCACCGCAGGCGCGGCGCGTCCTGTGCCTTGCACCGGAGTTTCGTCGCCTTCGTGTTTTCGGCCGACGGCGTCCGGCGACCCCAGGCGGGGCGCCTGTGGCCGTCGAACGG
>CALRZT010000235.1:0-8083 GCA_943372725.1 Pseudoxanthobacter soli DSM 19599
CGAATGGCAGGTGGCGGCCGCTTCCTCCAGGACTGGGACCCCTGGAAGAGGGATCCTCATTGTTGATTCGCGCGCACAAGGCAGCACGCATCCTGGAAGGCTAGCATCGCTCAGACGAAGGGTCGCCCTAGACTTTGGACGGACGAAACAAGCGGATGTTGCACTGCAAACGTTGAAGCGGGCCGGACCGAGGCGGGCGCCGCGCCGCAAATGCAGCGTGGCGCCCGCACCGATGAGAGCCTGGGCTCACTGCGGCGCCCACGTCTCCTGGCCGATCTGGGTGCCGCCGCCATAGGTCCAGACGCCGTCCCACTGCTCGCCGTCGCGGATGAACAGCGCGACGCCGAAGTTGTCGCCCGACTTGTAGCCGACCGAGAGGAAGTCGTCGTCGCCGACCGCCGTGCCGACGGCCTGGTTGTTGCCGATCGACCACTTCAGGGAGAAGACGTTCTCTCCGACCTGCTGCACGGTCACCGTTCCGGCGTAGCCACCCTGGCCGCCGGGATTGGTGCCGACGACGTTGTAGGTGCCCTCGGCGCCGGCGAAGGCGGCCGTCGACAGGGCGAGGGTGGTTGCGACGGCGATCGAGGCGAATAGGCGCATATGGTGGTCTCCCCTGAGAGTTCCCCGCAGTGTCGTCTCGCCCGGCGCAGGCGGGATATGCGGCCGGTCGAAGCTTCGTCGTCCCGGTGAGGCCGGTCGCACCGGCGCGGCCGGGCGGCGCGTGGCGCCCCGGCCGGTCTATATCCTGTCAATCAGCATACGGGTGGTGGATCGTGACGCCGTCGCCGGCGACCACGCCGGCCCCGGTCTTCGAACCGATCCGCCGCATCGCGCCGCGCATCCCCCGCATGCCATGGCGTTCGTCGCGATCCTACAGCGAACTATGAAAAATCCACGTGAAAGTGTGCGGCGATCGCGGCGACGGCACTGGGTGCACCAGCGCGGTGGCGCCGCGCCGTCAGGCGAGGATGATGGCGTCGCTGTAGCGGGCGACCGTCCGGTCGCTGGTGACGAGACGCATCGGCTCGGTCATCGCCTGGGCGACGATCATGCGGTCGAACGGATCGCCATGCAGCGGCGGCAGATGCTCGACGGCGGCAGCGTGGTCGGCGGTGACGGGCAGAAGCACGAAGCCCGCGCCGAGGGCGAGGTCGCGCGCCTCGGCCGCCGTCACGGGCATCAGGCTTTCCCCATAACGGGCCCGCTTGATCGCGATCTCCCAGATGCTCGCCACGCTGACCGCGACCGTGTTGCCCGGGTCAGAAATCAACTCCCGAGCCACCTTGGGCAAGCGCGGGGAACGCGCGAGGGACCAAAGCAAGAGATGAGTGTCGATCAGAAGGTTCACGGCTTCTTGCCATAGAACAGCTCGGCAATCTCGTCGTTGTAGGCGTCGATGTCGTCCGGAACCACGAACCTGCCTTCGGCGATGCCGATGCGCTTGCTGACGTCCACCGGGGGCGGGGTGAGCGGTACCAGTTTCGCGGCCGGCTTGCCGTTGCGGGCGATGATGATCTCGCGCTCGGCGCCGCTCTCGATCGCCTCGACGAGACGCGACAGCTGCGTCTTGGCGGCGAGCATGTTGACGGTGGTCATCTCGACCTCCTTGGCTAATCCTGACCAAGATAGGGGGACGGCCGCCCGCACGCAATCGGCCGAAACGCAGAAGGGGCGGCCTCGCGGCCACCCCTCCCGGTCTTCATTCGTATCAAGCGGATGGACTTCCTCAGAAGTCCATTCCGCCACTGAAGCCGGGCTTGCCCGGCTTCAGCCTCGGTTCAGTCTTGGGCGAATGGACTTCCTCAGAAGTCCATTCCGCCCATGCCGCCGCCGCCCGGCATCGCCGGGGCGGCGTCCTTCTTCGGCAGCTCGGCCACCATCGCCTCGGTGGTGATGAGCAGCGAGGCGACCGACGCGGCGTCCTGAAGGGCCGTGCGCACGACCTTCGTCGGGTCGATGATGCCCGACTTGATCATGTCGACGTAGGCCTCGTTCTGGGCGTCGAAGCCCATGGTCTCGGCCGACTCGAGCACCTTGCCGACGACGATCGAGCCTTCCACGCCGGCGTTCTCGGCGATCTGGCGGATCGGCGCCTCGAGAGCCCGCAGCACGATCTTGATGCCCGCCTCGACGTCCGGGTTGTCGGACTTCAGCTTGCCGACCGCCTTCTTGGCGCGCAGCAGGGCGACGCCGCCGCCCGGGACGATGCCTTCCTCGACCGCCGCGCGGGTGGCGTTGAGGGCGTCGTCGACGCGGTCCTTCTTCTCCTTCACCTCGATCTCGGTGGCGCCACCGACGCGGATCACCGCGACGCCGCCGGCGAGCTTGGCCAGCCGCTCCTGCAGCTTCTCGCGGTCGTAGTCCGAGGTGGTCTCCTCGATCTGCGCCTTGATCTGCGCGACGCGGCCCTCGATGTCGCGCTTCTTGCCGGCGCCATCGACGATCGTCGTGTTCTCCTTGGTGATCGACACCTTCTTCGACTTGCCGAGCATGTCGAGGGTGACGTTCTCGAGCTTGATGCCGAGGTCTTCGGAGATGACGGTGCCGTTCGTCAGGATGGCGATGTCTTCCAGCATCGCCTTGCGGCGATCACCAAAGCCCGGCGCCTTGACGGCCGCGACCTTCAGGCCGCCACGCAGCTTGTTGACGACGAGGGTGGCGAGAGCCTCGCCCTCGACGTCCTCGGCGACGATGACGAGCGGCTTGCCCGACTGCACCACCGCCTCAAGCACCGGCAGCATCGCCTGCAGCGAGGAGAGCTTCTTCTCGTGGATGAGGATGTAGGGGTCCTCGAGCTCCGCGATCATCTTCTCGGCGTTGGTGATGAAGTAGGGCGACAGGTAGCCGCGGTCGAACTGCATGCCCTCGACGACTTCGAGCTCGGTGTCGAGCGACTTCGCCTCTTCGACGGTGATGACGCCCTCGTTGCCGACCTTCTGCATCGCATTGGCGATCATGTCGCCGATGTCGCGAGCGCCGTTGGCGGAGATGGTGCCGACCTGCGCCACTTCCTCGGAGGTCTTGATCTTCTTCGAGCGCTTCTCGAGGTCCTTGATGGCCTCGAGCACGGCCATGTCGACGCCGCGCTTCAGGTCCATCGGGTTCATGCCGGCGGCCACCGCCTTGGCACCTTCCTTGACGATCGCCTGGGCGAGGACCGTCGCGGTGGTGGTGCCGTCACCGGCGATGTCGTTGGTCTTCGAGGCCACTTCGCGCACCATCTGGGCGCCCATGTTCTCGAACTTGTCCTCGAGCTCGATCTCCTTGGCGACGGTGACGCCGTCCTTGGTGATCCGCGGCGCGCCGAACGACTTGTCGATGATGACGTTGCGACCCTTCGGGCCGAGCGTCACCTTCACGGCGTTGGCGAGAATGTCGACGCCGCGCAGCATCTTTTCGCGCGCGTCGGAGGAGAACCTCACGTCCTTGGCTGCCATGGATGCGGTCCTTTGAGCTTCTTGATGTCAGGGGAAAACGGGAGATGCGATCCGGGCCGCGGCTCAGCCGACGACGCCCATGATGTCGCTCTCCTTCATGATGAGGAGGTCCTGGCCATCGATCTTGACCTCGGTGCCCGACCACTTGCCGAACAGGATCTTGTCGCCGGCCTTGACGTCGAGCTTCACCAGCTCGCCCTTGTCGTTGCGCGCGCCGGGGCCGACGGCGACGACTTCGCCCTCCTGCGGCTTCTCCTTGGCGGTGTCGGGGATGATGATGCCGCCCTTGGTCTTCTCCTCGGACTCGAGGCGACGGACGACGACGCGATCGTGCAGCGGACGGAACTTCATCGCTGGATCTTTCTCTGCGTTCGGTTTGCGATCCGGATCCGGCCCGGCCGCTCGTCCGCGCCTTGCCGCGCCGAGCCGGTGGATGGCCGAAACCCCCGTGCTGCTAGCACTCACTTCCGGAGAGTGCCAGCGGCGCCGAGGATGTAGGGTCGCCGGCTGCGGCTGTCAACGGCGGGGGCGCTCGCGCGAGATCGTCAAACCATGGCGAACCAACCGGGCGTACTGTCATGCTGGCGGTGGACAGTCCGTTCACCGGCCGCCGCGTCCCGACCCGAGGGCTTAAGTCATGTGCGACGGCCGCTCTCTCCCACGCGGCGTGATCTGAAGGACCGACTGCGATGACGAAGGTGCTCGTTCTCTATTATTCCAGCTGGGGCCACATGGAGCAGATGGCGAACGCGGCCGCCGAGGGCGCGCGCGCTGCCGGCGCCGAGGTCACCGTGAAGCGGGTCCCGGAACTGACGCCGATCGAGGTCGCCAAGCAGTTCCACTACAAGCTCGACCAGGCGGCGCCGATCGCCGACCCGAACGAACTCGCCGACTATGACGCGATCATCTTCGGCACGCCGACACGCTACGGCATGATGGCCGCCCAGATGAAGAACTTCCTCGACCAGACCGGTGGCCTGTGGATGAAGGGCGCCCTGGTCGGCAAGGTCGGCTCGACGATGTCGTCCTCGGCGACGCAGCACGGCGGCCAGGAGTCCACCAACCTGTCCTTCCATACCGTGCTCCTGCACCACGGCATGGTGGTCGTCGGCCTGCCCTACGCCTTCCAGGGCCAGATGGGCGTCGACGAAGTGAAGGGCGGCACGCCCTACGGCGCCTCGACGATCGCCGGTGGCGACGGCTCGCGCCAGCCGAGCGCCGTCGAGCTCGCGGGCGCCCGCTTCCAGGGCGAGCACGTCGCCAAGATCGCGGCGAAGCTCTCCGCCTGAGAGGGTTGCCGGGCGGGCTGACCGCCGAGCCCGGATACAAGACGACGGCGCGGGCTGCTCAGCGGTCCGCGCCGTCCGTCGTCTTGGACGGTGCACCCGCTTCGGCGCCGGGGTCGCGACCGGCGGCGATCGTGCCGCGCGCCGAGGCGCGGCCGCGGGCCGACGTGCCGGGCGGCTTCAGCGCGACGAGGCAGGCGCCGATGATGATCGCCGCGCCGGCGATGGTCGACACCGTCGGGATCTCGTCGAAGGCGAGCCAGCCGAACAGCGCCGCCCACAGGAACGAGGTGTATTCCAGCACGGCGAGGCGCGAGGCGGGGGCGTGCGACAGCGCCCACGCCATCATCAGTTGCCCGCCGGTCCCGAGCAGGCCGCAGAGCGCGAACAGGAAGACGTGGGAGAGCTCGACCGGCTGCCAGAAGGCGATGCCGAACGGGATCAGCACGATCGCCGCCGCCGTCGTCTGCAGCATCACCATCGCCTCGACCGAGTCGTGCATCGACTGCCGCCGCACCAGCACGTTCGACAGCGCGTAGGTGACGGCACTCACGAGGGCGGCGGCGAAGCCGAGCGGTGCGTTCTCACGCGCGGCGAGGATGAACTGGCCGTGCAGGATGACCAGCACGCCGATGAAGCCGATGCCGAGGCCGACGAGCACGCGCGGCGGCAGCGGCTCCTTCAGCATGGTGCGGCCGAGGATGGCGATGAAGAACGGCGCCAGGAAGCTCACCGCGATGACGTCCGCGAGCGGCAGGATCGTCACGGCGAAGAAGAACGACGAGGCGACGACGACGATCAGGACGCCGCGCAGGCCGTTCGCGACGATGGAGCGGGTCGACAGCCGCTGCGGCCGGCGCAGGAACACCGCCCAGACGATCGGCGTGCCGGCGACATAGCGCAGGAAGACGGCCATCAGCACCGGATAGAAGGCGACGAGGCCCTTCATCACCGCGTCCATGCCGATGAACACGCCGATGCCGGTGGCGGCGACGGCGAGGGGCACGAACGAGACGTCGTGGCGAAGCGGTTTCACAGGGGCACTTTCCCTCAGCCGAGCGCGCGGGCGTAGGGAAACTCCCACGAAGAGGATTGGTCGCCGAGGAAACGCACGCCCGGCACGCGGGTGAAGCCGTTCACCTCGTAGAAGCGGTGGGCGTCCCGAAAGCGGGTGTCAGTCCACAGCCGCACGCTGCGGCCGTTCTGCGCCCGGGCATGGTCGAGGGCGAGGCCGCGCAGGGCCTTGGCGAGGCCACGGCCGCGCACCGAAGCGTCGAGATACACCTTGGAGATCTCGAACACGGCCTGATCGGTCGTCGCCGCCACCGCGAAGGAGCCGACGATCGCGCCGGCCTCCTCGGCCACCCAGATGGCGCCGGCACGGGCCTCGTAGTGGCTGGCCGGGTGGGCGAGTTCGGGGAACTCGGCCTCGACATAGTAACAGCCGGGATATTCGGCGAAGACGCCGGCGATCAGCCGGGCGATGCCGGGACCGTCGCCATCGCGGGCGAGGCGGATGAGATCGGAAGGGGCGGGGGACATCGGGCAGCCGGGAGGCGGATGGGGGGCCGAGGCTTAACTGATCCGCGCCGGGGGTGGAAGGGTGGGGCGCACCTGCGCGGCGTCGCCTCAATTGTTGCTCCAGCGACGTGAACGTCCCCCTTGGACGGCGCTGTCTCAACCCTCAGATCATCATACCCCGGCTTGACCGGGGTATCCATCACGCGGGCATGGCAGCCGTTTTCGGGCGGGATGGATCGCCCGGTCCAGCCGGGCGATGACGGAGGGAGAGGTGGTCGACTGGAAGGGCAAGGCAGGCATCGAGCAGAACGACAACCGCGGATTCGGCAACGTGCAGGCGAAGGCTTCCCTGCGCCTCCCCCAGCGACCGCCGGCCGCCCCGCGCCTGCGTTCCTTTGCGGCGCCGATCCTGATAAAAGGAACGACCCGTGACCCAGGCCGAGCGACCGCTCAGGAGAACATGATGGACCGCGCAACGGACGTGGACGCCGGCTTCGAGCCGACCCCGAACAACCTCGAAGCCTTCTTCATGCCGTTCACGGCGAACCGCTCCTTCAAGAAGCGGCCGCGCATCGTCAACCGCGCCGAGGGCGTGTACTACTTCAAGCCCGACGGCTCGCCGGTGATGGACGCCTCGGCCGGTCTCTGGTGCTGCAACGCCGGCCACGCCCGGCCGCAGATCATCGAGGCGATCCGCTCGCAGGCGCAGGCGCTCGACTTCGCGCCCGTCTTCCAGTTCGGCCACCCGAAGGCGTTCCAGCTCGCGAGCCGCATCGCCGCGATGGCGCCGGGCAATCTCGACCACGTCTTCTTCGGCAACTCCGGCTCCGAAGCCGTCGACACGGCGCTGAAGATCGCCCTTGCCTACCACCGCGTCCGCGGCGAGGGCCAGCGCACGCGCCTGATCGGCCGCGAGCGCGGCTACCACGGCGTCGGCTTCGGCGGCATCTCGGTCGGCGGCATGGTCGCCAACCGGCGCATGTACGGGGCGATGCTCGCCGGCGTCGACCACCTGCCGCACACCTATGACCGCTCCAAGCAGGCCTATTCGCGCGGCGAGCCGGAGTACGGCGCCCACTTCGCCGACGAACTCGAGCGCATCGTCGCCCTGCACGGCGCCGACACCATCGCCGCCGTCATCGTCGAGCCGATGGCCGGCTCCACCGGCGTGCTGCCGCCGCCGAAGGGCTACCTGAAGCGCCTGCGCGAGATCACCGCGAAGTACGGCATCCTCTTGATCTTCGACGAGGTCATCACCGGCTTCGGCCGCCTCGGCACGGCGTTCGCCGCCGAGCGCTTCGGCGTCACGCCCGACCTCATCACCTTCGCCAAGGGCGTCACCTCCGGCACCGTGCCGATGGGCGGCGTGCTCTGCTCGAAGCCGATCTACGACGCCTTCATGCAGGGCCCGGAGCACGTCATCGAGCTCTTCCACGGCTACACCTACTCGGCGCACCCGCTCGCCTGCGCCGCTGGCCTCGCCGCCCTCGACGTCTACCGCGACGAGAAGCTGTTCGAGCGCTCGGCCGCGCTGGAGGCGCCGTTCGCCGACGCGCTGTTCGACACCATCAAGGGCCTGCCGCTGGTGGAAGACATCCGCACCATCGGCCTCGTCGGCGCCGTCGACCTCGCCCCGATCCCCGGCGCGCCGGGCCTGCGCGCCTACACGGCGCTCGAGAAAGCGTTCCACGACGTCAACCTGATGATGCGCATCACCGGTGACACCATCGCCATCTCGCCGCCGCTCGTGATCACCGAGAGCGAGATCGACGAGCTGATGGGCAAGCTGAAGAAGACGATCGAGCTCGTCGCCTGAGGCGACCGTTCTGACACGGC
>CALRZT010000236.1:0-8082 GCA_943372725.1 Pseudoxanthobacter soli DSM 19599
CGCGTCGCTATTGTGGCGGACGATGCGCAGAAGGCGAGGCGGATGCGGACGCACAGGGTGATCGGTGGCGGCGGTTGCGGCCTCCATGTCGAGGAGGCGGGCGATCCGGCGGGGCCACCGATCCTCTTCCTGCACGGCTTCAGCCAGAGCCGCCTCTCGTGGCGGCGCCAGTTCGAGGACGGCCGGCTTTCCGGCCACCGCCTCGTCCGCCTCGACCTGCGCGGCCACGGCCTCTCCGACAAGCCGGAGACCGGCTACGACGACGGCACGCTGTGGGCGGCCGACGTCGCCGCCGTCATCGACGCCCTCGCCCACGACCGGCCGGTCGTGGTCGGCTGGTCCTATGGCACCATCGTCACCCTCGACTACCTGCGCGTCGCCGGCGCTGCCGCGCTCGGCGGCTTCGTCGTGGTCGCCGGCTCGTCGAAGATCGGGGCGGAGATGCTGAAGTTCCGCGGCGACGCGTTCCTGCCGCTGCTCGGCGGCTTCTATTCCGACGACGCGGCCGAGAGCGTCGCGGCGCTGTCGGGCTTCATCCGCGCCTGCATGGCGGAGGAACCGAGCGCCGAGGAGTTCTGCCTGATGCTCGGATACAACGCGATGGTGCCGCCGTTCGTCCGCCGCGGCCTGTTCAAGCGGCCGCCGCTCGACAACGACGACCTCCTCGCCCGCCTCGACCTGCCCGGCCTCGTCGTCCACGGCGGCCGCGACCGCGTCACGCTGACGACGATGGCCGAGCACCACGCCCGCCTGTGGCCGGGCGCGCGGCTGTCGGTGTTCGCGGACGCCGGCCACTCGCCCTTCCTCGAGGCGCCCGAGCGCTTCGACCGCGAGCTCGCCGACTTCGTCGCGGCGGCGCGGGGGTAACGGCGCGGCTTTAGACGAAGGGGTTAGACGCGCGTCCGCTCCCCCTTGATCCGCCGCAACGACATCGACGCCGCGACCGGCCACGGTTGCGGCCAACGCGCACGGGCGACCAAAGTCGAGCGTCGCGCCGGTGGACGGCCGTGTGCGCGCCGCGCATATAATCCGTCCAAACGAGACGGAAGGGGCGCCGCAAACGGTGCCGTGGGAGGAGCCCTCGATGACCGACACCGTGATCCCCGTGCCGGCGGACGTCGCCGCCTCCGCCCTCGTCGACGCGGCCGCCTACCAGGCGATGTACGAGCGCTCGATCCGCGATCCCGACGGCTTCTGGGGCGAGCACGGCAAGCGCATCGACTGGATCCGCCCCTACACGAAGGTGAAGAACACCTCCTTCGACCCGCACCGCGTCTCGATCCGCTGGTACGAGGACGGCACGCTGAACGTCGCGGCGAACTGCGTCGACCGCCACGCCGCGACGAAGGGCGACCAGCCGGCGATCATCTGGGAGGGCGACGACCCGAAGGACCACAAGGTCATCACCTATCGCGAGCTGAAGGAACACGTCAGCCGCTTCGCCAACGTGCTGAAGGCGCACGGCGTCGCCAAGGGCGACCGGGTGACGATCTACCTGCCGATGATCCCCGAGGCCGCCTATGCGATGCTCGCCTGTGCCCGCATCGGCGCCGTCCACTCGGTGGTGTTCGGCGGCTTCTCGCCCGACAGCCTCGCCGGCCGCATCGACGACTGCCGCTCGAAGCTCCTGATCACCGCCGACGAGGGTCTGCGCGGCGGCCGCCCGGTGCCCCTGAAGGCGAACGCCGACGCGGCGCTGGAAAAGGTGAAGGGCGTCAAGACCGTCATCGTCGTGCGCCGCACCGGCGGCAAGGTGGCGATGACGCCCGGCCGCGACGTCTGGTACGACGAGGCGGCCGACAACGTCGCCGCCGAGTGCCCGCCGACGGAGATGAACGCGGAGGATCCGCTGTTCATCCTCTACACCTCCGGCTCGACCGGCAAGCCGAAGGGCGTGCTGCACACCTCCGGCGGCTATCTCGTCTATGCCTCGATGACGCACCAGTACGTCTTCGACTACCGCCCGGGCGAGATCTACTGGTGCACGGCGGACGTCGGCTGGGTCACCGGCCACTCCTACATCGTCTACGGGCCGCTCGCGAACGGCGCGACGACGCTGATGTTCGAGGGCATTCCGACGTCGCCGACCAACAGCCGGTTCTGGGAAGTAATCGATAAGCACAAGGTCAACATCTTCTACACCGCGCCGACGGCGATCCGCGCCCTGATGGGGGCCGGCGACGCGCCGGTGAAGAAGACCTCGCGGTCGAGCCTCAGGATCCTCGGCTCGGTCGGCGAGCCGATCAATCCGGAAGCCTGGCTCTGGTACTACAACGTCGTCGGCGACGCCCGCTGCCCGGTGGTTGACACGTGGTGGCAGACCGAGACCGGCGGCATCCTGATCACGCCGCTGCCGGGCGCGACGCCCTTGAAGCCCGGCTCGGCGACGCGGCCGTTCTTCGGCGTGCAGCCAGCGGTGGTCGATGCGGAAGGCAAGGAACTGAAGGGCGCCTGCGAGGGCAACCTCATCCTGACCGACTCGTGGCCCGGGCAGATGCGCACCGTCTACGGCGACCACGAGCGCTTCGTGACGACCTACTTCTCGACCTACAAGGGCGCCTACTTCACCGGCGACGGCTGCCGGCGCGACGCCGACGGCTACTACTGGATCACCGGCCGCGTCGACGACGTCATCAACGTCTCCGGCCACCGCATGGGCACGGCGGAGATCGAGTCGGCGCTGGTCGCCCACCCGAAGGTGTCCGAGGCGGCCGTCGTCGGCTATCCCCACGACCTCAAGGGCCAGGGCATCTACGCCTACGTGACGCTGATGGCGGGCGTCGAGCCCAGCGAGGAGCTGCGCAAGGAGCTCGTCGGCTGGGTGCGCAAGGAGATCGGCCCGATCGCCTCGCCCGACCTCATCCAGTTCGCCCCCGGCCTGCCGAAGACGCGCTCCGGCAAGATCATGCGCCGCATCCTGCGCAAGATTGCCGAGGACCAGTTCGACGCGCTGGGCGACACCTCGACGCTCGCGGACCCGGGCGTCGTCGACGACCTCATCGGCAACCGCCAGAACCGCAAGCTCGGGTAGGGGCCGATGGACGGCGGGACCGCGCCGCTGCGCGCCCTGCCCGCCGCCTTCGACGCGGCCGTCGTGCGCGGCATCGACGACCGCCTCGCCGGCTGCGAGGCGGAGCATGGCGTGCGCATCCTGCTGGCGGTCGAGAGCGGCAGCCGCGCCTGGGGCTTTCCCTCGCCCGACAGCGACTACGACTGCCGCTTCCTCTATGTGCGGCCGCTCGCCGACTACGTGACGCCGTGGCCGCGGCGCGACGTCATCGAGACGCCGCTCGACGCGGTCTATGACGTCAACGGCTGGGACCTGATCAAGGCGCTCAAGCTGATGTTCAACGGCAACGCCGTCGTGGCGGAGTGGCTGACCTCGCCGATCGTCTACCGCGGCGACGCCGCCTTCCGCGACCGCCTGCTGGCGCTCGCCCGGCGGGCGGGACGGCGCGACGTCGCCGTGCACCACTACCTGCAACTGGGTGAGCGGCAGTTCGACCGCTTCTTCGCCGATGGCCACGGCCCGCTGAAGCGTCTGTTCTATGCCGTGCGCCCGGCGATGGCGCTGCGCTGGCTCAGGCTGCGCCCGGACGGCTCCGTGCCGCCGATGCACCTGCCGACGCTCGTGGCGGAAGCTGCGCCGGATGCGGCAGTGGCGGCCGAGATCGCCCGCCTGACGGCGGTGAAGGCGACGACGGGCGAGCTCGGCGAGGGCCCGCTGCCGCCGGTGCTGGCCGAGTTCCTGACGGCCGAGTTCGCCGCGGCACGGGCCGCGGTGCCGAGGAAGCCGGAGGCGGACCCGGCACTGGCGCGGGAGGCGGAGGGGCTGCTGCTGGAGACGGCGCGGGGGGCGTGAGGATTGAAGTCTGGATCTGCGCCTTCGAGTTGTGCTTGGTTGTGTGAGAAGAGGATTGATAGTCCGGGTTGCAGAGACTATCTTGAGTTCGCTGGTGAAGGTAGGCCAGCAGCTGAGCTGCGTCTTGTTCTGGCGCACCTTGCCTGGAGACTGAAAATGCCCGTTCGCCTTTGGATCCTGTGCACCCTACTGGCCTTCGCGTTGATGACATGGGCGCCGGTCGCTGCACTCGCCCAGCCCGTCGCGCCGGGCGGCATGATCTGATCGTCGGCTGATCGTCGGCAGTGGCCGCCGGCGGAGGGACGGTCAGGCCGTGGCCGCGCCGGTTCGCATGTGATCCTGGCGACCGCCGCTCTAGACAGGCGTCGCGGACGACGTCGTAATTGCGTCCGCCGGCTCTTCAAAGCTCAGGGTTCACCGCAATACTGTTTCACCAGCGCCAAGGTTCGCTCCGCGCGCATGTGGTTGAACCGGTGCTCGGGTGATGACACGCTCAATTTTTCGTAGGCCCCGACGGCTCCTTCGAGCCGGAACCGCGCGGATGCGCAGATCGAGAGATGCTCATCGCGTGGGGTGTCCGGCGCTTCAATCAGTTGGACATAGCGGATTGTCGCGATCCCCTCGTCCAGCATCGCGACCGCCCAACGGTCGTTCTCGGCAGTAGACTCTGGAACCTGCCGAAGGCCGCGGTGCATCTCGTCTCTCGATCTGATGGCAGAGTTCAGCAGCGTTCTCAGCGCCACCTTATCCGTCTCGTCGAGGTTGTTAAGGGAAAGTCGGCGGAGCATCGTTGCGCCGATCTGAACGACGGCGTCGGAATCCACGTACCACACTGCATTCCTTCGGTATGCCTCGAACTCGTCCTTCATACCGGGTTTCGGGCTTCTTTCCCCGCTGCAGGAGCCACACGGCGTGCTGATCGCGGTCAATATCTCAATCGCAATATCCTTCATGTCGATGTATTCTCGAATTAGATCCTTCGCCTCATAGTTTAAATCGGTCATATATCCAAGTTTTACAAGCTGCAGATTTGCGTGGTCAATTTTGGTCAATCCATATTTCTTGTATTTGTATCTACTCAACCACCCATCTTCAACAAGCATCAGATGAATACTGTTTGCTTCTTTTGCGCCTGCAATCTTCGCAAGTTCTGTAATTAGCCGGATCGTATATCCATTTCCAACAATATGATAACATTTTTCCAGCGACTTTTCGTTAAGACAGCTCCAGCTAATTACATGTGGACCGCGTCGATGTTCATGCTTATTACTTTTGTATGACAATATTCCATCAAAAGTTTCCGCTGCTGAAGATATACTATTTAATTCCTGCTGACATTTGGAATTCAGGTGAGAGTAGTATTTGTTATAGTGATTTTCGATTAAACTGAGGTGAAGAAGGGCAGAACGAAAGGTCTTCATTATTCTATTAGCCTCCTCAGGCTCTTCCTCCGCACTCGCTTCTGTCGTGACATGGCTCTGCAGGGCTGTCATGAAGGCTGAAGACGCCTCCCGGACTCCTGGAACGGTGGCCGGCTCCACGCCGGAAAGGACAGACATGCAATACAAGCGCGCTAACTGCGGAATAATCCTCTCAACGAAGAGACGATTTGTCTCTTCATAGTTGAAACGCGTCTTGGAAAAGGTGGTTTCTTTCGATTCGATGAGCTCAGGTGCACTCTCCAGAACTTTAATTGTACGGACAATGCTGGCAGAGATCCTCAGCCATCTGCCGAGATGCTCATTTGCATAGAGAGCCGGCGTGTCTGAGCTTGACGAACCGCGGCTCTTATCCGGCAACGGCACCAGATGGGCCTCGAAGTCGCCGAGTTTCACGATGCTCAGCCGCCGCTCGACCCAAGGCAGCAGCGCCGGCAGCGTGAACAGGAACAGCACGAAGACGAGAAGGGAGTTGAGCGCCGTGATGCGCCGCAACTGTCTCATCGCGACGGATCCGACCCCACCTTGATCAGCCGCCTTGGCGTCGTCCTGTGGCGGTTTGGGGTCCGCGAGCGCCACCTGATCGTCCGCGGCTCTTCGCGATTTCGAAAGGACGACGATGATCAGGCCGCCGGCCAGAAAGGCGAGGAGAGTGATGATGAAGTCTCCTCTCTCCAGCTGGAACAGATATCCGCGCACGACGTAGTTTAGGTCGGCGTTCGGATATTCCTCCTGCATCCGGGCGAGGTCACCATCGAAGTAATAGGCCCACATGATGAAGAAGAGAGCGAGGTACAGCGCAACCAGCGCATAGGCGGTCCACGGCAGCAGCATCCAGTCAAGGCTGCGGCCGGCGGCTCGGCAACGCCGGTTCTCGGAGAGGAGGACGACGAAGAGGGCAGCAAGAACGACGCCGCCGAGAAAGCCGACGAAAGGCATGCTCCCGATCCCCCAAACGGATGCCTCACTGATTGTAGCCAGTCCTTTGCACTTGTCAAAGTTGTGGACTTGACGACCCTGCACGTCTGACGGCATCCCTCGCTCTCGGCGCGGGGGCTGGTGCTCCGCCGCAGGAGCCCCCCATGACCGCCCTCCTCGCCCTCGTCGATCTCGCCGGCTATGTCGCGCTGCTGCTCTGGGGGGTGCACATGGTGCAGTCCGGGGTGGAGCGGGCGCTCGGGGCTGACCTGCGCAAGGTGCTGGCGGTCGGGCTCGGGACGCGGGCGAAGGCCTTCGCCGCCGGCCTCGGCGTCACCGCCATCCTGCAGTCGAGCACCGCCACCGGGCTGATCGTCTCGGGCTTCGCCGGCGCCGGCATGATCGACCTCGTGCCGGCGCTCGCCGCCATGCTCGGCGCCAATGTCGGCACGACGCTGATCGTGCAGGTCCTCACCTTCGACGTGATGGCGGTGGTGCCGCTCTTGTTCCTCGCCGGCCTGGTGCTGTTCCGCCGTGCCGGCACCAAGCGCCTGCACGATCTCGGCCGCGTCGCCATCGGGCTCGGGCTGGTGCTGGTGGCGCTCGACCGGATGGTGGCGGCGATCACGCCGCTCGAGACGATGCCGGCGGTCGACGCGGCGATCGAGACCATCGGCGGCCACCCGCTGCTCGCCATGCTGGCGGCGGCGCTGTTCACCTGGGTGGCGCATTCGAGCGTCGCTACCGTGCTGCTCGTCGCCTCGCTCGCCACCGGCGGCATGGTGCCGTTCGAGGGGGCGCTCGCCATGGTGCTCGGCGCCAACCTCGGCACCGCCATCAACCCGGTGCTGGAGAGCCCGGGGGGGCGCGACCCGTCGGCGCGGCGCGTGCCGGTCGGCAACTTCCTCAACCGGCTCCTCGCCTGCCTCATCGCGCTGCCGCTGCTGCCGCTTTTGGTACCGATCGTCATCGGCTTCGACCCGGATGCCGACCGCCGCATCGCCAACTTCCACACCGCCTTCAATCTCGTCGCCGCCGCCGCCTTCTTCCCCCTGCTCGGGCCGTTCGCGAAGCTCCTGGAGCGGCTGTTCCCGTCGCGGCCGGCGCCCGCCGACGCGGCTCAGCCGAAGTTCCTCGACGCGGCCCTGGTCGCCTTGCCGGCCGACGCGATCGACGCCGCCGGGCGGGAGGGCGGCCGCATCGCCGAGGCACTCGCCCGGATGCTGGCGGCGCTGCCCGCCGCCGTCGCCGGCGACGCCGCGGCGGAGAAGACGGTGACGCGCGGCAGCGACATCGTCACCCGCCTCGCCGCCGCCACCCGCGACTATCTCGACCGCCTCGACCATGCCGAGTTCGCGCCGCGCGACCGCGCCCGGCTGATCCAGACGCTCGGCTTCGTCGGCAACCTCGACCGCGCCGGCGAGACGGTGATGGACGCCTTCGGCTACGTCCGCCGCCGGCCGACGGTGCGCGCCGCCGTCGCCGCCGAGCCGGCGGTGGTGGAGCTCGCCGGCCGCCTCGCCGACGGGGTCCGCGACGCGGCCGCCGCCTTCTCGGCCGAAGCGGCGGCACCGCCACCGTCGCTGATCGCCCTGGAGGTCGACCTCGGGGCGGCGGTGGTTCGGGCCGGCGAGCACCACTTCGCCACCCTGCAGACGGGGCAGGTGCTGCCCGCCCAGGTCAGCGCCACCGTCGTCGACATCATCCGCGATTTCGACCGCGTCGCCGGCTACATCGCCGCCACGGTGGAGGACCCGCTGGCCGACCCGGAGCCGCAGGCGCCGGCCGGAGCCTGAGACCCCGCGCGCCCTGGCGTCGCGCCGCCGGCGGCGGTCAGGGCCGGCACCAGCCGGCGCGGCGGCC
>CALRZT010000237.1:0-8063 GCA_943372725.1 Pseudoxanthobacter soli DSM 19599
TCGCCGCCGGTCTCGTCGACGGCGTAGGCGACGAGCGCGTGGTTCGGCGCATGCGCGGCGGCGGCCAGGCGGAAATAGGCCTTCCCCTCGGCGAGGGCGTCACCGTCGAGCAGGGTCTCCTCGGGTCCGCCGTCGCGCGCGGTGCGCACGAGCAGCGGATGCTCGCCACCCTCACGGTGCTTCATGGCGTAGGCGAACGGCCCGTCCGGCGCCGGCACCGAGCTGTCGTCCTCCTTGATGCGGCCCCGCAGTTCGGCGACGAGGCGCGACCGGAGCTCCGCGCGGTCGGCGAGGATCGCCTCTGCGTAGGCGTTCTCGGCCTCGAGATAGGCGCGGATGTCGCCGGCGAGCGCCGCCGGATCGCGCATGACGGCGCGCCAGTCCTCGGCGCGCAGCCAGGCGTAGGGATCGCAGCGGGTGTCACCGTGGACGGTCACCTCCACCGGCCGCGACTCGGCGGACGGTGGGCGCGGGTCGGCGGGGGCGGAGGCGAAGGGCGGACGGACCGGGGTGTGACGGACGAGCATGGAGGCGGGATCAGCCCTTCTCGGGGGCGAAGTCGAGCGCTGTGCCGTTCATGCAGTAGCGCAGCCCCGTCGGTCCCGGCCCGTCGGGGAAGACGTGGCCGAGGTGGGCGTCGCAGCTGGCGCAGCGGATTTCGATACGGCGCATGCCGTGCGAGACGTCCTCGATCTCGCGCACCGAATCCTTCGAAATCGGCGAGAAGAAGCTCGGCCAGCCGGAGCCGGAATCATACTTCGTCTCCGAGGAGAACAGCGGCGTGCCGCAGGCGATGCAGGCGTAGGTGCCGTCGCGCTTCTCGTCGAGGTGCGGGCCGGTGAAGGCCCGCTCGGTGCCGTGCTGGCGCGTCACGTAGAACTGCTCCGGAGTCAGCTGCGAACGCCACTCGTCGTCGGATTTCACGACCTTCGGCGCGGACGATGCGGGCGCGGTCATCACACGGTCTCCACTGCTGACGGGGACAAAGCCTTCGAGCCCAGAGATAGGCTTCCGATCGACTTGCGGCAACCGCCGCAGTCCTGGCGATGACCCGTGGCGCGACGGGTTGCACGCTTGCGGGGTCCGGACGACGACGCTATGACCCCAGGATGTCGGCGGCGTGGACTGCCCGACCGACCCGCCCACAGCGACGGAGCCGATCCGATATGCAGGACGCCGCGAACGCCCAAACGCTCGCGGTCGCCCTCCTGCCGTTCGTCGCAGCCCTCCTCGCGCCGCTCCTGACGGCCGTGCTGCGCCACAACGCCGGCTGGCTGCTGGCCGCGGTGCCGGCGGCGATGTTTGTCCACTTCCTCGGCTATCTCGGCCCGGTCGCGGAGGGCCAGCGCTTCGTCTTCGGCGTCGACTGGGTGCCCTCCCTCGGCGTCCGCTACCAGATGCTGATCGACGGGCTGTCGCTGGTCTTCGCGCTTTTGATCACCGGCATCGGCACCTTCATCATCATCTACGCCGGCGGCTACCTGAAGGGGCATCCGCAGCAGGGGCGCTTCTTTTCGTTCCTGCTGATGTTCATGGGCGCGATGCTCGGCCTCGTGCTCGCCGACGACCTCCTGTCGCTGTTCGTGTTTTGGGAACTGACGTCGATCACGTCGTTCCTGCTGATCGGCTTCGACCACGCGCGCGCCGCCGCCCGCCGCGCCGCCTTGCAGGCGCTGGTCGTGACGGGTGGCGGCGGCCTCGCGCTGCTCGCCGGGCTGCTGCTCGCCGGCTGGGTCGGCGGCGTCACCTCGATGTCGGGGCTCTTGGCACTCGGCGGCGGGCTGAAGGACAGCCCCTACTACACGGCGATCTTCGTGCTGGTCCTCGCCGGCGCCTTCACCAAGTCGGCGCAGGTGCCGTTTCACTTCTGGCTGCCGAACGCCATGGAGGCGCCGACGCCGGTGTCGGCCTACCTTCACTCGGCGACGATGGTGAAGGCCGGCGTCTACGTCCTCATGCGCATGCAGCCGGCTCTCGGCGACACGGCGCTGTGGACCACCGTGCTGCCGCTCTTCGGCGGCCTGACGCTGCTCACCGGGGCGCTGCTCGCCGTCCGACAGACCGACCTCAAGCTGATGCTGGCACAGACGACGGTCGCCTCGCTCGGCCTGCTCGTCATGCTGATCGGCACCAGCGACGCACGCGTCATCGAGGGTGCGGCGCTCTATCTCGTCGCCCACTCGCTGTTCAAGGGCGCGCTGTTCATGGTGGCCGGCGGCATCGACCACGAGGCCGGCACGCGCGACGTGACGAAGCTCGGCGGGCTGCGCCGGGCGATGCCGATCACGTTTGCGGCGGCGATGCTGGCGGCGCTGTCGATGGGCGGGCTGCCGCCGTTCATCGGCTTCCTCGCCAAGGAGGTCTTCTACGACGGCCTCGCCCACCTCGACGGCGGCACGATCCTCGTCGTCGCCGCGCTGATCGGCAACGTGCTGATGTTCGCCATCGCCTTCGCCGTCGCACTGAAGCCGTTCGCCGGGGCTGATGTGCACACGCCGAAGCACGCCCACGAGGCGCCGCTGTCGCTGTGGCTTGGCCCGCTGGTGCTGGCGCTCGCGGCGCCGGCGCTGGCCATATGGACGTCCTGGACCGGCGCCAACGTCGCCAGCCCGATCGTGTCGAGCATTCTCGGCCGGCCGTTCGAGACAGACCTGCACCTGATCCCGAGCTATGTCGGCGCCGCCGTGATCCTGTCGCTGGTCACGATCGCCCTCGGCATCGTCGCCTATCTGGGGCTCGCCCGCCTGCGCGCGGCCGTCACGACGGTCACCACGGCCGTCGGCTGGGGACCGGACCGCGGCTTCGACCAGGCGGTCGCCGGCCTCGTCCGGCTCGCAACGGCGGTGCGCCGGCTCGTCCAGCCCGGCGGGCTCGAGGTCTACATCACCACGACGATCCTGTTCATCGTGGCGGCCTTGCTAGCCCCGCCGCTGCTGCTCGGCGTCGCGGTGCGCGCGCCGGTCTGGCCGGACGTCACCCTCTACGAGTGGGCGATCCTCGGCATCGCTGTGCTCGGCCTGATCGTCGTAACGACGGCGGAAAGCCGCCTCGTCGCGATCGTCGCCCTCGGCATCCAGGGCTTCGCCGTGGCGGTGATCTTCCTGCTTTACGGCGCTCCGGACCTGTCGTTCACGCAGTTCATGGTGGAAACGCTGTCGGTCGTCATCCTCGCGCTCGTCATGGTGCGGCTCGATCTCCGGCCGAGCGATCATCGGCCGCCGCTGGTGGCCACGCGCGACCTCGTCATCGCCGCCGCCGCCGGGGTCGGCTTCACGGTCCTCCTGCTCGCCGTCGTCGGGCAGCCCTTCGACAGCGTGCTCTCGGACTTCTTCGCCGAGAACAGTCGCGCCATCGCGCACGGGCGCAACATCGTCAACGTCATCATCGTCGACTTCCGCGGCCTCGACACGCTGGGCGAGATCACGGTGGTGATGGTGACGGGCCTCGCCGTGCTGGCGCTGATCGGCCTGCGGGCGCGTCGGCCCGCGCCGGCCATGGCGCAGCAGCCGGCGGCGGTCGCCCCGAAGGCGGAGGGCAGGCCGTGAACACCGTGATCTTCCGCACCGTCGCGCCCTTCCTCACCGCGCTGATGATGGTGTTCTCGGTCTTCGTGCTGCTGCGCGGCCACAACGAGCCGGGCGGCGGCTTCATCGGCGGGCTGATCGCCGCCTCGGCGCTCGCCATCTACGGCATCGCCTGCGGCGTCTCCCCGGTGCGGCGGGCGATGGTGCTGCACCCGATGGCGATCTCGGCGCTCGGCCTGCTGCTGTCGGGGCTTTCGGGGCTGCCGGCGCTCGCGGCGGGGCTGCCCTTCATGACGGCGCTGTGGGCCTACCCGACCGTTCTCGGCACGGAATTGCCGCTGTCGACGGTGCTGGTCTTCGACATCGGCGTCTACCTCGTGGTGCTCGGCGCCATTACCTCGATCCTGCTCGGGCTCGAGGAGCGCGATGTCGACCCGGGGGAGGACCGCTGATGGAGGACGTCTTCGCCGTCCTGATCGGGCTGTTCTTCACCGCCGCGGTCTACCTGATGCTGTCGAGGCAGATCGTCCGCATTCTGCTCGGCATCGCCATTCTCGGAAACGCCGTCAACCTTCTGATCTTCACCGCCGGCCGGCTCGTGCGGGAGGTGCCGCCGGTGGTGCCGGAGGAGGCGATGGTGCCGCTCGTCGAGACGGCCAATCCGCTGCCGCAGGCGCTGATCCTCACCGCGATCGTCATCTCGTTCTCGTTCTTCACCTTCCTGCTGGTGCTCGCCTACCGCGCCTATCAGGAACTCGGCACCGACGAGGTCGACGAGATGCGCCTCGCCGAGCCGGCGCGCGAGCCACCACCGCCGGGAGGCTACTGATGGCCGTCGACGCCACCGCCGTCGATCTCGCCCGCGCCATGGTCACGGCGCCGACGCGGCTCGCCGACGTGCTCATCGTCGCGCCGGTGGTGCTGCCGCTGATCGGCGGCGCGCTGGCGCTGTTCCTGCGCAACCTGCCGCGGCTGCAGCCGGTGATCGCGATCCTCGTGCTGGCGCTGCTCGTCGCCTGCGAGGCGGCGCTGCTCGCGCGCGTGCTCGCCGAAGGACCGCTGACGATGATGATGGGGCGGTGGCTGCCGCCCTTCGGCATAGCCTTCACGGTCGATGCCCTCGGCGCCGTGCTGGCGCTGACCGCCGGCGTCGCGGGTCTGGCGGTCGCCCTCTATTCGGCGACGGACCTGACCGCGGGCGACCGCCGGTTCGGCTTCTATCCGTTGCTGCTGCTGCTCGTCGCCGGCGTCTGCGGGGCGTTCTGCACCGGCGACATCTTCAACCTCTACGTCTGGTTCGAGGTGCTGCTGATCGCCTCCTTCGGGCTGATCGTGCTCGGCGGCGACCCGCGCCAGCTCGACGGCGCGGTGAAGTACGGCATCCTCAACCTGATCGCGACGACGCTCTTCCTCGTCACCACGGGCTTGCTCTACGGCCTCGTCGGCACCCTCAACATGGCCGACATCACCGAACGGGTGGCGGCGCTTCCGGACGGCGGCCCGATCACGACGATCGCCGTCCTCTACCTGCTTGCCTTCGCCATGAAGGCGGCCGCCTTCCCGCTCGGGTTCTGGCTGCCGGCCTCCTATCACACGCCGAAGATCGTCGTCGGCGCGATCTTCGCCGGTCTTTTGACCAAGGTCGGCGTCTATGCGCTGATCCGCGTCTTCGCGATGCTGATGCCCGGGGAGCGGCTGCTTCTGGCCGACGTCATCGGCTGGGTGGCGGCCCTGACGCTGCTCGTTCCGGCGCTGGCGGCGCTGGCCGAGAGCGAGATCCGCCGCACGCTCGGCTGGGTGGTCATCGCCGGCATCGGCAACATGCTGGCCGGCCTCGCCCTCGGCAACGAGGCGGGCTACGCCGGCGCCATCGCCTATGCCGTCCATTCGATGCTGGCGATGACGGCGATCTACCTGACCCTCGGCCTCGTCGAGCGCATCGCCGGCACCTCCTCGCTGCACGAGGCCGGCGGCATCTGGCGGGCGAGCCCGCTGGTGGCTGCCCTCTTCCTCGTCATGGTGCTCTCCGCCTCGGGCCTGCCGCCGTTCTCCGGCTTCTGGCCGAAGGCGATGCTCGTTCGGGCGGCGCTCACGGCCGACGCCGGCTGGATCGCCGCCGCCATCCTGGTCTCGGGCTTCCTGGTGACGCTGGCACTCGGCCGCGTCTTCCTGTTCGCGATCTGGCGCGACGCCCCGGCGGGCCGCCCGGCCGCGGGCTCCGCCGGCCGCATCGGTCCGGCGGTCGGCGTCGGCCTCGCCGCCATCATCGCCGCCCTCGGTGTCCTGCCGGAGCCGCTCGTCGCCGTCGCGACGGACGGTGCGAGGGGCTTGATCGATCCCGCCGCCTATCTCTCGTCCGTCTTCCCGGAGGCGCGGCCATGACGCTGTTCCTCGCCAACATCCTACTCGCCTTCGCCTGGGGGGCGATGACGGGCTCCTTCGACGCCCTCAACCTCACCTTCGGGTTCGTGCTCGGCGCCTTCTGCCTGGCGCTGATCCGCGAGCAACTCGGCACCGACGGCTATTTCGGCCGCGGCTACCGGGTGATCGGCCTGATCTGGCTCTTCCTCAAGGAACTCGTGAAGTCGGCCGTGAAGGTGGCGGTCACCGTGCTGACGCCGCGTCTCGACCTGAAGCCCGGCATCATCGCCTATCCGCTGACGGTCGAGCGCGACATCGAGATCACGCTCCTCGCCAACCTGATCACGCTCACCCCCGGGACGCTGTCGATCGACGTCTCCGAGGACCGCAAGACCCTCTACGTCCACTGCATCGACGTGCCCGACGTCGACGCGGCGATCGCCGACATCCGCGACGGCTTCGAGCGGCGCATCCGGGAGGTGTTCCGATGAGCTGGAGCGAGAGCTTCCTCGCCTGGTCGATCCATGCCGCGCTGCTGGTGATTTCGGCTGCCCTCGTGCTGGTCGTCGTGCGCATCATCCGCGGCCCGACGCTGCCCGACCGCATCCTCGCCCTCGACATGCTGATTGCCGCGGTGATCGGCTTCATCGCCACGATGGGCGTCAAGGCCGGCTACACGCTCTACGTCGACATCGCCATCGCCCTCGGGCTCGTGGGCTTCCTGTCGACCGTCGCCTTCGCCCGCTTCGTGCTGGTCCGCGGCCGCGCCGGCGAGGAAGGCGGCGAAGGCGCCGGTGGCCGACCCGACGGGCCCAACCATCGCATCGAGGGAGGCACGCCGTGACCGACGTCCTCAACGTCCTCGTCGGACTGCTGCTGCTCGGCGGCGCGCTGTTCACCCTGGTGGCGGCAATTGGCATCCTGCGGCTCGACGACGTCTACATGCGCATGCACGCCGCGAGCAAAGCCGGCACGCTCGGCTCCGGCCTGGCGCTGATCGCGGTCGCCGTGCACTCGCTGGAGCTCGACGTCGTGACGCGGGCGATCGCCGGCGTCGTCTTCTTCATGCTGACGGCGCCGATCTCGGCCCATCTCCTCGCCCGCGCGGCCTACTGCGTCGGCTACCGCCCGTGCGCCGCTACCCATGTGGATGCTCTCGCTGGCGAGAGCACCCCCGCCTCGACCGCGACGAGCGGAACGGCCGCCGGCGACCAGCCGGCCGGCGGGGCAGCGCATTGACGAAGCCTCGCTAAAGGTCTGCAGCGAAGTGCCGCTGCCGCGGTCGTCGAATTGCACGGCCGCGACAGTTGGCAACACCCCATCGGCGCGACCCTGCGAGAAGACTTGTATTCTCGCCGAATACATTTATACGTCTGCCGCGACTGCCGAGCCTTCGGTGGCGAACTATCGGTCCAATCGCAGCCGAACGATGCTTCCTCTCCGCGCGGACGGTGCACCCACGACTGCGATGTGATTCCATCCGATCGAATCAGAAACAACGAACGTAGCGAACCTGCGATGACCGAACTGAACGACAACGCCGACCTCATCGATCTCGCAGCCGACATCGTCTCGGCCTATGTGAGCAACAACACGGTGCCCGCCGCCGACCTGCCGTCGCTCATCGCGGACGTCTATGCCGCGCTGCAGAAGACGAGCACGGGCGAAGTCGAGGCGGCTCCGGAGCCCCTGAAGCCCGCCGTCCCGGTGAAGAAGTCGGTCAACCCCGACTACATCGTCTGCCTCGAGGACGGCAAGAAGTTCAAGTCGCTGAAGCGGCACCTGCGCACGCACTACGACCTGACGCCGGAAGACTATCGCGAGAAGTGGGGCCTGCCGGCCGACTATCCGATGGTCGCCCCGAACTACGCGGCCGCCCGCTCCGAGCTCGCCAAGAAGATGGGCCTCGGCCAGCAGCGTCGCCGCGGCAAGTGACGCCCCAGGTGACGCGCCGCGGGCGCGGCGGCGGGGGCTGATCGACGTCCCTGCCCGCGCCCCGGGTCGCTGACCGGCGATGGCTATCGAGCGAGGGGCGGCTTTCCGGAGCCGCCCCTTTCGCGTTGCGGCAGTCGGCGTGCGCGGACCGCGGATGGCGGCGACACCTCGCCTCCGGCTTTTATGCGCCAGCGTTTGCCCCTAGTTTGGGCACCGACGGGGCGATGTGTGGCGAGCGTGATT
>CALRZT010000238.1:0-8038 GCA_943372725.1 Pseudoxanthobacter soli DSM 19599
ACCATCCTCGCACAGCTCGCCAAGAGCCCCGAGGATATCGAGGCGGCGAACGCCCACATGATCGACGGCACCTTCCACGGCGGCGACCGCGGCTTCGCCTTCGCCGGTCCGCTCCGGCCGGCTCCGGGCTGGGCGCAGCACCGCATGCCGATTCCCGGCCTCTACCAGACCGGTGGCACGACTCACCCCGGCGGTTCGATCACCGGCGCCCCCGGCCGCAACGCCGCGAAGATCCTGCTTTCCGATCTCGGCACATCGCTCGAAGCCGTTGTGGCAGCGCACCGCGCCCGCACGAAAGCCGCCTAGCGCGCCGGTGGCCGCGGCCCGTTCGGGTCGTCCGCGGCGCCATCTTCGGTCGTGTCGCGCAGGAGTGTTGCGTTCCGGCCGGGCAGTCCTTATAGGAGCCACGTCCGCGCACGGCCGTCGCGCCGCTGCCACCGGATCGGGTGTATAGCTCAGTTGGTAGAGCAGCTGACTCTTAATCAGCGGGTCCCAGGTTCGAGCCCTGGTACACCCACCAAACCGTCCTGAACCACTGCCGCCGTCCAGGCCTCCGGGGCCGCGCAGACGCGCGCCCGGCGCACCGCGACATCGCTGTCAGGGCTGTTGGCACTCCCACCCGGCGAGTGCCAAAATTTTTGCTCCTCCCTCTTGAATGGCCCTTGTCACCGGGCCACATCGGGCTTGCGAGATGCCCGCTGGTCGTCCGCGACCGCGGCGCGCCGCACAGAACAATTGCATTGGCCCTCACAACGAGGAGATCTCACATGGCTTTCCGGCCCCTTCACGACCGCATCCTGGTCCGCCGCGTCGACGCCGAAGAGAAGACCAAGGGCGGCATCATCATCCCCGATACCGCCAAGGAGAAGCCGCAGGAGGGCGAGGTCGTCGCCGTCGGCCCCGGCGCGCGCAACGACAAGGGCGAACTCGTCGCCCTCGACGTCAAGGCCGGCGACCGCATCCTGTTCGGCAAGTGGTCGGGCACCGAAGTGAAGATCGACGGCGAGGACCTCCTCATCATGAAGGAGACCGACGTCATGGGCGTGATCGAGGCCGTGGCGAAGGCGAAGAAGGCGGCCTGAGCCGCCTCCGCTTCTCCACGCCATCCCCACCAGCCAGAATATTCGGGAGTTGAAGTCTCATGTCTGCCAAGGACGTACGGTTCTCCACTGACGCGCGCGACAAGATGCTGCGCGGCGTCGACATTCTCGCCAACGCCGTGAAGGTGACGCTCGGCCCGAAGGGTCGCAACGTCGTTCTCGACAAGTCGTTCGGCGCGCCGCGCATCACCAAGGACGGCGTCACCGTCGCCAAGGAGATCGAGCTCGAGGACAAGTTCGAGAACATGGGCGCCCAGATGGTGCGCGAAGTGGCCTCGAAGACCAACGACATCGCCGGTGACGGCACCACGACGGCGACCGTTCTCGCCGCCGCCATCGTCAGGGAAGGCGTCAAGTCGGTTGCCGCCGGCATGAACCCGATGGACCTGAAGCGCGGCGTCGATCTCGCCGTCGAGGCGGTCGTCGCCGAGCTTAAGAAGCAGGCCCGCAAGGTCACCTCCAACGACGAGATCGCCCAGGTCGGCACCATCTCCGCCAACGGCGACGCCGATGTCGGCCGCTTTCTCGCCGAGGCGATGAAGAAGGTCGGCAACGAGGGTGTCATCACCGTCGAAGAGGCGAAGTCGCTCGACACCGAACTCGAAGTCGTCGAGGGCATGCAGTTCGACCGCGGCTATATCTCGCCGTACTTCGTCACCAACGCCGAGAAGATGCGCGTCGAGCTCGAGGATCCCTACATCCTCATTCACGAGAAGAAGCTCTCCTCGCTGCAGGCGCTGCTGCCGGTGCTCGAGGCGGTCGTGCAGTCGGGCAAGCCGCTCGTCATCGTCGCCGAGGACGTCGAGGGCGAGGCTCTCGCCACCCTCGTCGTCAACAAGCTGCGTGGCGGCCTGAAAGTCGCGGCCGTCAAGGCGCCGGGCTTTGGTGATCGCCGCAAGGCGATGCTGGAAGACATCGCCATCCTGACGAACGGCACCGTCATCTCCGAAGACCTCGGCATCAAGCTCGAGAACGTCACCCTCGACATGCTCGGCCGGTCGAAGAAGATCTCGATCACCAAGGAAGACACCACGATCGTCGACGGTGCCGGCGCCAAGGCCGACATCGAAGGCCGCGTCGCGCAGATCAAGGCGCAGATCGAGGAGACGACCTCCGACTACGACCGCGAGAAGCTGCAGGAGCGGCTGGCGAAGCTCGCCGGTGGCGTTGCGGTGATCCGCGTCGGTGGCGCCACCGAGATCGAGGTGAAGGAGAAGAAGGACCGCGTCGACGACGCGCTGCACGCCACGCGCGCGGCCGTCGAAGAGGGCATCCTGCCGGGCGGCGGCGTCGCCCTGCTGCGCGCCCTGAAGTCGCTGGACGCGGTGCAGACCGCGAACGCCGACCAGAAGACGGGCGTCGAGATCGTCCGCCGCGCCATCCAGGCGCCGGCGCGTCAGATCGCCACGAACACCGGGGCCGACGGCTCCGTCGTGGTCGGCAAGCTGCTCGAGAAGGACGACAACGCCTACGGTTGGAACGCCCAGTCGGGCGAGTTCGGTGACCTCTACAAGATGGGCGTCATCGATCCGGCCAAGGTCGTCCGCATCTCCCTGCAGAACGCCGCTTCGGTCGCCGGTCTGCTCATCACCACCGAGGCGATGATCGCCGAGAAGCCCCGCAAGGATGCTCCGCCGGCGATGCCGGGCGGCGGCGGCATGGGCGGCATGGACTTCTAAGGTCCACTCCACCATCGCAACATCGAGAAGGGCGGCCGCGAGGCCGCCCTTTTTCGTTTCCGTCTGGGCTTTTGGCTAGCCGCGACTCCTACAGCGTCTCGGGGATCGGCTCCCAGCCGTCAGTGCCCGGGCGGAACTGCGGGATGTGGCCGAGGGTGCGCACCAGGGCGGCGTCGGCACCGAGCTTCTCCTTCCAGTCGTGCGCCTCGGTGAGGATGACGCCGACGCCGACGACCTCGCCCCCCGCATCGCGCACGAGGTCGATCGTCCCCTTCAGGCTGGATCCCGTCGCCACCACGTCGTCGACGACGACGACGCGCCGGCCGGCAAGCAGCGGCACGGCGGCGCGGTCGAGCAGCAGCCGCTGCTCGCCCTTCGAGGTGATCGAGGTGATCGTGCGGACGAGGGCGTCGCCGAGGTGGATCTTCGGCGACTTCTGCACCACCACGTAGTGGTCGAGCCCGAGGGCGCGGCTGACCTCGATCGCCACGGGGATGCCGAGGGTCGCCGCGCCGACGACGATCTCCGGCGACAGCGCCTTGAGCCGCTCGGCGAGCGCCCGGCCGACGTGCTCGCCGAAGTGCACGCCCATGTCGATCACCATCATCAGCGAGATGGCGAAGTCGTCCTTGATCGGCACGATCGGGAGGTCGACTGGCAGTCCCGCCACGTCGACCGTCACGGCCTGCCGTCCTGCGAGGCGCGGATCGGTCCCGGCCACGGATGCGCTCATGGTCTGTCGTCCTCCATCGGCAGCCGCGGCTCCACCCGGAGCCCGACTTGTCTCCACGTCGTCCGCCGCACCGCCGGGTCGAAGCCCGAAACGGCGAGGCCCGTCGAGATCGCCTGGGCCATGCGGATCGCCTGGACAAGCAAGGGCACGCCGCGGGCGAGCGCATAGCGCAGCCGCACCGGCAGCGGCACGCCGTCGATCTCCATGCCGCGGGCGCGCTGGGCGTCGGCGATGCGCTCGAACTCGTCGCGCAGCATCGGGATGAGGCCGAACACCAGCGTCAGCACCAGCGTCACCATGCCCGGCAGGCGGGCGGCACTCGCCGCCGCCAGGATGGCGCCGGGCGAGCTCGTCTCCATGATGAAATAGAAGGCGCCGGTGGTGGCGACGAGGCGCGCCGCCATCCGCACCGCGGTTAGCGCGGCGTCCGCCGCCGGCGCGCCCTGCAGCACGAGGTTGATCGTCCAGGTGAGGACGACCAGCGCCGACAGGATGGCGATGCCCCTGAGGTAGCCGCGCAGGCCGGGCAGGCGGGCGGCGACGATCACCGCCAGCACGACGCTGGCCACGATCAGCGCCGGCAGCGGCCCGCGCACCGCCCACGACAGCGCCATGACGGCGAGGCCGACCGCGAGCTTGAGGAAGAAGTTGAGCTCCTTCAGCGTGTTCACGCCATGGCCTCCGCGCTTTGCGGTGCCGGCCAGCCGAGGTCCCTGAAGGCGGCCGATCGCCAGCCATCGGCCGTCGGGCCGTCATAGGCGATGCGGCCCTCGGTGAGCACGAGCAGGCGGTCGGCGAGGGCGTCGACGAGGTCGAGGTCGTGGGAGACGATGAGCACGCCGCGCCCCTCGGCCCGGCAGTCGGCGAGGAAGCGGTCGAGCAGGACGCGTCCGGCGAGGTCGCCGCCGATCAGCGGCTCGTCGAGGACGACGACCGCCGGCCGCGCCACCGCGAGGCAGGCGAGGCCGAGCACGCCCTGTGCCCGTGTCGACAGCGAAAACGGGCTGTCCTCGGCGCGTGTCGCGAGCCCGTAGGCGGCGAGCGCCGCGGCGGCTGTCTCGCGAGCCCCGGTCGTGCGGGCCGACTTCGGGTCGCCGGTCACCGCGAACGCGGCCTCCTCGAGGAGGGTGAGGTTGAAGATCAGGCGGCGGACGTTCTGCGGCAGGTAGCCGACGGCGCGGGCGCGACGCGCCGGCGTCCAGCCTGTGGCATCCTCACCGTCGAGGACGATGCGTCCGGCGGCGCGGCGGGCCAGCCCGAGCAGCGTCTGGAACAAGGTCGTCTTGCCGGCGCCGTTGCGCCCGACGAGGCCGACCACCTCGCCGGCGCGGAGCGCAAATCCCGCATCCTCGACGACCGCGCGACCGTCGGGCCGCGTCAGCGCGGTGCGCAGGCCGGCGACTTCGAGGCGGACCGGGCCGGGCGACGGCGCAGACCGCGGTCGCGCCGCAACCCGGGGCGGCGGCAGGCCCGCCTCGAGCCAGGACGCATCGGAAAGCGCTGCAGCGCTCGCCGCTGTGGCGATGAGGGCACCCTCGCGCTGCAGCGCCACCTCAGTCGCGACCGGCCCGAAGGCTGTGGCGCCCTGTTCGGCGGCCACCAGCATCGGGATCTCGGGCCCGAGCGCGTTGATCGTGCTGACGAGGCGGGCACGCGCGGCCGGATCGAGGCCGGTGGTCGCCTCGTCGAGGACGAGCAGGCGCGGGCGTGGCGCGAGCGCCGCGGCGAGGGCCACCATCCGCCGCTCGCCGCCCGACAGCGTCAGCACCCGCCGGCCGGTTAGGTCGGCGACGCCGAGAGCCCGGAGGAGGTCGCGCACCCGTCCGCGCACCTCGGCGCGCGGCACGCCGCGATTCTCCAGCGGGAAGGCGACGAGGTCCTCGACGCCGAGGTCCCACAGCTGGTCGTCGAGGTTCTGGAAGAGGATGCCAATCGCCCGGAACAGCGCCGAGCGCGGCATCGCCGCGATCGGCGTGTCGTCGAGGCGCACCGTTCCGGTGACGCGCGCCGGCAGCAGGCGCGGCACCACGCCGGCGATCGCCGCCACGAGCGACGACTTGCCGGAGCCCGCAGCGCCGCAGACGACGAGCCGGCTGTTTTCGCGGACGGCGAGGTCAGTCGGCGCGACGGCGGTTCCGCCGCCTTCATAGGCGACGCTCAGGCCTTCGACGGACAGCACGGCGACTGCGTTTTCCTGAGGATGGGCTGGCTCAGAACCGCACCATCGTCCCGAGCCCGGCGCCCTTCAGGACCTTGACCGCCGGCAGCACCAGCAGCGGCGTCCCGATCAGCATCGGCACGATGTCGGAGAGGCCGAGATAGAGGAGCGCCCACGTGAACGGGAAGATGCCGAGGAAGGCGAGCGACGCCGACACGGCCGCCACCATCACCAGCCCGACGACGAGGCAGACGACAGCGATCTTCACGAGGTCTGAGGTGTCGATCGGCTTCTTCGCCGGGTTGAACAAGAGGCCCGGGATGAAGCCGGTAAGGCCGACCATGATGCCGTCGACGATCAGGGTGTGGGCCGGAATGAAGGTGCCGGCGAGCAGCGACCAGACGACCGAGCCGAGATAGCCGCAGATGAAGCCGCTCTTCGAGCCGAGCAGGATGCCGATCAGGGGCGGCAGGAAGGCGAAGATGCGCCACTGGATGACGCCCGGCACGAGCTGGATCGGATTGGCGTAGGCCCACAGCACGCCGGTGGCGACACCGGCGACGACGGCGAGGACGATCGGAAACAGGCTGTTGCCTTCGGCGGTGGTCTCGGTGGTGCTCATACGCTGGACTCTCGCAGGGAAGGGCGCCCGTCGCCCCAGGCGCGTGCACTGCAGCAACGACCGTGCCAAGGCCAGAAGCCCGCACGGGCGAAGGCGAAAATTGCTTCGCCGGCGGAACGCGCCTTAAGGGTTGGCGCCGTCGCGCCGGCGTGCATGATGCGTCCTTCAGCGCTCCGCTTCGAGGCAAGGGTCCCATGTCCCTCTTCACCATCGGCTACGAGCAGGCGACGCCCGCCTCGGTGCTCGATGCGCTGGCAGACGCCGGCGTCGAGCTGCTGGTCGACGTGCGCGCCGTGGCCGCCTCGCGCCGGCCGGGCTTTTCCAAGCGCCAGCTCGCCGCCGGGCTCGACGAGCGCGGCATCGGCTACCTGCATCTGCGCGGCCTCGGCACGCCGGCCGACGGCCGCACGGCCGCGCGCGCCGGCCGCCATGCCGAGATGCGGGCGATCTTCGACGCCCACATGGCGACCGACGGTGCCAAGGCCGAGCTCGCCGAACTCGAGGCGATCGTCGGCACCGGCAAGCGCGTCTGCCTGCTCTGCTTCGAGAAACATCCCGAGCACTGCCACCGGAACATCGTCGCCGGCCTCGTCTGCGCCGATCTCGGCGTCGCCGCCGAGCATCTCTACGGCACCCCGTTGTGAGGATCGGCTGAGGTGGACAGCGTCGAGTGCGTGGTGATCGGGGCCGGCGTCGTCGGCCTCGCGATAGCGCGGCGGCTCGCGGAGGCCGGCCGCGAGGTGATCGTGCTGGAGGCCGAGCGCTCGATCGGCATGGGGACGAGCTCGCGCAACTCCGAGGTCATCCACGCCGGCATCTACTATCCGACCGGCAGCCTGCGGGCCCGGCTCTGCGTCGAGGGCAAGGAGCGCCTCTACGCCTATCTCGGTGAGCGCGGCCTGCCGCACGCCCGCGTCGGCAAGCTGATCGTCGCCGGCCGCCCGGAGGAGACCGGCTATCTCCAGAAGCTGATGGCGACCGGCCACGCCAATGGCGTCGGCGACTTGGCGATGATCGACGGCGACGAGGCCCGCGCGCTGGAGCCGGAGCTCTCCGTCTATAGCGCGCTCGTCTCGCCGAGCACCGGCATCATCGACAGCCATTCCTACATGCTGAGCCTGCAGGGCGACGCCGAGGCGGCGGGTGCCGCGTTCGCGTTCTCCGCGCCCCTGACGGGCGGCGCCGTCGGCGAGGACGGCATCCGACTCGAGGTCGGTGGCAGCGATCCGATGGCGCTGTCGGCCCGCATGGTGGTCAATTCGGCGGGTCTGACGGCGCACACGGTGGCGTCTGCGCTCGCCAACTTTCCAGCCGCCCACGTGCCGCGCGTGCGCTACTGCCGCGGCGTCTATTTCTCGCTGTCCGGCAAGACGCCGTTCTCGCGGCTCGTCTATCCGGTGCCGGACGGCGCATGGCTCGGCGTCCACTTCACCCTCGATCTCTCCGGCCGCGGCAAGTTCGGGCCGGACGTCGAATGGATCGACGAGATCGACTACACTGTCGATCCCGGCCGCGCGGGCGCCTTCACCGAGGCCGTGCGGCGCTACTGGCCGGCGGTGCGCGAGGACCGGCTGGTGCCGGACTATGCCGGCGTGCGGCCGCGGCTCGTCGGACCCGGCGAGGCGCCGGTGGATTTCCTGATCAGCGGCCCGCGCGACCACGGCGTGCCCGGCCTCGTCAATCTGTTCGGCATCGAATCGCCAGGCCTCACCTCGTCGCTGGCGCTCGCCGACCACGTCGCGGCCG
>CALRZT010000239.1:0-7999 GCA_943372725.1 Pseudoxanthobacter soli DSM 19599
TCCACCCCGGCCGCCTTGGCGTCGGCGAGGAAGCGGGCGTTGCCGTAGGAATAGATCGGGTTGTAGTAGCCCATCAGCACGATCGGCGTGGCGTCGTCGCCGCGGCGGAAGTCGCGCACCATGGCGAGCGTCTTCACCATCGTCTGGCCGGCGTGCAGGGCGCGCAGCGACGCCGCCTGGATCGCCGGGCCGTCGGCCATCGGGTCGGTGAACGGCATGCCGAGCTCGATGACGTCGGCGCCCGCCCCCGGCAGCGCCGCGAGGATCTTGCCCGACGTCTCGGTATCGGGATCGCCCGCCGTGATGAACGTCACCAGGCCGGGCCGGCCCTCCGCGGCAAGCGCCGCGAAGCGGGTATCGAGGCGCGTCTGGCTCACGCTCAGGCGCCCGGCTTCGGGTCGGAGGCCATCACGCCGGCGTGCGCCCAGTCGTGCTTCTCGACGTCCTGGATGATCACCTGCACCGCCTCGATCGGGCAGCCGAGGGTCTCGACCATGGCGTTGGTCAGCGCCACGGCGAGCGCCTTCTTCTTCGCCGGATCGCGGCCCTTGTACATCTGCACGGTGATGTTCGGCATCGTCTCGCCTCCCCAGCCCAGTCCCGGTTCGCCAGCCCTCAGAGCCCGAAGCCCAGCATGTTGCCGACGGTGAACACGTCCTTGTCGCCGCGGCCGCAGAGGTTCATCAGGATGATCTCTTGCCTGCCCATCTGCGGCGCGCGCTTTACCACCTCGGCCAGCGCATGCGCCGGCTCGAGCGCCGGCAGGATGCCTTCCAGCCGCGCCAAAAGCTGGAACGCCGCCAGCGCCTCGTCGTCGGTGATCGCCACGTACTCGACCCGGCCGCTCTCCTTCAGGAAGGAGTGCTCCGGCCCGATGCCGGGATAGTCGAGGCCCGCCGAGATCGAGTGGCCCTCGAGGATCTGGCCGTCGCCGTCCTGCAAGAGATAGGTGCGGTTGCCGTGCAGCACGCCCGGCCGGCCGCGCGTCAGCGAGGCGCAGTGCTCGTCCGCCTCGAGCCCGCGACCGCCCGCCTCGACGCCGATGATTTTCACCTCGGGATCGTCGAGGAAGGGGTGAAACAGGCCGATGGCGTTGGAGCCGCCGCCGACGCAGGCGACGAGCGCGTCCGGCAGCCGGCCCTCGGCCTCCAGCATCTGCGCCTTCGCCTCGGTGCCGATCACCGACTGGAAGTCGCGCACCATCGCCGGATAGGGGTGCGGACCGGCGGCCGTGCCGATCAGGTAGTAGGTGTCCTCGACGTTGGCGACCCAATCGCGCAGCGCCTCGTTCATGGCGTCTTTGAGGGTGCCGGCGCCGGAGGTCACCGGCCGCACCTCGGCACCGAGCAGCTTCATGCGGAAGACGTTCGGCTTCTGCCGCTCGATGTCGAGTGCGCCCATGTAGACGACGCAGGGCAGGCCGAAGCGGGCGCAGACGGTGGCGGTCGCCACGCCGTGCTGGCCGGCGCCGGTCTCGGCGATGATGCGCGTCTTGCCCATCCGCATGGCGAGCAGGATCTGCCCGACGGTGTTGTTGATCTTGTGCGAGCCGGTGTGGTTGAGCTCGTCGCGCTTGAAATAGACCTTGGCGCCGCCGCAGTGCTCGGTCAGCCGCGGCGCGAACGTCAGCGGGCTCGGCCGGCCGATATAGGTCCGCTTCAGCTCCGAGAACTCGGCCTCGAAGGCGGGGTCGGCCTTCGCCGCTTCCCACGCCGCCTCGAGCTCGAGGATCAGCGGCATCAGCGTCTCGGCGACGAAGCGGCCGCCGAACAGGCCGAAGAAGCCCCGCTCGTCGGGCCCGAGCCGGAGGGAATTGGCACGCACGGTCGGCGGCACGGCGGTGTTCAAGCGAGTGCTCCCAGGGTCTGCGCCGCCCGGGCGGCGCGAACGAAGGCGGCGATCAGGGCCGGGTCCTTGTCGCCCGGGGCGCGCTCCACGCCGCTCGACACGTCGACGCCGAGCGGGCGGGCGATCCGCACCGCCTCAGCGACGGTGTCGGGGTCGAGCCCCCCGGAAAGCATGAACCTGAGGCGGGGGTCAAGTTTGGCAAGGAGGCGCCAGTCGAAAGCGAGCCCGTTGCCGCCCGGCCGCGTCGCGTCCTTCGGCGGCTTGGCGTCGAACAGCAGCCGGTCGGCGGCGGCATAGTCGGTGGCGGCGGCGAGGTCGGCCGCGTCGCGGATGCCGAGCGCCTTCATCACCGGCCGGCCGAAGCGGCGCCGCACGTCGGTGACGCGATCCGGCGTTTCGCGGCCGTGCAGCTGCAGCCAGTCGGGGCGGATCGCCTCGACGAGGACGGCGAGCGCCGCGTCGTCGGCGTCCACCGTCAGGAGCACGATCTCCGCCCGCCCACGCGCCTGGTCGGCCAGCACGGCTGCCGCCGCGGCGTCGACGTGCCGCGGGCTCGGGGCAAAGCTGACGAGGCCGATCATGTCGGCGCCGGCCTGAAGCGCAGCCTCCATCGTCTCGGCGGTGCGAAGGCCGCAGATCTTGACGATGAGGGAGGGCTCGGCGGCGGTCATGGCGGCAGACGTCTTTGCGGCGGTTCGGACGGTGTCGGGCCCAGCAGCGGGCCGCGACGCCGCGCGTTGTATCATTGTCGCGGCTCAGAGCCTATCGCGCCAATAGGCCGCCGCCTTCTCCAGCACCGGGAAGACGCCGGGGATCTCTCGCGCCGGCGTCAGCCCCTCAGCGAGCGCCGTCATGCCGGCCGCCAGCAGCACCTGCACCGCCGGATCGCGCACCGCCTCGCAGCACCCCTCGAGATCGGAAAGGTCGGCGCTGACGAACAGGAGCGTCTCGGCGTCGACCAGCCGGTCGTAGTACCACTGCGCCGCCCCGTCGCGGGACGCCACCTTGAGCAGCGGCCCGCCGAGCAGCACCTTCGAGAACAGCCCGGGCCAGGAGTTGGAATTGCCGTCGACGTCGACGTGCACGCGCTTGTCGGCGAAGCGCTCGATCGGCACGAAGTCCGCCGTCAGCCCGCGCGCCACGAGCTCCGCCCACGGCGCCTTGCCGGCGCCCTCGTCGGTCGACACCAGCCCGACGTCGAGGCCGAGGTCAGGCCGTGCCGCCGCGATCCGCCGCGCCGCGGCGACGAAGGCGACCCGCGGCAGCGCCGTCCACGTCTCTCCCGGCCCGACGACACCGGTGGAACGGCCGCGCCAGAAGATCACGTCCTCGCGTTGGGCCAGCGGCCGCGCCCGCGCCGCATAGGCCTTGCGCAGGTCGGCATAGCCGTCGGTCGCGAGGAAGATCTGGTCGGGCACCAGGAAGGTGCGCTCCGGCGGCCCGGAGAAGCCGACGACACGCTCGCCCGGATCGGCGCAATCGTCGACGTCGAGGACGAAATGCCCGCGGCCGCCGCCTTCGCGCCCGAACGCCTCGAACAGCCGGTGGGCGTGGACGATGCGGGTAACGAGCCTGACCGCGCTGACGGCCCGCGCCGCCTCCGGCAGGCTCGACGACAGCAGCAGCCGGTAGCGGGCGCCGAACGGCCCGACCTCCACCACCGCCGCCTTCGCCCCGTAGCCCGAACGCCGCGACCATTCGATGCCGGTGAACTCCGGCAGCGCGCGGACGGGGGCGAACGGCTCGAAGCGGCAGCCGAAGCGGGTCGGCCGGAACAGGCTCTTGTCGCGGGCGACGAAGCGCGTCACCCCGGCGGCATCGCCGTCGAGGGCGAGCCTTGCCAGCCGGTCGCGCCGCGCCTTGGTGCCGCCGATCGGCAGGCCGAGCCGCGAGGCCAGTGCGCCGAAGTCCATCAGGCTGTCTCGCTGGAGGGCCCGCGCCGCAGACACGAGCGGGCCGACTGTCCGTGTCGGAGGCGCCCGCGCCCCCGCTGCCCGGTCTGGCGGAGGCCGTCGCTCAGGCGGTCGCGACCGTCGGCAATGGCCGCGGCTGCACGACGCTGCCCGCGTCGTCCTCCTGCTCGCGCCGCTCCTCGTCCTGGAGGGCGTCGAGGCGCGGCATCGAGATGATGTTGTAGCCGCAGTCGACGAAATGGATCTCGCCCGTAACGCCGGCCGAGAGGTCGGAGAGGAGATAGAGCGACGTGCCGCCGATCTCCTCGATCGTCACGGTGCGCCGGAGCGGCGAGTGGCGGCGCTGGTAGTTGAACATCAGCCGCGCATCCGACACGCCGGAGCCCGCGAGCGTGCGCACCGGCCCGGCCGAGATCGCGTTGACGCGGATGTTGCGGCCGCCATAGTCGGCGGCGAGGTAGCGCACCGAGGATTCCAGCGCCGCCTTGGCGACGCCCATGACGTTGTAGTTCGGCATCACCCGCGTCGAGCCGCCATAGGTGAGCGTCACGAGCGAGCCGCCGTTCGGCATCATCGCCGCCGCCCGCTTCGCCACTTCCGTGAACGAGAAGCAGGAGATCACCATCGTCCGCACGAAGTTCTCGCGCGTCGTGTCGGCGTAGCGGCCGCGCAGCTCGTTCTTGTCGGAGAAGGCGACGGCGTGGACGACGAAGTCGAGAGAGCCCCACTCCTGCTTCAGGCGGGCGAAGGCGGCATCGACGGTGGAGACGTCCTCGACGTCGCACGGCAGCAGGATCTCGGCCCCGACCGAGGCGGCGAGCGGCTTGACGCGCCGGCCGAAGGCCTCGCCCTGGTAGGTGAAGGCGAGCTCGGCACCCTGTTCCGACAGACGCTTGGCGATGCCCCAGGCGATCGAGTGGTCGTTGGCGACGCCCATGATCAGCCCGCGCTTGCCCGCCATCAGATCCGTCATGTCGGTCCTCGGTGTCGGCCGCGGCCGGTGCCGCGGCGAGGCATTTCTCGTCCGGGGTGGTCAGCGGCGCCGGTGCGAATCAGGCGGCATCCGGATGCTGCAGCACCAGTGTCGCATTCGTCCCGCCGAATCCGAATCCGTTCGAGAGGACACGGGCGAGGGTGACGTTGTCGTGACGCTCCCGCACGATCGGCATGTCGGCGAAAGCCGGGTCGATCGTGTCGATGTGGGCGCTTTCCGCGATGAAGCCGTTCTGCATCATCAGGATCGAATAGATCGCCTCCTGCACCCCGGCGGCGCCGAGCGAATGGCCCGTCAGCGATTTGGTGGCGGAGATCGGCGGGCACTTGTCGCCGAACACCGCCCGCATCGCCTCGATCTCCTTGAGATCGCCGATCGGCGTCGAGGTGGCGTGCGGGTTGATGTAGTCGATCGGACCCTTGACGCCCTGCATGGCGAGCTGCATCGCCCGCACCGCGCCCTCGCCGGAGGGCTGCACCATGTCGTGGCCGTCGGAGGTGGCGCCGTAGCCGACCACCTCGGCATAGATGCGGGCGCCGCGGGCCTTCGCCCGCTCCCACTCCTCGAGCACCAGCACGCCGGCACCGCCGGCGATGACGAAGCCGTCCCGGTCCTTGTCGTAGGCGCGGGAGGCGACCGCCGGGCGGTCGTTGTAGCCGGCCGACATCGCCCCCATGGCGTCGAACAGCACCGACAGCGTCCAGTCGAGATCCTCGCAGCCGCCGGCGAAGACGACGTCCTGCTTGCCCCACTGGATCAGCTCGGCGCCGTGGCCGATGCAGATGTTGGTGGTCGCACACGCCGCCGAGATCGAATAGTTGACGCCCTTCACCTTGAACCAGGTGGCGAGCGTCGCCGAGGCTGTCGACGACATCGCCTTCGGCACGGCGAACGGGCCGACGCGCTTCGGACCCTTCTCGCGGGCGATGTCGGCGGACTCGACGATGGTGCGGGTCGACGGGCCGCCCGAGCCCATGACGAGGCCGGTGCGCTCGTGGCTGACCTCGCCCGGCTCCAGGCCCGCGTCGCGGATCGCCTGGTCCATGGCGACGTGGTTCCACGCCGTGCCGCCGCCGTGGAAGCGCATGGCGCGGCGGTCGACCACCTCGGCGGGGTCGAGCTCGGGCGCGCCGTGCACCTGGCAGCGGAATCCCAGGCGGGCGTACTCGTCCGCCCGCACGATGCCCGACTTCGCCTCGCGCAACGACGCCAGCACCTCCTGGGTGCCGGTGCCGATCGACGAAACGATCCCCATGCCGGTGACGGCCACGCGTCTCATGTCGTCCTCCGTCCTCGCTCGCTCGTCAGGCGGCCGCGCGCCTCAGGCGGCGGCGGCCGGCTCCGTCTGGAACAGGCCGACCTTGAGATCGCTCGCCTTGTAGATGGTCTCGCCGTCGGCCTTCAGCCAGCCGTCGGCGATGCCGAGCACGAGCTTCGAGCGCATCACGCGCTTCAGGTCGATGCCGTATTCGACGGTCTTCACGCTCGGCACCACCATGCCGGAGAACTTCACCTCGCCGACCGACAGCGCCCGCCCCCTGCCGGGCGAGCCGAGCCAGCCGAGGAAGAAGCCGAGCATCTGCCACAGCGCGTCGAGCCCGAGGCAGCCCGGCATCACCGGGTCGCCCTTGAAGTGGCAGGGGAAGAACCACAGGTCCGGCCGGATCGCGAGTTCGGCCCGCACCATGCCCTTGCCGTGCGCCCCGCCGTCCTCGGCGATCGCGCCGATGCGGTCGAACATCAGCATCGGCGGCAGCGGAAGCTGGGCGTTGCCCATGCCGAACAGCTCGCCGCGCGCACACGCGATCAGATCCTCGTACTCGAAGCTCGACCGACGCTCGCGCATACCGTTCTCGTGCATTCTTGTTCCGCGTCCCCGCCTGAGCGGCGTCCCCCGGGGGGCGCCCGCTTTCCATCGTCTCGAACCGCCCCGCCACCTCGGTGTGAGCGAACGCCGCCGCGATCCGACGAGGGAGAACACGCACCGTCTCGACGGTCGGCCGCCGAGGCGTGACCGGCGCACGCCGATGTGCCGCGCGAGCGGCGCGGGTCGATGCGCGGCACCTCCCTACCATAGGCCTTCGCCGATCGAAAGGGCACCGCTCGGCCCCCGGCCCGGGCCCGCGGGCACCGCCGGCCCGTCGCACCGCCGACCAATGTCGGCGCGGCCGATGGCGGTGCTTGCCGGTCGCGACGCTTGCCGATGGCGACGCTTGATGGTCGCGACACTTGCCGGCCCCGCCGCCGGGTCGGCGCCTCTGCCGCCCGAAGATAGTAATGACTTGCAATCGCCGAACATCCCCGCTACGGTCGTCACGAAAGCCGGGACAGGCGTGTCCGGCGGGTCGCCACGGCCCGGCCGCAATCGCCGCTCACGGCGTGTTGAGTGTTCGAGAGTCGCGACGGCACGGCCGCGGGCTCGATGGGGACAGGTCGATATGGCGGACGGCATGATGACGTCGCGGAGCACGACGATGGTGGTCGAAGCGGGTCCGGTCGCGGGCCAGGTGATGCGCCGTCCGGCCAACGTGCGCGGCATGCTGCGCGAATCGGGCCTGCGCCCGACGCGCCAGCGCATCGCCCTCGCCGACATCCTGTTCGCCGACGGCAACCGCCACGTCTCGGCCGAGCAGCTGCACGAGGAGGCGCTCCGGGCCCGCGTGCCGGTGTCGCTCGCCACCGTCTACAACACGCTGCACCAGTTCACGGAAGCCGGCCTGCTGCGCGAGGTCGCGGTCGACGGCTCGAAGACCTACTTCGACACCAACACCTCCGACCACCACCACTTCTTCCTCGAGGACGAGAACCGCGTCGTCGACATCCCCGGCGAGGGCCTGTCGATCGACAACCTGCCCGAGGCGCCCAAGGGCATGGAAATCGTCCGCGTCGACGTCGTCGTCCGCATCCGCCCGATCCGCGCCGCGTGAGCAACACGTCAGGCCGCCTCTGCGGCTCTTCCTTCTCCCGCTCGCGGGAGAAGGTGGCGCGAAGCGCCGGATGAGGGCGGCGCACGAAGTGCGCCGAACTTCGCGGATCTGCAGGACGCCCGCGCGGCTCGCGCCGCGCGCCCTCATCCGCCCATCGGGCACCTTCTCCCCGCCTTCGGCCGGGAGAAGGAAAACTCCCCCCTCAGTGCACCGTCTCGTCCGGGTAGACGCCCCACAGCATCGCCTGTTCGACGAAGCCTGAGAAGCTCGGCCCCTCCACCTCGCACCACTGGCCGTCGCACTCGCGCACCTGCACG
>CALRZT010000240.1:0-7955 GCA_943372725.1 Pseudoxanthobacter soli DSM 19599
GACTGACCTCCATGCCAACCGACATCGGGAGACGACGAGATGCGAACGAGCCCCGCCGGGCGCGCCTTCATCGGCCGCCACGAAGGACTGCGGCTGTCCGCCTACCGCGACGCCGCCGGGATCTGGACGATCGGCTACGGCCACACGGCCGCCGCCGGACCGCCGGTGCCGGTCGCCGGGATGGCCATCACCGCGGCGGAGGCGGACACGATCCTCGGCCGCGACCTCGCCCGCTTCGAGGCGGCGGTGGCGCGGCTCGTGACGGTGGCGCTGTCGCAGGGCGAGTTCGACGCGCTCGTCTCCTTCGCCTTCAACGTCGGCGAGGGGGCGCTGGCGCGTTCGACGCTCCTGAAGAGGCTGAACGCCGGCGACCGCGCCGGCGCGGCGGCCGAGTTCGGTCGCTGGAACAAGGCGGGCGGCCGCGTCCTCGCCGGGCTGACGCGCCGGCGGGCGGAGGAGCGGGCGATGTTTGCGGGCCGTGATGCGGGGAACGCAGGGACCGCCGCCGGGATCATGGACGCGGGCGCGCCGACGGTGTCGGGGGCCGCTATGCCGGCGGAGGCCCCGCCCGTGGTCCCGGCCGTGGCGCTGCGGTCGGTGCCGACGATGGCGCGGGTGGCTCCGCCGGAGCCGGCGGCCGGGGACGCCGTGGTGGCGCCACCATCGACGGCTGGCGGGCCGGAGCTCGCCGGCAAACCGGCGCTGGCGTCGAAGGCGGTGTGGGGCGGGCTGATCGCCGTGGCGGCGGCGCTGCTGCCGGTGCTCGGCCCGGCGGCGGGGCTCGACGAGGCGGGGCAGGGCCAGGTGCTGGAGACGCTCGCCGCCCTCGGAGGGGTGATCGGCGGCCTGGTGGCGATCTGGGGGCGGCTGGCGGCCCGGACGCCGATCCGCTGAAGACGGGGGGGACGCCGGTTCGCCGAGATGGAAGCGCCGATCCGTCGAACGGCGCCTCGACGGCGGCCGACGTTCATGGAAGGTTCAGCGCGGTCGCCGTATCGAGAGCCCATGCGCCTGGGAACCGCCCTTCTCGCGATCCTCCTCGTCCTGACGACCCTCGCCGGCCACCTCGCCGTCGTCGGGCCGGCGGTGGCGGCGGAGTGCCTGAGCGGGGCCGAGCGCCGGCAGGCGGTGCAGTCGGGCCAGGCGATGCGGCCCGGCCAGCTTCGCCGAGCGGTGCAGGGGGAGATGATCGACCTCAAGCTGTGCTGGCGCGGCGGGCGGCTGGTCTACGTGGCGACCGTGCTCGGGGCCGGCGGGGCAGTGCGGCGGCTGACGGTGGACGCGTTCAGCGGCGCCCTGGTAGGGCCCTAGTTCGGGACGGGAGGAGGAGGGTGCGGGTACTCGTCGTCGAGGACGATCACGATCTGAGCCGCCAGCTCGGCACGGCGCTGCGCGAGGCGGGCTATGCCGTCGACACCGCCTTCGACGGCGAGGAAGGCCACTTCCTCGGCGATACCGAGCCCTATGACGCGGTGGTGCTCGACATCGGCCTGCCGCGTCTCGACGGCATCAGCGTGCTGGAACGGTGGCGGCGCGACGGGCGGACGATGCCGGTGCTGCTCCTGACGGCGCGCGACCGCTGGAGCGACAAGGTGGCCGGCATCGACGCCGGCGCCGACGACTATGTGGCGAAGCCCTTCCACATGGAGGAGGTCTTGGCGCGGCTCCGGGCGCTGGTGCGCCGCGCCGCCGGACACGCCTCGAATGAAATCGCCTGCGGGCCGGTCCGGGTCGACACGCGGGCGTCGCGCGTCACCGTCGACGGCACGCCGGTGAAGCTCACCTCCCACGAGTACCGGCTGCTCGTCTATCTCCTGATGCATCAGGGCCGGGTGGTGTCGCGCAGCGAACTCACCGAGCATCTCTACGATCAGGATTTCGATCGTGATTCCAACACGATCGAAGTGTTTGTCGGACGTCTGCGGAAGAAGCTCGCGGCCGACGTCATCGAGACGGTGCGCGGGCTCGGCTACCGGCTGGTGCCGCCGCCGGAGGGCGGGACCTGATCCGCGGCCTCAGGGCACCGGGAGGCGCGCCGCGCTCGCTGGCGGCGCGGCTGCTGCTGTCGGCGATGCTGTGGAGCGCGATCTCGCTCGCCGCCGCCGGCGTCATCCTGGTGGCGCTCTACCGGCAGTCGGTGGAGCGCGGTTTCGACGAGCGCCTCGACGTTTTCCTGAAGACGCTGATCGCCCAGATGGTCGGCGAGGGCGACGACGAGATCGCGCTGCGCGAGCCGGGCAATCTCGGCGAGCCGCGCTTCGGGCTGCCGCTGTCCGGCTGGTACTGGACGGTGCGCAGCTTTCCGGCCGGCGTCGTCGAGATGAGTTCGGCCTCGCTCGCCGGCGACGTGCTGGCGCTGCCGGACGGCGAGCCGAGCCTCGACGGGACGCCGGCGCGCGGGGCGATCGAGGGTCCCGACGGTGAGGACCTGCGCTATCTCGAGCGCGTCATCTCGCTCGCCGACGGCGGCCGCTACCTCGTCGCTGTGGCGGGCAACGCCACCGAGATCGGCGAGGAGGTGGCGACCTTCGGCACGCGCGTCGCCGCGACGCTGTCGGTCTTCGGGCTCGGGCTGGTGCTGGCGACGCTGCTGCAGGTGCGCGTCGGCCTGAAACCCCTCGAACGGATGCGGGCGGCGCTGCATGCGATCCGCGTCGGCGACACGCAGCGCCTCGAGGGGGCGTTCCCGAGCGAGATCGCGCCGCTCGCCACCGAACTCAACGCGCTGATCGATTCCAATCGTGAGGTCGTCGATCGCGCCCGCACCCACGTCGGCAACCTCGCCCATGCCCTGAAGACGCCGCTCTCGGTGGTGCTGAACGAGGCGCGGGCCGGCGAGGGGCCGCTCGCCGCCAAGGTGGAGGAACAGGCGCTGCTGATGCAGGCGCAGGTGAACCATCACCTCGACCGCGCGCGGCTCGCGGCACAGCGGCGAATGATCGGCGTCGTCACCGAGATCGCCCCGGCGGCGGAGGGCCTGGCGCGGGCGATGCGGCGCATCCACGAGGAACGCGGCCTCACCGTGGATGTGAGCGTGCCGGCCGACCTGCGCTTCCGCGGCGAGCGGCAAGACCTCGAGGAGATGCTCGGCAACCTCCTCGACAATGCCTGCAAGTGGGCGGCGACGCGGGTCGACCTGCGGGTCGAGGCGACGGGTGCCGCCGGCGGCGACCGGCGGATGGCGCGGGTGATCGTCGACGACGACGGCCCGGGCCTCGACCCGGCGGCGCGCGCGGCGGCGCTGCAGCGCGGCCGGCGGCTGGACGAGAGCGTGCCCGGCTCCGGCCTCGGCCTCGCCATCGTCACCGACCTCGCCGGGCTCTACGGCGGGCGGCTCGAGCTCGATGCCGCCCCCTCCGGCGGGCTGCGTGCGGTGCTGTCGCTCCCGATCCTTTGACCCCCGATTCTGCCGCAGTGCAAAAGGACTCTGGAAACGGAGCGCGAACGGACCTAACTATGATCGTGTTGCGGGCGCGTCCTGGCCCGCCGATGGGTGCGACATGCCGGCGAACGGAACGGTGATGGCGAGCGGACGGCAGACGCTGCGACCGATGGTCGCCGCGGGCCTCGTGCTGGCGCTCGCCGGTTGCGCCGGCACCGACGGTGTCGCGATCGGCACGCCCCTGTCGGCGACGGGCCTCGCCGCGCCGTCGGACGAGGCCGAATCGATCGCCTCGGAGAAGATCGAGGCGCTGCTCGGCGCGGGCTTCGGCGGCGGTCTCGGCCCGGGCGACCTCGCGGCCGCCTACAAGGCGCAGACGCGCGCCCTCGACCAGTCGCGGGCCGGCACCTCGGTGACGTGGTCGAACCCGGCGACCGGCAGCAAGGGCGAGATCGTCCCCGGGCCGGTCTACGTGGTGAACAATCTCGAGTGCCGCGATTTCGCGCACACGGTGGAGACCACGGCGGGCCGCGAGGTGCGGCGCGGCGCCGCCTGCCGGCGCGCCGATGGCTCCTGGCAGGCGATCGCCTGAGACGATCGCTCTGACGGCGGTGTCGCCGGTCATCGCCGGGCGCCGCGGCAGCGATGGGCAGCGGTGGTTCCTCGGCGAACCGGCCAATGGACGGGCCCCTTCCTGCAGAAATTGATCGACGCCCGGGACGGGCGCGTGACAACCTGTCATCGTTCCAGCCGGGCGAGGGGCGGCCACATAGGTCGCTACGTCGCCGCTGACGGGAGCGTGTTCGGGTAGCCGATGGTCTGGGCTGTGTTTGCCGTGCTGACCGCGCTTGCGGCGCTTTCGGTGCTCGTTCCGCTGGCGCGGGCGGGCCGCTCGCGCGGCGTTGCCGAGGACGCGGCGACGGCCCCTGACGCGGCGATCTATGCCGACCAACTCGCGGAACTCGAGCGTGACGTCGCACGCGGTGCCATCAGTGGCCGCGAGGCCGAGGCGGCGCGGGCGGAGATCGGCCGCCGGCTGATCCGCGCGTCGCAGCGCCCGCAAGAGGTGGCGCCCCCGCGGCGCTGGCGCCTGATCGTCGCGGCGGGCCTTGCGATCGTCGGGCTGCCGCTGCTCGCCGTCTCCCTCTATGGCGGCTTCGGCGCGCCGACCCTGCCGGACCTGCCGCTCGCGAGCCGGCAGTCGGAGCCCGTCGACGGGCAGAACCTCGAGGCGCTCGTCGCCCGGGTCGAGGGCCATCTCGCGCAGAACCCCGACGACGGCCAGGGCTGGGCCGTGCTCGCCCCCGTCTACCTGCGCGCCGGCCGTTACGGCGATGCCGCGGCCGCCTTCTCCAACGCCATCCGCACCAACGGCGCCTCTCCCGATCTCGAAGCCGGCCTCGGCGAAGCCCTGACCGGCGACGCCGGGGGCGTCGTCACGGCCGACGCCCGCGCCGCCTTCGAGCGGGCGCGGGCGCTCGATCCCGAGGCGATCCGGCCGCGCTTCTTCCTGGCGCTTTCGCTCGGCCAGGACGGCCGTACCGCCGACGCCGAGGCGGCGTGGCGGGCGATCATCGACAGCGCCAGCGGCAACGAGCCGTGGCTGCCGGTGGCGCGCACGCAACTCGCCGCCCTCACCGGATCGACGGAGCCGCCGGCCGCCGCGGCCCCGGCCACTCCGGAGGCCGGCGCGCCGGGCCCGGATGCGGCGGAGGTCGAGGCGGCGGCCCAGATGACGCCCGAGGAGCGGGCCGCCATGATCGGCAACATGGTCGAGGGGCTTTCGGCGCGGCTGGCGAGCGAGGGCGGTACGGTGGACGATTGGCTTCGGCTGGTGCGCTCCTATGTTGTGCTGGGGCGCACCGATGAGGCGCGCACCGCGCTCGCCGCGGCGAAGGCGGCCCATCCGGACGCGGCGGACGTGCAGCGTCTCGACACGACGGCGGCGGGGCTCGGCCTCACCGAGTGAAACGGCCGGGCGAACCGGCGGGAGGACGAACGTGCTTGGGGCCTTCGATGGCGAACCGGGGCGCGCGACGATCACCGGAGTGAACCGATGACGCGCAAGCAGAGACGTCTGGTGCTGATCGGCGTGGCGGGGGCCGTGCTGATGTCGGCGACCGGCCTGGTGCTGTCGGCGCTGAACGACCAGATCGTGTTCTTCCGGACACCGACGGAACTCGCCGAGCGGCAGGTCCCGGTCGGCGACCGGGTGCGCATGGGCGGGCTCGTGGCCGAGGGCAGCGTCGAGCGGACCGGCGAGACCGAGGTGCGCTTCACCGTCACCGACACGGCGAGCACCATCCCGGTGACGTACACCGGCATCCTGCCCGACCTCTTCCGCGAGGGTCAGGGCGTCGTCACCGAGGGGCGCCTCGGCCCCGACGGCGTCTTCGTCGCCGACACCGTGCTCGCCAAGCACGACGAGAACTACATGCCGAAAGAGGTCGCCGACGCGCTCAAGGCGCAGGGACACTGGCAGGAGGGCGCCGAGGCGGGCGAGCCCGTGCCGGCCAGCCAGTAGGCGAGGGAAGGGGACCCGCGGCCATGATGATCACCGAAATCGGCCACTACGCCCTGGTGCTGGCGCTCGGACTCGCCTTCATCCAGTCGGCGCTGCCGGTGTGGGGCGCGAAGACCGGCGACGGACGGCTGATGGCCGTCGGCGAACCGGTGGCGCTCGCCACCCTCGGGTTCGTGGCCTTGTCGTTTGCGGCGCTGACGGTCGCCTATGTGCGCTCCGACTTCTCGCTGGTGAACGTCTTCGAGAACTCGCACTCGGCGAAGCCGATGATCTTCAAGATCAGCGGCGTGTGGGGCAACCACGAGGGCTCGATGCTGCTCTGGGTGCTGATCCTCGTGCTGTTCTCCGCCCTCGTGGCGATTTTCGGCGGGCGCCTGCCGCAGACGCTCAGGGCGACGGTGCTGTCGGTGCAGGGCTGGGTGACGGCGGCGTTCCTGCTGTTCATCCTGATGACGTCGAACCCGTTCAACCGGATGATCCCGGCGCCGTTCGAGGGCCAGGACCTCAATCCGATCCTCCAGGACATCGGCCTCGCGATCCATCCGCCGCTGCTCTATGTCGGCTATGTCGGCGTCTCGATCGCCTTCTCCTTCGCCATCGCCGCCCTGATCGAGGGCCGCATCGACGCCGCCTGGGCGCGCTGGGTCCGGCCCTGGACGCTGGCGGCGTGGATCTTCCTGACGCTCGGCATCGCGATGGGCTCCTACTGGGCCTATTACGAGCTCGGCTGGGGCGGCTGGTGGTTCTGGGACCCGGTCGAGAACGCTTCGTTCATGCCGTGGCTCGCGGCGACCGCGCTGCTCCACTCGGCGATCGTCATGGAGAAGCGCGACGCCCTGAAGATCTGGACGGTGCTGCTCGCCATCCTCGCCTTCTCGCTGTCGCTGCTCGGTACCTTCCTGGTCCGCTCGGGCGTGCTCACCTCGGTGCACGCCTTTGCCACCGACCCGACGCGCGGCGTCTTCATCCTGGCGATCCTGGTGATCTTCGTCGGCGGCTCGCTGGCGCTCTATGCCTGGCGCGCGCCGATGCTGAAGCCCGGCGGCATCTTTGCGCCGGTGAGCCGGGAGGGCGCCCTCGTCCTCAACAACGTCTTCCTGTCGGCGGCCTGCGCGACGGTGTTCGTCGGCACGCTCTATCCGCTGGCGCTCGAGTCCGTGACGGGCGAGAAGATCTCGGTCGGCGCGCCGTTCTTCAACCTCACCTTCGTGCCGCTGATGATCCCGGCCCTGATCGCGATCCCGTTCGGCCCGCTGCTCGCCTGGAAGCGTGCCGACCTCGCCGGCGTCGCCGAGCGGCTCGCGGCGGCGGCGCTCGCCGCGCTCGCGGCGACGGCGGTGACGCTGTGGCTGAGCGGGGCGACCGGCATCCTCGCGGCGCTGGCCGTCGGCCTTGCGTTCTGGCTGATCGTCGGCTCGCTGACCGAGCCGGTGCAGCGCGCCGCGCGGGGTGGCGGCGGCGTCGGCAGTTTCCTGCGGCGCTTCTTCGGCCTGCCGCGGGCGGCCTTCGGCACGGCGCTGGGACACCTGGGCATGGGCCTGACGGTGCTCGGGATCGCCGGGGCGAGCGGCTACGACCACGAGCGCATCACCACGGTGGTGCCGGGCGAGCACATCGAGATCGCCGGCTACGACCTGACCTTCCAGGGTTCGACGCCGCGCCAGGGCCCGAACTTCCGTGAGGAGGTGGCGCGCTTCGCGGTGACGCGCGACGGCCGGGCGATCGCCGAGATGGCGCCGACGAAGCGCTTCTATCCGGCCCGGCAGATGCCGACGACGGAGGCGGCGATCCTCACGCGCGGCTTCTCGCAGCTCTATGTGAGCCTCGGCGATCCGGGTGCCGACGGGCGCACGGTGGTCAGGGCGCAGTTCAAGCCGATGGTGACGCTGATCTGGCTCGGCTGCGTGGTGATGGCGCTCGGCGGCTGCCTGTCGCTCGCCGACCGGCGTCTGCGCGTCGGCGCGCCGCGCCCGGCAAGGCGGGCGGAGGCGGTGGCGTGAGGGGTATTTCGCTCGGCGCACGCGAGAAACCCTCCCCCCTCGTGGGGGA
>CALRZT010000241.1:0-7941 GCA_943372725.1 Pseudoxanthobacter soli DSM 19599
AGCGGCTGCCGCGGCGTACTTCGCGGGCGGCGTACTTCATCGCGTCGTCGATGATCCAGCGGATCGGCAGGCCGCCCATGCCGGAGAGCGCCTGGTTCTCGCGCGCCCAGGCGACGGATTTCTTCGAGGCGTCGACGTGCGTCACTTCCGCACCGGCGTCGGCGGCGAGCAGCGAGGCGAGGCCGGTGTAGCCGAACAGGTTGAGCAGCCGGATCGGCCGGCCGGCGCCGCGGATCGCCAGCGCCATGTCGTCCCAGTGGCTGCGCTGCTCGGGGAAGATGCCAAGATGGCGGAAGCTCGTGAAGCGGCAGAGGAAGCGGGCCGGACCGTAGCCGAGCTCCCACGCCTCCGGCAGCGGCCTGGCCATCCGCCAGCGCCCGGCGCCCTCCTCGTCCATCGAGCCGGTGAAGACCGCATCGGCAGCATCCCAGCGGGCGGCCGGCAGCCTGGGCCGCCACATCGCCTGTTCCTCCGGCCGCACGACGGTAACGCGGCCGTAGCGCTCGAGCTTGGCGCCGTTGCCGGAATCGAGGAGCGCATAGTCGTCCCAGCCGTCCGCGACGAGCACGGTCGAGGCGAGGGAAGTGGTGCCGGTGGCGGGGGGCGGAGTGGGTTGGGTCACGGGCGGGGAGTTTAAGGGGGAGGAAAGGCCGCGGGTCAACGCCCCGTCGCCGGGCGGGATCGCCGGCGTTCACCGCCGTGGGCCGCCGGGCCCATTTGCCGCGTGCAACAGTCGTGGCATCCCGCCGCTCCTTTCGGCTGTTGCCGAGAACCGTTCCAAGGGGCAAGCTGCCGCCGACAGTCTCGGACCACCTGCGGGTTGGTGCACGGGGCGACGCCTCCCGCCGCGAGGGCGGCCGAGGCGATGTCGACGGGAGCGAGTTTTCGATGGAGATGACCGGCGAGTACCGGATCGCTGCCCCGCGCGAACGCGTGTGGGCGGCCCTCAACGATCCGGAGGTGCTGAAGGCCTGCATCCCCGGCTGCGAATCGCTGGAGAAGACCTCCGACAACGAGATGACGGCCACCGTGACCGCGAAGGTCGGTCCGGTGAAGGCGAAGTTCACCGGCGCGGTGACGCTCCTGAACATCCGCCCGCCCGAGGGCTACACGATCTCCGGCGAGGGCAAGGGCGGCGTCGCCGGCTTCGCCAAGGGCGGCGCCGACGTCGCCCTCACCGAGGACGGTCCGGGCGCCACGATCCTGAAATACGAGGCCAAGGCGCAGGTCGGCGGCAAGCTCGCCCAGCTCGGCGCGCGGCTGATCGATTCCACCGCCAAGAAGATGGCCGACGACTTCTTCGGCGCCTTCGCCGCCAAGGTCGCCGCCTCCTCGGCCGCCACCGACGGCGCGGCCGGCGTGACCACCTCGGCCGGCGAGCCGCTCTCGGAAGAAGAGGCCGAGATCATCGAGGCCGAGTCGCGCTCGTCGATCGCGCCGACGGACGCGCCGATCATCGCCGCGCCAGGCGCGCACGGCGGCGTGGTCCGCGAGGTGGAGGACGCCGAGGAGAAGATGGAAGTTGCCGCCGGCAAGGGGGTGCTGGGCGGCCCGGTGGTCTGGGGACTGATCGCGCTCGCGGTGGTGATCGTGCTGCTGTGGGCCTTCAACTGATCGAGCTTGTGGAACGTGGAGCGGCGCCCCCGGCGCCGCCAGTCCAATAATCGAGGGAGAGACGCGAATGACGGCGGTGTCTTTGACGGTGAACGGGAGGTCGGCCACGGCCGATGTCGAGGACCGCACCCTGCTGGTGGCGCTCCTGCGCGACACGCTCGGCCTCACCGGGACCCATGTCGGCTGCGACACGTCGCAGTGCGGCGCCTGCGTGGTGCATGTCGACGGCGTCGCAGTGAAGTCGTGCACGATGCTCGCCGTGCAGGCGAACGGCGCGACGGTGACGACCATCGAGGGCCTGGCGAAGGGCGACGAACTGCACCCGGTGCAGGCGGCGTTCCGCGAGCATCACGGCCTGCAGTGCGGCTTCTGCACCCCCGGCATGATCATGACGGCGGTGGACATGATCAAGCGCCACGGCGGCAAGGCTCTCGACGAGAAGACCATCCGTCACGAGCTCGAGGGCAACATCTGCCGCTGCACGGGCTACCACAACATCGTCAAGGCGATCGAGGCGGCGTCCGCCGAGATGGCCGGTATGGCGCAGGCCGCGGAATAAGCGTCGCGTCGTCGAGGAAACCGTTGGAGGAACCCAGATGGGTGTCGAGGGAATCGGCGCGCGCGTGCTGCGCAAGGAAGACAAGCGCTACATCACCGGCCGCGGCCGCTACACGGACGATATCGGCCTGAAGGACACGACCTACGCGGTGTTCGTGCGCTCGCCGCACGCCCACGCGAAGATCGTCTCGATCGACACGTCGGAGGCGCTCGCGGCGCCGGGCGTCGTCGGCGTGCTCACGGGTGCGGATCTCGCGTCCGACAAGATCGGCGGCCTGATCTGCGGCTGGATGATCCATTCCAAGGACGGCACGCCGATGAAGGCGGGCGCCCATCCGGCGATCGCCCACGACCGCGTCCGCCATGTCGGCGACGCCGTCGCCGTCGTCATCGCCGAGACGCGCAACCAGGCGCGCGACGCCGCCGAGAAGGTGGCGGTCGAGTACGAGGAACTGCCGGCGGTCATCGATCTCGCCCACGCCCAGGACGAGGACGCCGAGCAGATCCATCCGGAGGCGCCGCGCAACACCATCTTCAACTGGTCGCTCGGCGACCAGGGGGCGGCCGAGGCGGCTCTCGCCCGCGCCGCCAAGGTGGTGTCGCTCGACATCGTCAACTCTCGCCTCGTGCCGAACGCCATGGAGCCGCGCGCCGCGATCGGCTCCTACGACCCGGCCGAGGAGCACTTCACCCTCTACAACACGACGCAGAACCCGCACGTCGCCCGCCTGGTGCTCGCCGCCTTCGTCGGCATCGCCCCGGAGCACAAGCTGCGTGTCGTCGCCCCGGACGTCGGCGGCGGCTTTGGCTCGAAGATCTTCATCTATCCGGAAGAGACCGTCTGCCTGTGGGCCTCGAAGCGCATCGGCGGCCGGCCGGTGAAGTGGACCGCCGACCGCACCGAGGCGTTCCTGACGGACGCCCACGGCCGCGACCACGTCACCCGGGCGGAAATGGCCTTCGACGCCGACAACAAGGCGATCGGCCTGAAGGTCAAGACGATCGCCAACCTCGGCGCCTACATGTCGACGTTCTCCTCGTCGATCCCGACCTACCTCTACGCGACGCTGCTGTCGGGCCAGTACGACATCCCGGCGATCTATGCCGAGGTGGACGCGGTCTACACCAACACCACGCCCGTCGACGCCTATCGCGGCGCCGGCCGGCCGGAGGCGACCTACGTCATCGAGCGACTGATGGAGACGGCGGCGCGCGAGTTCGGCGTCGATCCGGCGGAACTCAGGCGGAAGAACTTCATCCGCACCTTCCCGCACCAGACGCCGGTGATCATGTGCTACGACGTCGGCGACTATGACGCGACGCTCGACGCGGCGCTGAAGGCGGCCGACTATGCCGGTTTCCCGGCCCGCAAGGCGGAAGCGGCGCGGCGCGGCAAGCTCCGCGGCATCGGCTTCTCCTGCTACATCGAGGCGTGCGGCATCGCGCCGTCGCAGGCGGTGGGGTCGCTGGGCGCCGGCGTCGGCCTGTGGGAATCGGCCGAGGTGCGCGTCAACCCGGTCGGCACCATCGAGGTGCTCACCGGCTCGCACAGCCACGGCCAGGGCCACGAGACGACCTTCGCGCAGCTCGTCTCGGAGCGGCTCGGCGTGCCGACCTCGTCGGTCTCGATCGTCCACGGCGACACCGACAAGGTGCAGTTCGGCATGGGCACCTACGGCTCGCGCTCCGGCGCGGTCGGCATGAGCGCCATCCTGAAGGCGCTCGAGAAGGTCGAGGCGAAGGCGAAGAAGATCGTCGCCCACCAGCTCGAGGCGTCGGAAGACGACATCATCATCGAGAACGGCAACCTGAAGGTCGCCGGCACCGACAAGGAGATGCCGTTCTTCCAGGTGGCGCTCGCCGCCTACACCGCCCACAACCTGCCCGCCGGCATGGAGCCGGGCCTGAAGGAGACGTCGTTCTACGATCCGACGAACTTCACCTTCCCGGCCGGCACCTACATCTGCGAGGTCGAGGTCGACCCCGACACCGGCGTGGTGGAAATCGTCCAGTTCGTCGCCGCCGACGACTTCGGCAAGATCATCAACCCGATGATCGTCGAGGGCCAGGTGCACGGCGGACTGGCGCAGGGCATCGGCCAGGCGCTGCTCGAGGGCTGCACCTACGACAGCGGCGGGCAGATCCTGACGGCGTCCTACATGGACTACTGCATGCCGCGCGCCGACGACCTGCCGATGTTCAACGTGATGACCACCGAGACCGTCTGCCCGGGCAACCCGCTCGGCATGAAGGGCTGCGGTGAGGCCGGCTGCATCGGCTCGACGCCGGCGGTGATCAACGCCATCACGGACGCCCTCGGCGTTCGCGAGCTGCCGATGCCGGCGACCCCGCAAGTCGTCTGGAAGGCCGCCCAGGCGGCGCGCCGGCCGATGGCGGCCGAGTGACGAACTGACCCGCGGCCGCCGCACCCCGGCGGCCGCCCCTTTCATCGCTTGACGCTCCCGCCGGCCGAGCGGCCGCACCGGGACGGAGGGACGAAACAGATGTACGAGACCACCTACCACCGCCCGGCGAGCGTCGCGGACGCCGCTTCGATCGTCGCCTCGTCCAGCGAGGCGAAGCTGCTCGCCGGCGGCCAGACGCTGCTGCCGACGATGAAGCAGCGCCTCGCCGCGCCGGAGCACCTCGTCGACATCGGCAAGCTCGCCGAGTTGAAGGGCATCACCGTCAGCGGCGACACCGTGACGATCGGCGCCGCCACCAAGCACGCCGAGGTCGCCGCCTCGGCGGACGTCGCCCGTGCCATCCCGGCGCTGGCCGCCCTCGCCGGCATGATCGGCGACCCGGCCGTCCGCCACATGGGTACGATCGGCGGCTCCGTCGCCAACAACGACCCGGCGGCCGACTATCCCGCCGCCCTGCTGGGCCTCGGCGCCACCGTCGTCACCAACAAGCGCTCGATCGCGGCCGACGACTTCTTCACCGGCCTGTTCGAGACGGCGCTCGAGGACGGCGAGATCATCACCAAGGTGTCGTTCCCGATCCCGCACAAGGCGGCTTACGAGAAGTTCCGCAACCCGGCGTCGCGCTATGCGATGTGCGGCGTCTTCGTTGCCAAGACGGCCAATGGCGTGCGCGTCGCCGCGACCGGCGTCGGCTCGTCGGGCGCCTTCCGCGTCACCGCGATGGAACAGGCTCTCGCCGCCAACTGGTCGCCGGAGGCGGTCGCCTCGATCACGGTGCCCGCCGGCGACATGCTGTCGGACATCCACGGCTCGTCGGACTACCGCGCGCATCTCGTGACGGTGATGGCGAAGCGGGCGGTCGCCGCCGCCGGCTGAGCGGCGACGCGGGCCTCGAACAGCGCAAAGGGCGCCGGCGGTACGCTGGCGCCCTTCGAGTATCGGGAGACGTGGAGGCGGGCCTCTGACCGGCCCCGGATAGAACGGGGGCCGGGACTGACGCGCCGGGCGGGGGAACACCGTCGCAGTCGTCCCGGCCTCCTCACCGTCCGACGCCTCGGTGCAAGGCGGCTCGGTCGGCTTGCACATTAACGCCGGCACGAGGGGGCGGTTCCCGGCGGCTGGCGACGAACGAAGGTTTTTTGTGCCGGCCCGGGAGCCAGTCTGGCGGGCCGTCCGCAAGTACCTGATATACAAAGAAGAACATCGAATGCATGATACTCTCCCCTCGCCGCATCACACCGACGCGACCGGACGCTTCCGCCGCGCTACCACGGCAGCGGCCGCCGCCCTGCTGGCCCTGCCCCTCGTCGCGCTCGCCGGCACCGTCCGGCCGGCCGTCGCCGACCCGGTGGCCACGATGGAGCGGCACCTCGAGGCGCTACAGCGGGTGGCGGACGAGAACGGTGGCAACCGTGCCGCCGGCACGCCGGGCTACCGGGCTTCGGTCGACTATGCGGTGAAGGCCCTGGAGAAGGCCGGCTACGCCGTGACGCGCCAGCGCTTCGAGGTGAAGACGTTCGAGCTGACGCGCAAGCCGGTGGTAGCCGAGGTGCGGCCGGACACCCGCCGCCTGCGGAGCGGCAAGGACTACCTCGTCTTCGACTATTCCGGTTCGGGCGACGTCAAGGGACCGGTGGTGCCGGCCCGCGGCATCCGCGTGCCGCCGCCGGCGAACGGCAAGGGCCTCGCGAGCGGCTGCAGCGCCGACGACTTCCCCGCCGAGACGCGCGACGCCATCGCCCTCGTGCAGCGGGGCGGCTGCTTCTTCACCGACAAGATCGAGAACGCCCGCCGCGCCGGCGCCAAGGCGGTCCTCGTCTTCAATACCGGCCTCGACGGCGAGACGGCGCCGATCGCCGTCGCCGCCGACGAGGACAACACCCTGCCGGCGGTCTTCCTCGGCTACCGCGCCGGCCGCGACCTCTATCGCAGCGCCCGCCAGGGCCGCACCGTCGTCCGCCTCGACATCCGCGCCTCGGTCACCGCCAAGGCGACCTGGAACGTCATCGCCGACAGCGCGGCGGGCGATCCCGACCAGACCCTGGTGATCGGCGCCCACCTCGATTCCGTGACGGACGGCCCCGGCATCAACGACAACGGCTCCGGCACCGCCCTGGTGCTGGCGGCCGCCGAGGACCTCGCCAAGCGTGGCACGACGCTGCGCAACCGGGTGCGCTTCGCCCTGTGGGCGGCCGAGGAGATCGGCCTTCTCGGCTCCGCCCACTATGTCGAGACGCTGCCGAAGCGCGAGCGACAGCAGATCTTCGCCTACCTCAACTTCGACATGGTTGGCTCGCCAAACTTCGTGCGCTTCATCGACCGCACCCGCGGCAGCGCGAAGTCGGAGGCGATCGCCGCGCTCTTCGAGGCGGCCTTCGCCCATCGCGGCCTCGGCGCCGGCCACGTCAACTCGAAGGGCCTGACCGACTCCGCCTCCTTCACCGGCGCCGGCATCCCGGCCGCCGGCCTGTTCTCCGGCGCCGACGACGAGAAGACCAAGTCGCAGCAGCGCCGCTACGGCGGCACCGCCGACGAGCCCTACGACGCGTGCTATCACCGCGCCTGCGACACCACCGGGAACATCAGCCGCCGCTCCCTCAAGGAGTTTTCGGACGCGGCCCTCAGGGTGATCCGCCAGATGGCGCGGCGGACGCCGTCCGAGATCTTCGCGACGACCGCCGCAGCGACCGCCGCCCCATCCGCCATGGACGAGCCGGCCCAGCTCTATCGCGGCCCCTACGCGCTGCGCTGACCGCGGCGCCTCAGCCCCAGCGGGCGAGGTCGGCGGCGCGGATGCGGCCGTCGTGCAGAGCAGTCGCGATCAGCGCCCCGGCGATGCCGGCCGCAGCGAGCGCCGCGAGATCGTCCGGCCCGCGCACGCCACCGGCGGCGAAGACCCGACGCGCGCCAGCGCGTCCCTTCACGTCGGCGAGGCGGGCCATGTCCGGCCCGCTGCCGGTGCCGACGCGGGCGAGCGTCATGACGATCAGCGTGTCCGGCCACAGCGCGGCGTCCGACCACAGCGCCGGTGGGCCGGCGAACGCTTCGCCGTGGAAGTCGAGCGACAGCGCCACGGGCACGCCGGCCTGCGCTAGACGCACGGCGAGACCGGGGTCCTCCGCCGCCTGGCTCTCGCTGCCGATCACCACCCGCCCGGCGCCCCAGCCGCGGGCGGACCGCACCGCCACCTCGCTCGAAACGCCGGCGTCGAGCCAGAGCTCGGCCGTCGGCGCGGCGGCGGCCATCGCGGCGACGGCCTCGATATTGGGCGCGCCGCGCTCGATCGCGTCGAGGTCGGCGACATAGACGGCGCGGAACGGGAACAGGCTCATCAGGCCCGAGA
>CALRZT010000242.1:0-7924 GCA_943372725.1 Pseudoxanthobacter soli DSM 19599
CCTGAGCGCGGTGCCGGCGCTCCGCGGACCGCCGCTCCGCCGATCTGGATGGCGATGCCCTGGCTCTGGCCTGCAGCCTGGAGGATGCAGACGGCGACGCTGATGACCGCGGCGTGGGCGAGGCCAACCGCCTCGTGGGAGACGCACTGGTGCCGCCGCGCGATTAGGCGGCCTGCTCTTCTACGCCTGCAGGAATGAAAAGTCGCAGGAAGTCGAGCTCCGCCGCGTCGCGCCTGGCGGCGACCGCATTGGGGTTGACTTCATTGCCGTCCGGATCGTCGCGAGCTCCAGTTTAGTGCGAGCGCAGAGCTGCGAATAACCCCAGCATTCATCTATACTCGTCCGCCTTCGCACCGACTACCAATCTGGGGGGGGGGCTGGATTATCCTAACTCTTTACCAGCCTAAGATGCCGCAACAGTGCATCGACCAGATCGACAGCATCGCGCCGCTCGTTCATTTGACGCCACGCATTTCGATAACGCGCATTAAACGACACCACTCCAGCGAACATCACTGCTGCAATGAACATCATTCCTACACAAAAACACACAACCGCGACAATCAATGATGCCGCAAACCTCTTAAATCCTACATTTTCGAAATTAATTGCAGCATTTATGCACGCAAATGCAAGAATAACTAAGAGTACAGGTAACATTGCCTTGCAAATTTTTTCAGAAAACAGACACAATGCAAGAGCTCTTATCCTCCATAGTGACATTCCCATTCCCCCCAACACACTGAGCCGGCGAGAGCAACATGCAAACCATGCAACCACACCGACCACCCGATGGCCACACCAAAAGAAGCTCCGCAGAAACCCAAGCACCTAGCTGGGCGTCCCGGAACCAGTTCGCAGAAGGCTCTTTTTCTAGCCAAGCCGGCATAAGCAGAAGCTTCGCTCGGGTGGCCTTCGCTCGCCCCCCCCTCAGTCGTCGCCGCGGGCCATGCGGGCGAGGAGGTTGCGCTCGACGGAGCGGATGTGCGTGCGCATTGCCGTTGCCGCCGCGGTGGCGTCGCGGTCGGCGATGGCAGCGACGATCGCCTCGTGTTCCTCGAAGCTGTGGTGGGCGGGATCGGGCTTCACCGGGTTGTAGCGCAGGCGCCCCCAGGTGACGGCGCGGCGCACCGCCGTCAGGGTGTCGAGCAGACCGAGCAGCAGCGCATTGCCAGTCGCCTCCCCCACGGCGCGGTGGAAGCGGTTGTCCCACGCCTCGTACTGCCGCCACGTCTCCGCCTGGCGCGAACGGGCGATACAGGAACGCAGCTCCGCGAGGTCGGCCGACGTGGCGTGCAGGGCAGCGAGACGGGCCATCTCCGGCTCGATCGACAGCCGCGCCTGCATCACCTCCGACGGGTTGGTACGGCGCGTCAGGGCGGCGACGTCGGCGACGGTGTCGACCGGGCGCGCGCCGACGAAGGTGCCCTTGCCGACGTGGCGCCAGATGATCCCTTCAGCCTCCAGATCCGCCAGCGCCTTGCGCAGCTCGGCCCGCGAGACGCCGAGGCGCCCGGCAAGATCGCGCTCCGGCGGCAGGCGGCCGTCGGCACTGACGGCCGCGCCGGCAAGGAAGTCGCGCAAGCGCGCGGAGGCCGTCGCCGCATCGGCGACATCGACGTCTGGAGCGGTGACCATTTCGACCAATCTCTGCATTGGTTTCTTATGGCTTGGGAAGAGACTGCGGTCAAGGTGGGTTGCCGCTCTACGATTTGCGCCCCCGGGCGAAGACCCCGGGGATGTCGGCGAACGGCATTGGCGCACCGCGTGGCGCTGGGCTGATGGCTGATGCCAGAGTAGAGCGGCCGGCGGCCTTTAGAAGCGGACCAGCGCCGACCGGCAGCGATTCTCCGCTCTTGACGACCGCTCCTGGATCAATCACAAACCAATCAAACAAAGGTTGAAATTGTGCCGTCCCGCGAACCCTCCGGCTCGTGAGAAGACGCCACATCCTGGGGAGGACGAAGATGCTGAACAGCCTGTCCCTGCTGCGCCGTCTCGCCGGCGGCACTCTGGTCGCGGCGGCGCTCGCGCTGCCGTCAGCGGCCTCGGCCGACACCATCCGCATCGCCTTCGGCGACATCGCCACCGTCGAGTCCCTGCACTTCCTGGCCGCCGTCGAGCGCGCCAAGGAAAAGGGCGTCGAGATCGAGATGACCTTCTTCAAGTCCGAGGACGTCGCCGCCCAGGCGGTGGTCAGCGGCGACGCCGACGTCGGCGTCGGCACGCCTTACGCGCTCATTCAGAAGGTGAAGGCGCCGATCCGCGTCTTCCTGCAGCTCTCGACACTGCGCTTCTATCCGATCGTCAACGCCGAGGCCTACAAGACCTGGAAGGACCTCGACGGCCAGGAGGTCGCCGTGCACGCCCGCGGCTCCGGCACCGAGGCGATCATGAAGCTGATGGCCGAGCGCGAGGGCATCAAGTACTCGAACATCTCCTACGTGCCGGGTGCGGAAGTGCGCGCCGGTGCGCTGCTGCAGGGCAACGTCAAGGCGTCGATCGTCGACAGCCCGAACCGCAACATGCTGATGGAGAAGGCGCCCGGTAAATTCATCGTGCTGCCGCTCGGCGACGTGAAGGCGAGCGACGAGGCCCTCTACGCCAACACCAAGTTCCTCGAGGAGCATCAGGCGGCGGTCGACATCCTCGTCGAGTCGATCCTGCAGACCTGGCGCGACGTGCAGGCGAACCCGGACGTCGTCGTCGAGTGGCGCGAGAAGTACGGCCTGCTCGCCGACATCCCCGACGACATGGCGGCCGAGATCAAGCCGTACTTCAAGGACCTGTCGGACGGGAAGGCCCTGCCGCTGAACGGTGGCGGCGAAGCGGCGGCGAAGGACGACCTCGCCTTCTACACGCTCGCCGGCCAGATCGAGGGCGATCCCGAGACGCTCGCAGTCGCCGACTTCTGGGAGGTGGGCCCGGTCGACCGCGCCCTCGCCAAGCTCGGCACGCAGTGAGGCGCCGGGAATGACGGCACCCGTTCGCATCGACGGGCACGCGGCCGGCGCACTTAGCGCCGGCCAGACGGTGGCGGCGCCGGCTCGGCGCGCCACCTTCGACCGGCCGATCCTGTGGCGCCTGCTCTCGATCGCCCTCGTGCTGGGCGCCTGGGAAATCGCCGGACAGATTCCGATCAACTTCGCCTTCCCGCCGTTCTCGGAGGTGTTCGCCGCCTTCCTGCGGATGATGGCCGACGGCAGCCTGCCGGCCGCCTATGCCGAGACGCTGAAGCCGCTCGTCATCGGCGTGGTGATCTCGACCGTGCTCGGCGTCGGGCTCGGCGTGGCGATGGGCCTGTCGCGGATGTCGGAGTGGCTGGTGGCGCCGGTGTTCATCGTGCTGCAGGCCGCGCCGATGGCGGCCTTGGTGCCGCTCCTCACCTTCGTCTACGGCATCGGCCTCCTGTCGAAGACGCTCGCCGTCATCCTGCTGGCGCTGCCGGTGATCGCGCTCAACGGCTACAAGGCGATCCGCAACGCCAACCCGACGCTCGTCGCGATGTGCAAGTCCTTCCTCGGCACCCGGCGCCAGCAGATCGTCAAGGTGATCATTCCCGACGCAACGCCGGTGATCTTCGCCGGTCTCCGGCTCGGCGTCGCCGCCGGCTTCATCGGCGTCATGCTGGCCGAACTGCTGATCACGCCGACCGGCATCGGCGACCTCATCACCTACCACCGCTCGGTCGCGGACTATGCCGAGATGTACGCCGCGGTCGCCTCGATCGTCGTGCTCTCGGCCCTGACGCTGGCCGCCCTGCAGGCCTTCGAGGTGCGCGTGCTGCGGCCCGAGAAGAGGGGTTCGTGACACCCATGGCCGAGACCGCCACCCTCACCCGCCCCGCCGCCCCGGCGCACGGCGCGCGGACAGACGCCGCCGTGTCCGTGCGCGGCATCTGCAAGACCTACACCGACGTCGAGGCGCTGCGCGGCATCGACCTCGACATCGAGCGCGGCAAGCTGACGACGCTGCTCGGGCCCTCGGGCTGCGGGAAGACGACGCTCCTGAAGATCATCGCCGGGCTCATCGAGCAGACGAGCGGCGAGGTGTTCGTCAACGGCCGGGCGGTGCGCGGGCCGGGGCCGGAGCGCGCCTTCGTGTTCCAGGACTTCGCACTGTTGCCGTGGGCGACGGTGATGCGCAACGTCGGCTTCGGGCTCGAGCTGCGCGGCGGCTCGAAGACCGAGCGCGAGGAGAAGGCCCGCCACTACATCGCCGAGGTCGGCCTCGCCGGCTTCGAGGACAAGTATCCGCACGAGCTCTCCGGCGGCATGCGCCAGCGCGTCGGCCTCGCGCGCGCGCTCGCCGTCGACGCCGACGTGCTGATGCTCGACGAGCCGTTCTCGGCGGTCGACGAGCAGACGCGGCGGAAATTCCAGGAGGACCTGATCCGCCTGCGCGAGGTGGAGAAGAAGACCTTCCTGTTCGTCACCCATTCGATCGAGGAGGCCGTCTACGTCTCCGACCGCATCGTGCTGCTGTCGCGCCGGCCCGGCCGCATCTCCGAGATCGTCGAGCCGAAGGTCGACCACGCCGCCTCCCCCGACGAGATCCGCCGCGATCCGCACTATCTCGACACGGTGGAATCGATCTGGCAGGGCCTCCGGAACTACGTCGAATGAGCGCGCACGCGAAGCCGGAGGGCAGGCCATGACGATCAAGGGCTGGCGCGTGCCGATGATGGCCTCGCTCCTCGTCTGGCTGGTGGCCTGGGAGATCGTCGGGCGGACGGGGGCGGTGTTCCTCATTCCGCCGGTGACCGGCATCATCGAGGCGGGACTGAGGCTTGTGCAGACCGGCACCTGGCAGCAGGCGAGCCTCGACACGCTCAGGAGCTTTACCGTCGGCATGGTGCTGGCGATCGCCGTCGGCGTGCCGCTCGGTGTGCTGATGGGACGCTCGAAGCCGGCCGACAAGCTGCTCGGCATGTGGGTCAACCTGTTCGTCTCGGCGCCGCTGTCGGCCCTGGTGCCGGTGCTGATGATCCTGTTCGGCATCGGCGAGAAGACGGTGGTGGCGACCGTTTTCCTGTTCGCCGTGTGGATCATCGCCCTCGACACGCGGGCGGGAATCCTGCACGTGCCGAAGTCGCTCGAAGAGATGGGGCGCAGCTACCTCGCCTCGCCCGTCCAGCTCTACGGTAAGATCATCCTCTGGGCGGCGCTGCCGGAAATCCTCGCCGGCATCCGCCTCGGCCTCATCCGCGGCGTCAAGGGCGTCGTCATCGGCCAGCTGCTGGTGTCGATCATCGGCTACGGCGCGCTGTTCGAGCTCTACTCGCGCTCGTTCGACATGGAGCACTTCTGGGCGATCACCTTCATGCTGTTCGCCGCGGCGATGGTGCTGTCGTCAATCGTCGAAGCCTTCGAAAAACGCATAGAATACTACGCAGGAGCTCGCTGACATGAACGTCCAAGTCTCGACCGCGCACCGGTTCGTCTTCGATCCGGCGCCGCAGCCGACGCTGCCCGTGCGCGGCACGGACCTGTTGTTCCCGATCCACCGCATCTACTGCGTCGGCCGCAACTACGCCGAGCACGCGATCGAGATGGGGCACGACCCGAACCGCGAGCCGCCGTTCTTCTTCCAGAAAAACCCCGACACCATCGTGCCGGACGGCGGCACGTTCCCCTATCCGAGCGCCACCAAGGACGTCCATCACGAGATGGAAATGGTGGTGGCGATCGGCAAGGACGGCATCGACATCCCGCTCGACAAGGCGCTCGACCACGTCTTCGGCTATGCCGTCGGCCTCGACATGACGCGCCGCGACCTGCAGGGCGAAGCGAAGAAGCTCGGCCGCCCGTGGGAGGTCGGCAAGGCCTTCGAGGCCTCCGCCCCGTGCGGCGAGATCGTCCGCGCCTCCGAGATCGGCCACCCGGCGAAGGGCGCCGTCTGGCTCGACGTCAACGGCGTTCGCAAGCAGACAGGCGACCTCGACCAGCTGATCTGGAAGGTGCCGGAGATGATCTCCTACCTCTCCGGCCTGTTCGAACTGAAGGCCGGCGACCTGATCTATTCCGGCACGCCGGCGGGCGTCGCGGCGGTGAAGACGGGCGACACCATGGTCGGCGGCGTCGACGGCGTCGGCACGATCACCATCACGGTCGGCTGACAGGCACACCGCGTCGGCCATCGACCGAAACTGCGAAGCCCGCCTGGGTCACCGGCGGGCTTCGTGCGTTCCGGGCGCTGCGCGATGGCGCCGTCCCCTACTCCGCCGCCTCGCGGCGGTGGCGGGCGCTGGGCGTGCGCATGGTGACGAGTTCCTCGGCCGCCGTCGGGTGGACGGCGACGGTGGCGTCGAAGTCGGCCTTGGTGGCGCGCATGGCGACGGGAATGGCGGCGAGCTGGATCATCTCGCCGGCGTGGTCGCCGACGATGTGGACGCCGAGCACGCGGTCGGTGTCGGCGTCGACGACGATCTTCATCAGCATCCGCTCCTGGCGGCCGCTGAGGGTGGCGAGCATCGGCCGGAAGCGCGCCTTGTAGACGTCGACCGCGTGGCACTGCACCAGCGCCTCGGCTTCCGTCAGGCCGACGACGCCGACCTCGGGCGTGGTGAACACGGCGGTGGCGATGAGGGCGTGGTCGACTGTCCGCGGATGGTGACCGAAGACGGTGTCGGCGAAGGCGTGGCCCTCGCGGATCGCCACCGGCGTCAGGTTCGCACGGTCGGTGACGTCGCCGACGGCATAGATCGACGGCACGTCGGACGAAGAGTGCTCGTCGACGCGCACCTCGCCACGGGGCCCGAGCACGACGCCGGCCGCTTCCAGGCCGAGGCCCGCCGTGTTCGGGCGGCGGCCGGTCGCCATCATCACCTGGCCGGCGACGAGGGTGCGGCCGCCGTGGGTGGAGACGGTGAGGCCATCGGCCGTCTTCTCGATCGCGGCAATGGTGTCGCCGCAGACGATGTCGATGCCGCGGTGGCCGAGTTCCTCGCTGACGACGTCGCGCACGTCCTCGTCGAAGCCGCGCAGCACCTTGGCGCCGCGATAAACCACGGTCACTTTCGCACCGAGGCCGGCGAAGACGCCGGCGAACTCGAGGGCGATGTAGCCGCCACCGACGATGACGATGCGCTTCGGCATCGAGGCCAGGTGGAAGACCTCGTTCGAGGTGATGGTGTGCTCGAGGCCGGGGATGGCGTCGGGGTTGTCCGGGTGGCCGCCGGTGGCGACGAGGATGTAGCGGGTCGAGACCGCCCTGCCCGACTTCACCAGCCGGACGCCGTTCGGGCCGGTGACGACCGCCCGCTCCTCGACGATCTCGACGCCGGCGGCGTCGAGGTTGCGGCGATAGATCGCCGACAGGCGGTCGATCTCGCGGTCCTTGTTGGCGATCAACGTCGCCCAGTCGAAGCGCGGCGGCTCCACGGTCCAGCCGTAGCCGGCGGCGTCCTCGAAGGCGTCGGCGAAGCGGGCGGCGTAGACCATCAGCTTCTTCGGCACGCAGCCGCGGATCACGCAGGTACCACCGATGCGGTACTCCTCCGCGATCAGCACGCGCGCACCGTAGCCGGCGGCGATGCGGGCGGCGCGCACGCCACCCGATCCCGCGCCGATCACGACCAGATCGTAGTCGAAGCCGCTCATCGCCTGCCCGCCTCGTTCATCGGAGAGGACGGCCGTCAGAGCTGATGGCCGCGCTTCTGCATCTCCTCGCGGACACGCGTCACCAGCGTCACCGACAGCTCGTCGCTCCACTGCTTCGCCGCGCCGACGGACAGGGCGAGCATCTCAGGGCTGAGGGCCGCGAGCTTGGAGCCCACCGGCGACTTGTAGAAGGTGATGATCTCCCCGAGCTCGGCCTCCGAGAAGCGCCGTGCCCAGACGCCCTGGATGGTGATGTCGAGATCCGCGCGCTTCTTCGCGAATTCGAGGGCGACGGCGTCGGTGACGTCCTCGATCTCGGAGGT
>CALRZT010000243.1:0-7923 GCA_943372725.1 Pseudoxanthobacter soli DSM 19599
GTCTGCAATGGTCTGGATGATGAATGCATTGTCGATGGTGTATTGATTCTCTCCAACTTCACCCAACACGTAGGCATACCCGGCGGTAAAGGTCGCCATCTGACTTCCCTTCAGAAGCGAAGCTACACGCCCCCGCACACGCGATGATACACATGCGCAAAGGGTGGTTGTAGCCGCCGATCGGGAAAAAATCAGCGCGCGTTCCCCTCCGGCTGGGGGCCGCAGCCGGGCCAGGTGCCGGCGAGGGCTCGGAGGGCGCGACGCGGCCGGCGGGACGCCGCCGCGTCGCGAGCGCCTCTGGCGGCGGCGGCCGTGAGCGGGGCGCCGCGGAGGGCCAGCCGCTCGCGCAGGTCCTGCGGCGGCGGCCGGCCGACTTCACGCGCGGCCGGCACGGTCGCCCCATGGAGCGCCTCGTACTCTGCAACGTTGTCGAAGCGCGCGCGTCACGGTGTCGAGGAACCTGCGGGGCCGAAGGCGTCGGCGGCGATCTCGACGGAGGCGTTTTCCGCCCGGGGCCCGAAAGCGGTCGCAATCGTCCGCCGCCCCACCCACCGCACCGTGCGGGGCTCGCGTCACGGGCCATTCGGGCGGCCCGGCGCAGCAAGCGGGGGAGGGGCGAGGCCACGCTACAGGGTCCCGCCTCGCCGCCGAGCCGGTCGCGCCCAAAGCCCCGCGACGGCCTTGATGCCGGCGATCGGTTCCGCGTACAACAGCGTCCGGAAGGGTACTGGCGCAGCGCACCGGTGTCCCTCCTCGGGCCTCGCCGGTCCGACGCGGGCGTAGTTCAGTGGTAGAACGTCAGCTTCCCAAGCTGAATGTCGTCGGTTCGATCCCGATCGCCCGCTCCAATTCCCGATTGCCCGGTCCAATGGAAGTCCCAGCGAAGGGCGCCGGACCAACGTGCCACATTGCGGCATCGCTACCATGGCGGGAATCTGCTAGTGGTTGCATGCGCCTTGGCGCCGTCGGACGTGGCGTGCGGAGTGAATGATGGATCGTCGGGTCGGGTCGCGGGCGAGGCTTCTGCTGGTCTTGACGGGCGGGCTGATGCTCGCCGCCGCGGCAGGCGATGCGCGATCCCGCGATCTCCTCCCGACGATCGACCTTGCTGCGGAGTCCGATACCGGCTTCTCGCAGTCGGACGACATCACCAGCGACCGGACGCCGACGCTCACCGGAACGGCGCCGCCAGGCGAGGCAGTCCGGGTCTTCTGCGACGGCGAGATCGTGGGACGAACCACGGCAGACGACCGCGGACGCTGGCGAAAGACGGCCCGCATCGAGAACTCGTGCGACTTCCATGTGGACGCGGCCGGCGAGGCGTCGGCGCGCCTCTACGTCACTCTCCTGGGGCAGCCCTCGCCAGTCGACGTCACGCTGCTGCGAGCGTCCGATACGCCGCCGGTCCGCGACGATGGTGTGACGACGGAGCGGCGGCTGCAACTGCGCGGCTATTCCGGCAGCCGAGGCGTGATGCGGATTTACGCCAACGGCCGAAAGATCGGCGAGTTCTCGACCCCCGACCGCTATTCCTCGAGGTGGACGTTCGTGGTCGAGGAGGCCTCGTTCGGCTGGAACGCCATCGCCGCCACCTTCGAGAATGCCGCGGGCCGGGTCAGCCGGCCGGCGAGGCCGCTCATGGTCTATGTCGCGCACGAGACGGAGCGCGCGGTCGCCGCCGATGCCGCACGTGACGGGGGCGTGACGCTGCAGGGAGCGGGGCGCCAGCAGGTGGGCCTCGCCGCCGCCGTCGTCGGCGACCTGAACGGCGACGGCTTGGCGGAGGTGGCGGTCAGCACCCGCCGGGACGGCGTCTATGTCCTGTACGGTCGCCGCCGCGACAACGGCCGCCGCATCGCCCTCGACGACACGCCGGAGGGTGCCGGCTTCTGGCTCGACGGACCGCGCGGCGCGAATCTGCGGCTCGCCGCTGCCGGCGACGTCGACGGCGACGGCTTCGGCGACCTGGTGGTCGGCGCGCCGGAGAACCGGGATGTCGGCTACCCCGGCGATCAGACCGTCTATGTCCTGTTCGGCCGGGCGACGTTCCCACCCGTCGTCGACGGCGACGCGCTCGACGGCAGCGACGGGTTCCGCGTCCGGGTCGACGGCGAGCAGAGCTGGTTCGGCGATGCCGTGGCATCTGCCGGCGACTTCAACGGCGACGGCTTCGACGATATCCTCATCGGCGAGTGGTGGTCCCATCGAACCCCGCGCAATCCGTCAGGCGTGGTCTACCTCCTGTATGGGCGACCGGACGGCTTCTCGCCGATCGAGACGGTCTCGCCTGAGGTCGATTTCGACGGTCTCCGCATCTTCGGTCGCGAAAGGTTCGGATCGAGCGTCGCCGGCATCGGCGACTTCAATGGCGACGGAACCGACGACATCGCGGTCGGCGCCTTTTTCGCGGGACGGTCGGATGGGACCGCCTATGTCCTCTACGGCAAGATGGGGCGCAGCGCCGGCGTCGTGGAAATGTCGGACCTCGAGGACAGCGAGGTCTCGATGATCCACGGGCCACACGGGCGGGAGGAGTATTTCGGCCGCATGGTGTCGGGCGCTGGTGACCTCGACGGCGACGGGATCGACGACCTGCTGGTGTCGTACGGCGATCGCATCGGCTGGAACCGGTTCCAGGCCGCCATCGTCTACGGACGCAAGGGCGGGCTGCCGCGCCTCCAGCGCATCGACGACATGATCGGAAAAGGGGCTTCGCTCCTCTGGTACACCATCGACACACCCGGAAGCCTCGAGGAGACTCCCCTGCGCGTGGCGGGGATCGGTGACTTCAACGGCGACGGCGTCGACGACGCAATGATCGGCGCACCCTATGCGGCGACCGATCGGGGAGAGGAGTCCGGCGCGGGGTTCGTCGTCTACGGCGTACGCGGGGAGCGGCCGAGCGAAATCCTGCTCGAAGACCTGCCGGCCTGGCGGGGGCTCCGCCTGGAGGCCGCCAAGGGCCAGCGGATCGGCTACGCCATTTCGGGCGGGGGCGACGCCGACGGCGACGGCCTCACGGATATCGTGATCGGCGAGCCCGGGCCGGGCTTTACGGGGGGACGCAACCGGGGAGCCGTCTATCTCATCGACGGACGGTCGTCAGAGGAGCCGCCGCGGCCGTGAAGCCGCGCTTCCCCGGCGGACCGTCGGCCGCCCGTCTCGACCGCCGGCCTCCCGTCGGGCGACGGACGCCCTCCGGCGGCCGCCCCCAGCCGGCCAGGCAGTGCCGGACCGCGGGGGTGGCGACAGCGCCTACTTTTCCAGCGTCTTCAGGTAGGCGATGAAGTCGGCGATCTGCGCGCCGTCGAGCTGGAACTGCGGCATCGTCGGGTGCCCCGTGACGACGCCCTCGGCGAGCGCCTCCTCGAGGTCCTCGACGGGATAGCGCAGCGACAGTGTCCGGAAGGGCGGCGCGATGGCGAGCGGGCTGTCGCCGAAGCGGCCGACCGCGTGGCACATGGCGCAGTTCGTCCGGGCGAACTGCTCGCCGCGCTGCACGCGCGGATCCTGCTGAGCCGCAGCCGCCGTGGCCGACAGGACCGCCAGGGCGACGGCGAGCACGCCGACCGGTCGCCGGGCGCTGCGCCGGGCCGTCGGCCCCGTCTTCGGCGTCATCAGCGGGTTCGGCATGGGCTGTTCACCGTTTCTGCAGGCGTCCGCGACGACGGCCGCCGTCTCCCGACCGTCGCCCAACCGGCGCGACGGCGCATTGAGGCAGATCAGCCCGGCGCGCCGGCCGCGGTCGGTCGCGCCGGTACGCCCGCGTGCGGAAACGGCGAGGGGCCACCTCGGCGAGGCGGCCCCTTGACGTCCGATACTCTGGACGCGTCGAACGCAGAGCGTCGCCGTGGCGACGTTCAGCGCAGTCCGAAGAAGCTCAGGATCACGAGGACGATCACCACCGCGCCCACGAGCCAGATAATGCTATTCATATCACCCTCCAGATTGTCGAACCGGCACGGCAACGCCCGAACGCGCCGCGAGTTCCGCGGCGCGTGTCGATCGACCGGCCGGGCGGCCGTTCAGGGGGTGGTGGCGATCGTCTTCAGGCGCTCGAGGCCGGCGGTGTAGAGCCCCTTCAGCATGCCGTAGGCGGCGGCGTCGTCGGCACCGGCGGCCGGCGCGGCGCTGGTGTCGCGGCGCGTGAACACCGACGACCAGGTGACCCGGCTGCCCGCCCCCGCCGCCTCGACGCGCACCGTCGCCACATAGTCGGCGAGCGGCAGCTGCGAGGTCAGGATGTGGTAGGAATAGGTCATCGCCGCGGGATCGTAGGCGACGATCTCGATGAGCGACGTCGTGCCGTTGGCGAAGGTGAGCTCCCGGCGCGCTCCGATGGTGTTGCCCTCGCCGGAGACGGGGACGCTCGCGCTTACCGGCGGTATCCACTCCGGCATGTCGGCGACGTCGGCGATGACGCCCCACACCGCGGCCGGCGGCCGGTCGATGTCGATCGTCTGGGAATAGGCGAGACGCTCGGCCGCCCATCCGGGCGCCGGCGCGACGGCGAGAGCGAGCCCGAAAAGCAGCGTGGCCCGCCGTGTCGGCCGGCGGGAAAGGTCGATCGTCGGCATCACAGGCTCCTCCCTCCGCGACCGGTCGCCGTCGCGAGCATTCGAAGACCGCGCTCTCACGATAACGCCGATGTTCATACGGCGAATGTCAATTTGCTGTAGATTGCGCATTCCCGGAAGGCTTGGCGCCTCCCCGCCGGCCGTTCCGCCCTCGGACACCTGTCGCTTTGGCGGCTAAGCTTTGCGAGTTGCCTGGATGAAAGGCATTTCGTGGCTAACAACTGAGCAGATGGTCGAAGTCGACCGCGCGATGATGCAGGATTACCGTATTCTGCTCATCCAGATGATGGAGAACGCCGGCCGCAACCTGGCGCATCTCGCCCGCACGCGCTTCCTCGACGGCGATCCGCGCGGCCGCGCGGTGGCGGTGATGGCGGGCGGCGGCGGCAACGGCGGCGGCGCCCTGGTGGCAGCGCGGCGACTGGCCGCCTGGGGCGCTGCCGTCACCGTGCTGCTCGCACAGGAGCCGGAGGCGATGACGGAGGTGCCGGCGCACCAGCGCGACGTGCTGGCGCGCATGGGCGTCGCCGGCGCCGATGCGCCGCTGGCGGCGGACGGCCTCGGCCCGCTGGACCTCGTGATCGACGGGCTGATCGGCTACTCGCTGCGCGGCGCCCCGACCGGCCGGACGGCCGCGCTGATCGCCTGGGCGAACGGCTGCGGCGCGCCCGTCCTCGCCCTCGACGTCCCCTCCGGGATCGACGCCGCCACCGGCACGGTGTTCGAGCCGGCGATCACCGCCGCGGCGACGATGACGCTCGCCCTGCCGAAGCTCGGCCTGCGCGCGCCCGCCGCCGCGCCACGGGTGGGGGAGCTCTACCTCGCCGACATCTCCGTCCCGCCGCAGCTCTATGCGGGCCTCGGTCTCTCGGTCGACGCGCTGTTCGCCAGGGACGACATCGTGCGGATCGCCTGACCGGCCGCCGGCCGTGCCGGAACGTGACCCCCTTCAGACCACGGAAGGAAGACGCCATGCTCGACCTCTACCGCCTCGACGGCCGCGTCGCCCTCGTCACCGGCGCCGGTGGCGGCATCGGGCGCGACATCTGCCGCGCCCTCGGCGGCGTCGGCGCCACGGTCGTGCTGGCAGACCGCTCCGACCGCGTCGCCGCCTCCGCCGAGGCCCTCGCCGCCGAGGGCCTGAAGACGGACTGGATCGCCTTCGACGCCGCCGATCGCACCGCCATCGAGGCGGCGGCCGAGGAGGTCGCGCGCCGTCATGGCGGCACCGACGTGCTCGTCGCCAACGCCGGCATCGTCATCGAGAGCGCCGCCCTCGACTATCGCGACGAGGACTGGCGCAAGGTGATGGCGGTCAATCTCGACGGCGTCTTCCACGCCGCACGCGCCTTCGGCCGGGGCATGATCGCGCGTGGCACGGGGGCGATCGTGGCGATCTCGTCGATCGCCGGCGTGCGCGTCGTCCGTCCGGAACACCACATCGCCTACGACATCTCGAAGGCCGGCGTCGCCCACCTCTGCCGGGTGCTGGCGGTGGAGTGGGCGAAGACCGGCGTGCGGGTGAACGCGGTCGCCCCCGGCTACACCGACACGGAGATGCTCGCCGAAGTCGGCCGCAGCCATCCCGAGGTGCTGCGCACCTGGATCGACGACACGCCGATGGGCCGGCTGATGACGCGCACGGAAATCGCCGCGGGCGTCGCCTTCCTCGCCTCGCCGGCGGCGAGCGGCATCACCGGCCACGTGCTGATGGTCGACGGCGGCTACTCCGTCGCCTGACCCCCCCAACACCCGAGGGAGCCCGACATGACCCGTTCCTTCCGCTTCCCGATTGCGGCGCTGGCGCTCCTGCTGCCGGCGTTGCCCGCCCACGCCCTCGACGGCCCGACGTCCCCGCAGGGCGTCGAGGTCCGCGACATTGTCGCCCTCGACCTCGCCGGACAGATCCCGGCGGGCCAGGGACGCGTCCTGCGCTCGCGCCTGATGACGATCGCCCCCGGCGGCCACCTGCCGGTGCACGACCACCGCGACCGGCCGGCCGTCATCTACTTCCTGTCCGGCGCCATCGTGGAGCATCGCGCGGGCGTCGCCGAGCCGATCGTTCACACCGCCGGCAGCGGCGAGACCGAGACCGTCGAGACCATCCACTGGTGGGAGAACACCGGCAGCGAGCCGGCGGTGCTTTTGGTGACCGACATCCTCAGGCCCTGACACGGCAGCCCTTGGACGCATCGGCGGAGGAGCGCGCATGAAGGTGGCAGACCCGTCCCGCGCCGCGCGCGGCATGATGATGAACCTCGTCGTCATCGGGTTGACGAGCTTCTTCACCCTGATCGACCTGTTCGGCGCCCAGGCGGTGCTGCCGGCGCTCTCGGCCGCCTATGGTGCGACGCCGTCGGCAATGGGCTCGGCGGTCAACGCCTCGACCTTCGGCATGGCCGTCGCCGGTCTCGCGGTGGCGCTGTTCGCCCGCCGGATCGACCGCAAGACGGGCATCTGGGTGAGCCTGGCGCTGCTCGCGGTGCCGACGGCCCTGCTCGCCTTCGCCGGCGACCTCGCCACCTTCACGGCGCTGCGCGTCGCTCAGGGTCTGTTCATGTCGGCGGCCTTCACCCTCACCATGGCCTATCTGGCCGAGGAGTGCACGGCGGCCGAGGCGGCGAGCGCGATGGCCGCCTACATCACCGGCAACGTCGCCTCCAACCTGCTCGGCCGCCTGCTCGCGGCCGCCTTCGCCGACGGCATCGGACTGCCGGGCAGCTTCATCGCCTTCGCCGTCCTCAACCTCGTCGGCGCCGCCGTGGTGTTCGTCTGCCTCGGCGGATCGACGCCGCGGCTCGCCACCGGCCCGGTGCCCTCACCCCTGTCGGTGTGGGCGACGCACCTGTCGAACCGGGCGCTGCAGGCGAGCTTCGCCATCGGCTTCCTTATCCTGTTCGCCTTCATCGGCACCTTCACATACGTCAACTACGTGCTGGCGGCGCCGCCGCTGTCGCTGCCGGCGACGCTGCTCGGCGTCGTCTACCTGGTGTTCGTGCCGTCGATGCTGACGACGCCGTTCGCCGGCCGCGTGGCGGAGCGCATCGGCCGCCGCGGCGCCTTCCTCGCCGGCCTCGCCGTCGCCGGGGTCGGGCTCGCCCTGCTGGCGGCGCCCTCGCTCGCACTGGTGCTGACGGGGCTTGCGATGGTGGGGGCAGGCACCTTCTTCGCCCAGGCGGTGACGACGGGCTTCGTCGGCCGGGCCGCCACCCTCGACCGGGCGGCGGCGAGCGGCCTCTATCTCGCCTCCTACTATCTGGGCGGGCTCGCCGGCAGCGTCGTGCTCGGCGCCGTCTTCGACAGCGCCGGGTGGACCACGACGGTCGCCGCGATCTTCGTGGCGCTG
>CALRZT010000244.1:0-7877 GCA_943372725.1 Pseudoxanthobacter soli DSM 19599
AGCGGATCCGATGGCCGTGGTCGACCCCGCCACGATGAAGGTGCACGGCCTCGAGGCGCTGCACGTGGTCGACTCCTCGATCATGCCGCAGGTCACCACCGGCAACCTCAACGCCCCCACCATCATGATCGGCGAGAAAGCCTCGGACATCCTCCGCGGCCGACCGGCGCTGGCGCCGTCGAATGCGCCGTACTTCGTCGCCGACGGGTGGGAGGAGCGGCAGCGGTAGGGGGTGGCTTGCGGCGCGGCCAACGGAAGCCTATGTTTCGGCATATGCCAACGGAGGCGCCATGGAGCCGCGTCGCGTCAGCCTCTTTCGCAACGGCCGCAATCAGGCGATCCGGATTCCGCGCGAGTTCGAGTTGCCGGGCTCTGAAGCGACGATCCGCAAGGAGGGTGATCGCCTTGTGATCGAGCCCACCGCACCAACCTCGCTGCTCGCCTGGCTCGCCACGCTTGAGCCGCTGGACGAGGAGTTCCCGCCGATCGAGGAGCTTCCCGTCGAGCCCGTCGATCTGTGACCGAGCGGTATCTGCTCGACACCAACATCCTCTCGGCGCTCGTTCTCAAACCGGCGGGCCGGGTCGCCGCCCATATCGGCCGCATCGGACAGGGGTCCGTGGCCACCAGCATCATCGTCGCCGCAGAGTTGCGCTACGGTGCCGCGAAGAAGGGCTCGCCTCGCCTGTCGCAGCGTGTCGAGGATCTGCTCAGCCGCATCCCCGTGCTGCCGATGGAACGCCCCGCCGACGCGGTCTATGGGCAGATCCGAGCCGACCTGGAACGACGTGGTCTGCCTATCGGCCCGAACGATCTCCTGATCGCAAGTCACGCGGTCGCCAGTGACAGCACGCTCGTCACTGACAACGTGGCGGAGTTCTCGCGCATCGAGGGGTTGCGGGTGGAGAACTGGCTTCGCTGACGCGGCCGCATATCGCACGCCTTCCGAATCCCGCTGGCGTGCTATCGCCATCGCATCGAGTGAGGCGCGGGGGCGCGGGATGGGTGACGACGCGGCGACGACCGTGAAGACGGCCTCGGATGCCGGCGGCCTGCGCCGGTCCGTCGGCTTCGTCGGCGTGCTCGGACAGTCGGTCGCCGGCATGGCGCCGTCGACGACGCCGACTATCAACATCGCCCTCGTCTTCGCCGCAGCCGGCTCCGCCTCCTGGCTCGCCTACCTGGTCGGCACCGCGGCGGTGCTCCTCGTCGCCCTCACCCTCATACCGTTCGCCCGGCGTTTCGCCGGCGCCGGCTCGCTGTCGGAGTTCGTGGCGCACGGGCTCGGCCCGCACGGCCGGCTCGTCACCGCCTGGGCGCTGCTGCTCGCCTATCTCGCCGTGCCGGTTGCGACGCTCGCCGGCTGCGCCGCCTATCTCGAGGCGGTCTTCAAGATGGCCGGGCTGTCGGTGCCGACGGTCGTTCTGGTCGCTGTCGCGGGCATCGGTGCGGCGGCGCTGGCGCTCCGCGACGTGCGGGTGTCGACCGTCCTGATGCTGGCGCTCGAAGGCGTCTCGATGCTGCTCGTCGCGCTGCTCGGCTTCGCCATCCTGTCGCGCCAGGGCCTCGCGGTCGACCTGTCGCAGTTCAGCCTCGAGGGCGTCTCGATGGTGGGGATGAACAGTGCACTCCTGATCTGCGTCCTGAGCTTCGTCGGCTTCGAGGCGACCGCGTCGCTCGGCGGCGAAGCGCGGCGGCCGCTCATCGACATCCCCCGCACGCTTCTGCTGGCCCCGCTGATCACCGGCGTGTTCTTCGTCTTCTCCGCCTATGTCATCGTGCTCGGCTTCGACCGCTACGACATCGCGGTGGCGAGCGAGAGTGCCCCCCTCGACCATCTCGCCCGCGCCCTCGACCTGCCGGGGCTCGGCCTGCTGGTGTCGATCGGTGCTGCGATCAGCCTGTTCACCTGCGTGGTGGCGACGCTCGTCGCCGCCTCCCGCGTCGCCTATGCGCTGGCGAGCCGGGGGGCGTTGCCGGCCGTTCTCGCGCGGCTCGATCCGGTGCGCGGCGCGCCGTCCGTCGCGGTCTGGTTGGCGGTGGTGATCGGGCTCGGCTTCAGCCTCACCCTCACGTCGTTCGCCCGGCCGCTCGACGTCTACGACTGGTTCGGCACCTTCTCGACCTTCGGCTGCATCCTCGCCTATGGCCTCACCGCCGTCGCCATGCCGATCTTCCTCAAGCGCGAGGGGCGGCTCAGCCCCCATCATGCGATCGTCTCCGCCCTCGCCCTCGCGGTGCTCGCCTACGTCCTCTACGGCTCGGTCTGGCCGGTCCCACCCGCACCGCTCGATGTGCTGCCGTGGCTGTTCGCGGGCCTCCTGGCGCTGGGCGTCGGCGGATCGCTGTTGTTCGGCGGCCGCACCGGCCGCGGCTGAACGACGCCGGAACCTCCCCGCAGCCGTGGCGTTGCTGGGCCGGGAGGGGCAACCGGAGTTTTTCAGACATGACCGACATCACATCCGCCAGGATCCTCATTCTCGCTACCGACGGCTTCGAGCAGTCGGAACTGATGGTGCCGCTCGAGAAGCTGCGCGAGGCCGGCGCCACCGTCGAGGTCGCCTCGCCGGACGGCCGGCCGATCCGCGGCTGGAAGGGCAAGGACTGGGGCGCCACGGTCGACGCCGACCGCCGCATCGCCGACGTCGACCCGGCCGCCTATGACGCGCTGGTGCTGCCGGGCGGCCAGATCAATCCGGACGTGCTGCGTGTCGATGCCGACGCCATGCGCGTCGTCAAGGCGATCGTGGCGAGCGGCAAGACGGTGGCCGCGATCTGCCATGGCCCGTGGCTGCTGGTGGAAGCCGGCGCCGTGCGCGGCAAGCGCGTCACCTCCTACCACTCGATCCGCACCGACATGGAAAACGCCGGCGGCCGCTGGGTCGACGAGGACGTCGTCGTCGACGGCGGCCTGATCACCAGCCGCAAGCCGGACGATCTGCCGGCCTTCGTCGCCAAAATCATCGAGGAGGTCGAGGAAGGCCGCCACGAGGCGCGCAAGGTCGCCTGACGGCGCACTGCCTCCTGACAGCAAGACGTCCGCAACGGCACTCCGCCGTGGCGGGCGTCGCTGCGTCAGGCGGCCCGGGCGATCTCGAGACCGAGCCGCACGCGCAGCGCCTTCGGCAACTGCCGGGCGGACTTGACGCGCGGGTGGCCCATCTCGGCGATCGTCGCGGCCTCGTCGCCATAGAGCGCCTCGAACTCCCCGAAGTTGTCGAAGCGGCGGCGCGTGACGTTGTCGACGAAGGTCTCCGCCGGTACGCCCTCGGCGAGGATCAACTCATGGTCCTCGAGTTCGACGTGGAAGTAGGTGAAGCGATCCGGCATCGCCGCCTCGCGGACGATCGTCGTGCCATTGACCAGCGCACCGGCCTGCACGAGGACGCCGTCGAGCAGGAGGGCGTGGTCCGGCGAGACGAGCAGGTCACGGGCGGGCAGGCTCTCGCCGAGGGCACCGGCGGTGATGCGGATCGGGTAGGTGCGGAGCGGATCGGTGAAGGTGCTCGCCACAGTCTGTCGGCCGACGAAGCGCACCGGTGCGGCGTGTCCGTCCGCCGTCAGCACGAGGTCGCCGATCTGCAAGCTCTCGATCGCAGCCGATCCGCCCGGCGTGGCGACGAGCGTGCCCGCGAGGAAGCAGACGACGAAGTCGGCCGTCGAGTAGGTGAGCGGCGTCGTCGGCGCCGTGGCGTCGTTGGTGAAGAACCGGTATGTGCTGACGCCCTGCACGCCGAGCCAGCCACCGTCGAAATGGCCGAGATAGACGAAGTTGTAGTTGTTTGAATTCGACACGTCCGTGACGACGATCGTATCGTTCAGGGAGAAGTCACCGTTCGATGCCGTCGGAACACCGAACCGTGTAATGAACGACGTTATCTGCTGGGTGCCCTGGTTGACCGTGACATCCCAGAGATAAAGCGCGTCATAGGTGGCCATGGGTCGCCTCGATCGATTGCCAAGCGAACGGCGCCGCCTCGGGGCGCGCAAACGCAACTCGATCCTGCAACACGCAGCTTGCCGGAGGCTGCCGTCTCTCGGCCTCACCTATCCGATCCGAGATCGACGAACGAGCCCCGCCTCGGTAACGTCGCCGTAATCTTCGACGATCGCACAGCGCGCGTGTTGTGATCTGGCCGGCGGAACCCGCCTCGGACACGTCGCGCCGGCGCCGCTCCCGATCGCGCGCCACCGCGGCGGCCCGCGCTCCGACGACGGCGCCACCGGCCAGCCCCGCCCGACCCTGCCATCGGCGGCTCGCGCGATCGTCGCCGCGTCCGATGGCGGCCGGCAGCCTGGTTCGTGAGGCTCCACGAGACCGTCGCGCCGGTGGTTCAGGCGCGACGGCGAAGTCTGGAAATGCGGTCGGCTACTCGATCGTGCCACCCGCCGAGCACACACCGCCGCCCGGCGGCGCCGTTGTCGCGAACATGACGAGCAACGTCTCCCCTGGAGCGACGATGATGCGGTTCTTGTACTCGAGCACCGCCGTCTGTTGCGCCCCGACCGTGACGTCCGACGTGACCGAGAAGAAGCCGTGCGTGTTGGCTATCGTGTCGATCGATGCCAGGCCGATGCGGGTGACACCGTCCGTCGTCAGCATTGAGCAGTTGATCCACTCGATCGTGCGGACGCGGTTGCCCCGCTTGCCGAAATTGAAGGTGCAGGTCGACGCGTCGCACTCCGGCGTCACGCGGACGAAGTAGGGCTTCCGGTCGCCGGCGGCCGCCGGGCCGATGGTTTCGCTGGCCTTGATCTTCGTCTTGCCGTCGAGGACGGCGGCGGCGGCGGGTGTGGCCGCGACCATCAGGGCGGCGGCGAAGGCGGTGATCCTGGTCTGCCTCATGGCGTGTCCCCTCGTGTCCGGCGCACCGTCCGGAGCGCGCCATGAGGGGGACCATGCACCCCCGCGGGCCTCGTCCGCCGTGACCGCCGTCACGGTTGGCGCGCGCGGGTGGACCGAGGGCCGGACCGGTCAGGCCTCGCGGGGCGCCACCACGCCGATGCCGCGCAGGAAGGCGAGAATCTCGCCGGCGGCCACGGCGGGGTCGGGGTCGACGAGCAGCCGGCCGCCGCCGCCCGCCACTTCGGTCGCCGCCTTCAGCCGCTCGGCGGCGGTGCCGGAGGTCGAGGCGCCGGCAATCGACCGCGGCCGCCGGCGCCAGGGACGCTCCCCAACGGCGAGCGGCACGAGGCGCCCGCACCGCACGGCGGGAGCGCGCGGCGTCGAGTGCGCTCAGGCCGCCCGAGCGGCCACCAGGCCGAGGCGCTCGCGCAGCGCCGTCGGCACTTGGCGGGCGGACTTGACCCGCGGCAGGTCCAGCTCGGCGATGGTCGCGGCCTCGTCGCCATAGAGGGCGGCGAACTCGGCGAAGTTGTCGAAGCGGCGGCGGGTGACGTTGTCGACGAAGGTCTCCGCCGGCACGCCTTCGGCGAGGATCAGGGCGTGATCCTCGAGTTCGACGTGGAAGTAGGTGAAGCGCTCCGGTATTGCCGCCTCGCGAACGATCGTCGCATCGTTGACGAGGGCACCGGCCTGCACGAGCACACCGTCCAGCAGCAGGGCATGGTCCGGCGAGACGAGAAGGTCGCGGGTGGGAAGACCCTCGCCAAGAGCGCCGGCGGCAATACGGATCGGATAGGCGCGGAGCGGGTCGGCGAAGGGGCTCGCCACAGTCTGCCGGCCGACGAAGCGCACCGGGGCGGCGCGTCCGTCCGCGGTCAGCACGCGGTCGCCGACCGCAAGCGTCTCGACCGCCGCTTCGCCGCCAGGCACCGCGATCCGCGTGCCCGCGAGGAAGCAGACGACGAAATCAGCCGTCGAATAGGCGACCGGCGCATCCGGGACATCGGCCTGATTGGAGAAATAGCGATACTCGCCGGGAGACAACACGAACTCACCGAGCCACCCGCCATTCAGTTGGCCGACGTAGTTGAAAGCGTAGCTTGAGCTGTTGTAAGTCGCTGTAACGTTCTCCCCCGCGGAAAATACACCGTCGGAGACTGAATCAACTATGTTCAGTTGGTAGAACTGAGTTATTTGCCCGGAACCCTGATCGACGTCGACGATACGCAGATAGGTTGAGTTGAAGATTGCCATTGCCGATCCCGCCGAACAAGCGCCTCCGCCCAATGCTGTGCAGCAACGCCGCCCGAGAGCCAAGCGGCATTGTCCCTCCCGCTCGCGTCACCCCAACGTGAGTCAGGTGGGCATCGGTGAAGGCGTGCGCATCTCGCGTTGGTCTTTTGACGACAATAGGACCGATCGTCAGCGTCGTCGCACGATTCGACGATAGTTCTGCATGCTGCAGCTTGTGCGAAACTGGTCACTCGACCAACGGCCTCGCCCGCACGGCGACCGCCCACAACGCGGGCGACCGAACTCCCCCTGGCGCCCACGCGGCCGGCGAGGCGGCCAATCTTCCAGCCTCAAGCCGACGACTGCAAGCCGACGACTGCCATCCGACGACTTGGCAACCGAAGAGCTTGCCGAAAGATCATCGAGGACGTCTGGGAAAGGCTGCTGCTAGCCGCGCAATCGTCGGACATCCACGGTCCGCCAGAGTCCCGCGCCGTCCGGAGCGACGCGGGGCCGGGTGACAGACGCTACTCGATCGTGCCGCCGAGCGTGCACTGGTCCCCATCCGACGTTCCCGAAGCCTGCGAGATAACCATGAATGTCTCCCCCTCGGCGATCGTTACCGGGTTCTTGTATTCCAGAACGGTATACTCAATCATACCGCCGGCTATTGCCCGCGAAACCTCTGTCATGTAACCAAGTTGGTTGAAGATGTCGTCAATTGCTATTATGCCTCTGTAAACGACGCCATCCGACGTCCTGATTCCGCAATTTATCCAAGAGATATTTCTGGTTTTGTTATTCTTCTTACCGAAATTGAAGATACATTGGGAACCAATACCGCAGTCACTTAGTGCTCTTGCGAAGTAGGGCTTCGGTTTGCCCGGCGCGGCAGAGCCGATTTTTTCCGTGAGCTTCGCCGGCGAGTTACCGCCGAGCCCATCTGCCACTGCTGACGGGCTGGCCGTCGAGAGAGCGAGGACTATGGCGACCGCCGCTGCGCTGATCGTCTTCATGTAGGGATCCTCCCCCCGAGCTCCGCCCTGCGCGGACAGCTGCGGTAGGAGCAGAGTAGCAAAATCGGCGGCCGCAGAACGCAATCAGCGTCACGACGAGGACACTCGGCGGCGCACTCATCGCCGTCAGCCCGGCGACCGCTGGCCGACGACACCGATGCCGCGCAGGAAGGCGAGAATCTCGCGGGCTGCCTCGGCGGGGTCGGGGTCAACGAGCAGCCGCCCGCCACCGCCCGCCACCTCGGTGGCCGCCTTCAGCCGCTCGGCGGCGGTGCCGGAGGTCGAGGCCCCGGCGATCAGCCGCGGCCGCCGCCGCCACGGGCGCTCCTCGACGGCCATCGGCGGCCCGCCGGCCGCGGCCTCGACCGCCTGCGGCACGCGGCGGCCACGCCGCACCGCGGCGAAGGCGAAGGGGCGCGGCGACGGGGCCGCCGGGTGCACGGTGACCACCGCCGGCAGCGTCACGCGCACCCGGCGGCGGGCACCGCGCGGCAGCGCCTGGTCGACGACGAGCACGTCCGGTCGGCCCGGCTCGCGGGCGAGCGCCACGGCGTCGGCGACGATCGGCAGGCCGAGGGCCGCCGCCAGGCGGTAGGGCAGGAGCCCGCTGTCGTCGCCACCGGTGCCGCGGCGGCCGGCGAGCACGAGGTCCGCCGGCGCCCGCGACAGCGCCGCCAGCAGCGCCGGTAGCGGATCGGCCTCCGCCGGCCCGGCCGCGACATCGATCTCGTCGAGCCCGTGGCCGAGGTGGTCGGCGACCGCCGCCCCGTCGCCGCCGGCGT
>CALRZT010000245.1:0-7857 GCA_943372725.1 Pseudoxanthobacter soli DSM 19599
AAGCGTCCGGGCGCCCTCAGCGCCCCGGCAGCAGCGAGACGAGGCCGCCGGGGTGGCGCTCGAGCCGTCCCGCGAGTTCGAGCTCGACCAGCACGATCATCACCGCCGCGGCGGGCTGGCCGGAATGGCGGATGATCAGGTCGACCGCCACCGGCGTCGGGCCGAGCGCGGTCAGCACCGCCGCCCGCCCGCTTTCGCCGGGATCGCCCGCAGAGCCCTCGTCGTCGCCGCGCGGCTCCTCGAGAGGCGTCTGGCTGTCCGGCAACCGGTCGAGCAAGGGCCGGATGGCGGCGAGCACGTCGTCCGTGCAGGTGATCAGCGTCGCGCCCTCGCGGATGAGGTGGTTGCACCCCTCAGCGCGCGGATCGAGCGGCGAACCCGGCACGGCCAGCACCTCCCGGCCCTGTTCGGCACCGAAGCGGGCGGTGTGCAGCGAGCCCGACCGCCGCGCCGCCTCGATGATCACCACCGCGACGCTCATGCCGGAGATCAGCCGGTTGCGGCGCGGGAAGTCCTGCGCCCTGGGCGACCAGCCGAGCTTCATCTCGCTGATCGCCGCACCGCCTTCCTCGACGATGCGCTCGAGCAGCGGGCCGTGCTCCGGCGGGTAGATGTGGTCGAGCCCACCGGCCAGCACCGCGACGGTGCCGGTCGAGAGCGAGGCGGCGTGGGCCGCCGCGTCGATCCCGCGGGCGAGGCCGGAGGCGATGACGAGCCCGTGCTCGCCGAGGCCGCGGGCGATGCGCTCCGCCATCGTCCGCCCCGCTGCGGACGCGTTGCGCGAGCCGACGACCGCAACCGCTGCGCGCGTAAGCACGTCGGTGCGGGTGAGCACCGAGACCATCGGCGGCGGTGCCTCGATGGTGCGCAACTCGCGCGGGTAGCCGGCCTCGCCGAGCGCCACCACGTCGCCGCCGATCCGCCGCGTCGCCGCGATCTCGTCCTCGGCCTCGGCCGCGCTGACGACGCGCAGCCGCGCCCCGCCGCCGCGGCGCGCGAGTTCGGGCAGCGCATCGAGCGCCGCCTCGGCCGATCCGTAGTGGTTGAGGAGGGAACGGAACGTCACCGGCCCGACATTGTCGGTGCGGATCAGCCGCAGCCAGGCGGTGCGTTGAGCGTCGGTGAGCCGGGTCCGGATCGCACCGTCGCTCATGGCGGAGCCTCAGCTCTTGTCGGCGCCGATGCGGCCCTCGGTGCCCGCCATCAGCCGCCTGAGATTGGCGGCGTGGCGGAACCAGAGCAGCACGCCGAGCAGGCCGAACACGCCGGCGAGGTCCGCCCGCCCGAGCACGCCGAGGAGAACCGGGATCGCCGCGCTCGCCACCAGCGCCGACAGCGAGGAGTAGCGCGACAGGACGGCGACGACGAGCCAGATCCCGGCGAAGGCCAGCGCGAACGGCCAGGCGAGGCCGAGCAGCACGCCGAGATAGGTGGCGACGCCCTTGCCGCCGCGGAAGCCGAGCCAGACCGGCCAGAGGTGGCCGAGGAAGGCGCCGACGCCCGCGACCATCGCCGGCATGCCGAACTGGTCGGCGATCAGCACCGCCGCCGTCCCCTTCAGCATGTCGCCGGCGAGCGTCGCTGCCGCCACCGCCTTGTTGCCGGTGCGCAGCACGTTGGTCGCGCCGATGTTGCCCGAGCCGATCGCGCGGATGTCGCCGAGGCCGGCGAGCCGCGTCAGGATCAGCCCGAACGGGATCGAGCCGAGCAGGTAGCCGAGGGCGAGCGCGACGAGGGGCGCGGCGAGCGACCATTCTGCAGGCGGCAAGGCGTGTCTCCTGTCTCCGCCGGACGGCCTGCCGGGATGGTTCGACCGCCCGACGGCGATCAGCCGTGAGCGCGATCAGCCGTGAGCGTAGGTGTGCACGGTCCGGCCCGCAACCACGGTCCGGACGACCCGGCCCTGGAAGCGGGCGCCCTCATAGGGCGTGTTCTTGGCGCGCGAGACGATGTCGGCCTCGCGCACGATCCACGGCGCGCCGAGGTCGACAACCGCGAGATCGGCCGGGGCGCCGGCCGCCAGCGTGCCGGCCTCGAGCCCGAGCCGGCGCGCCGGTGCCGTCGACATCGCCTCGACGAGGCGCGACAAGCCGAGATCGCCGGCGTGGACGAGCCTGAGGCCCGCGGCGAGCAGTGTCTCGAGGCCGATCGCGCCGTCGGCGGCGTCGGCGAAGGGGTGGCGCTTGGTCTCGACGTCCTGCGGGTCGTGGCTGGAGACGACGATGTCGACGACGCCCTCGGCGACCGCCTCCACCATGGCGCGGCGGTCGTCCTCGGAGCGCAGCGGCGGCGACAGCTTGAAGAAGGTCCGGTAGGCGCCGACATCGAGCTCGTTCAGCGTCAGGTGGGTCGCCGCCACGCCGGCCGTGACGTCGAGGCCGCGCGCCTTGGCGGCGCGCAGCACGGCGACGGATTCGGCACAGCTCACCTGCGCGGCATGATAGCGCCCGCCGGTCAGCTGCACGAGGCGCAGGTCGCGCTCCAGCATGATGATCTCCGCCTCGCGCGGAATGCCGGAGAGGCCGAGGCGGCTCGCCGTCTCGCCCTCGTTCATCACGCCGGCCCCGACGAGTTCCTGGTCTTCGGGGTGGTGGACGACGAGGGCGCCGAAGTCGCGGGCGTAGGTGAGCGCCCGGCGCATCACCCGTGCGCTCGCCACCGCCCGCCGCCCGTCGGTATAGGCGACGGCGCCGGCCTCCTGCAGCAGCCCGAACTCGGTGGTCTCGCGGCCGGCGAGGCCCTTGGTCAGCGCCGCCATGGCGTGCACCCGCACGATCGCCGTGTCGCGCGCTCGCCGAAGCACGAAGTCGACCAGCGCCGGATCGTCGATCGCCGGATCGGTGTCGGGCATGACGACGATCGTCGTGATGCCGCCGACGGCCGCCGCGTGGCTGGCGCTCGCCAGCGTCTCGCGATGCTCGTGGCCGGGCTCGCCGACGAAGACGCGCATGTCGACGAGGCCCGGCATCACCATGAGATCGCGGCCGTCGACGATCTCCGCTCCCTCGGGTGCGCCCTGGTTGAGTGCCTCTGGCCCGGCGGCGGCGATCAGGCCGTCGACGACGACGACGGTGCCGACGGCGTCGAGGCCGCGCGACGGATCGACGATGCGCGCACCCTCGACGACGAGTGGCGGCGAGGGCAGGGGCCGGGGATCGGTCACGCGCGGCCTCATCCGTTCGGAAGGTTGCCGGCGAGCGCCTCGAGCACCGCCATCCGCACCGCCACGCCCATCTCGACCTGCTCGCCGATCAGGCTGCGCGGCCCGTCGGCCACCGCCGGGGTGATCTCGACGCCGCGGTTCATCGGCCCGGGATGCATCACGAGGGCGTCCGGCTTGGCGTAGGCGAGCTTCTCCTCGTCGAGCCCGAAATAGTGGAAGTACTCGCGCACCGACGGCACGAACGAGCCGTCCATCCGCTCGCGTTGCAGCCGGAGCATCATCACGATGTCGGCACCGGCGAGCCCCTCGCGCATCGAGCGGAACACCGTCACGCCCATGCGGTCGATGCCCGCGGGAAGCAGCGTCGAGGGCGCCACCACCCGCACCTCGGCGCCGAGGGCTGCGAGCAGCAGGATGTTCGAGCGGGCGACGCGCGAATGCAGGATGTCGCCGCAGATCGCCACGACGAGGCCGGTGATGTCGCCCTTGTTGCGGCGGATCGTCAGGGCGTCGAGGAGGGCCTGCGTCGGGTGCTCGTGGGCGCCGTCGCCGGCATTGACCACCGAGCAGCCGACCTGGCGGGCGAGCAGCGCCACGGCGCCGGCGGCGTGGTGGCGCACCACCAGGATGTCCGGCCGCATGGCGTTCAGCGTCTGCGCCGTGTCGATCAGCGTCTCGCCCTTCTTCACCGAGGACGAACTCACCGACATGTTCATCACGTCGGCGCCCAGCCGCTTGCCGGCGAGCTCGAAGGAGGACTGCGTGCGCGTCGAGGCTTCGAAGAACAGATTGATCTGCGTGCGGCCCCGCAAGACCGCGCGCTTCTTCTCGACCTGGCGGGACAGAGCGATGGCGCTCTCCGACAGGTCCAGCAACGCCTCGATCTCGGTGCGCGAAAGCCCCTCGATGCCGAGCAGGTGGCGGTGGGGGAAGGCCGTTCCGGGCGGCTTCGACGGTGCAATCATCGAAGTCGATCGTGTATGCGGAGTCGGGGCGGCGAAACAAGGCGTGCGCGCCGCCGCATGATAGGCTTCAACAGTTTGATTCGAACCGCGCGTCCATTTCGCGATGCGTCTATCCTGACAAGAACATCCGGGGGCGGACCAGGCCGATGGCGGCAGACGGCTTCGATACGCACGACGTCGAGAACCAGCCGCCTCCGCGCGCCGGCGTCAACCTGTACGAGGCCGACCCGGTCCTCCTCGGCGCGCTGGAGGGCGCGACGACGGCCGAGAACGAGAGCGAGCTCTCGCGCATGGGCGCCTTCTGGGGTTCGGCCGAATCCCACGAGTTCGCCCGTCTCGCCGACCTGCACGGCCCGATCCTGCGCACCCACGATCCGCAGGGCCGGCGTCTCGATCTCGTCGAGTTCCACCCCGCCTACCACGCCCTGCTGCGCCGGTCCGTCGAGTACGGGCTGCACTGCTCGCCGTGGGAGGGTACCGAGGACGCGCCCCCCGGGCACCTCGTCCGCGCCGCCGGCCTCTTCCTCGCCGCACAGACGGAAAGCGGCCACCTCGGCCCGGTCTCGACGACGAACGCCGCCGTCGCGACGCTCTCCCTGTCGGAAACCCTGTCGGACGAGTGGGTGCCGGCGATCCTGTCGCGGCGCTACGACCACCGGGCGCTGCCGGTGTCCCGCAAGCTCGGCGCCACCGTCGGCATGGCGGTGGCGGAAAAGCAGGGCGGCAGCGATCTGCGCGCCATCCGCACCGTCGCCGAGCCGACCGACGACGGCTTTCGCCTCGTCGGCCACAAGTGGTTCCTGTCGGCGCCGATGTCGGACGCCTTCCTGATGCTCGCCCAGGCGCCCGGCGGGCTGTCCTGTTTCCTCGTTCCGCGGCTCGACCCCGAGGGGGCGCCGAACGGCATCCGCCTGATGCGGCTGAAGGCGAAGCTCGGCAACCGCTCCAACGCCACCGCCGAGGCGGAGCTCGTCGGCGCCACCGCGAGCCTCGTCGGCGAGGAGGGGCGCGGCATCGCCGCCCTCCACGAGATGGTGACGCTGACGCGTCTCGACGCGGCGGTGATGTCGGCCGGACTGATGCGGGCGGCCCTGGCGGAGGCGGTCAACGCCGCGCGCCACCGCTTCGCCTTCGGCGAACTGCTGATCGACCAGCCGCTGATGCAGCGTGTGCTCGCCGACATGGCGCTCGACGTCGCCGCCGCGACCGCGCTCGCGCTCCGCCTCGCCCGCGCCTACGACGCCGCCGAGACCGACCGCTCCGAGGCGATCTTCGCCCGCATGATCACGCCGGTGGCGAAGTACTGGATCTGCAAGCTCGCCCCGACGCTGACGGCCGAGGCGATGGAGTGCGTCGGCGGCAACGCCTACGTCGAGGAGAGCCCGCTCGCGCGGCTGTTCCGCGAGGCACCCGTCAATGGCCTGTGGGAAGGGCCCGGCAACATCCAGTGCCTCGATGTACTGCGGGCGCTGAAGGCCGACGAGCGCGCGCTCGGCGTCGTCCTGGCCGAGATCGAGCGCGACCTCGGCAAGGCGAGCCCCGTCGCCATCGACGACATCGCCAGCGCCGCCGGCGCCTGCCTCGAGGACGTCGGCTCGGCCCGCATCCTCACCGAGCAGCTCGCCATCGCCGCCGCCGCCTCGGCGCTGCGCCGGTTCGCGCCGCGCGTGCTGTCGGACGCGTTCCTCGCCACCCGGCTGGGCGGCCAGTGGCGCTCGACCTACGGCATGCTCGACGCCCGCTTCGACGCCCGCGACATCGTCGACTTCGTCGTTCCGTGATCGACCGCGGCCCGGTGCAGCGGCCCCGCTCAGTCGGCGGCGCTGCGGATCGCCGCGACGGCGTCCCAGAGGTCGTCGTAGTGGTCGATGAGCTTGTCGGGCGAGAGTTCCTTCACCGGGATGTCGGTGTAGCCGAAGGTGACGGCGACGACCGGCACGCCGGAGGCGCGCGCTGCCTCGATGTCGGTGCGGGAATCGCCCACCATCACGCAGTCGTCGGGGTCGCCCCCGGCGGCGACGACGGTCTTGAGGATGTGGTCGCGGTGCGGCTTCGAGACGCCGAACGTCTCCGGTCCGGCGATGACGGCGAAGCGGTCCGCGAGCTCGATCTTCTCCAGCAGCAGCCGCGACAGCCGCTCGTACTTGTTGGTGCAGACCGCCAGCCGGAAGCCGGCGTCGCTGAACCGCGACAGCGCGTCGGCGACGCCCGGGAAGGCGCGGCTCTCGTCGGCGATGCGCGCCTCGTAGTGGACGAGGAAGCGCGCGTTGAGCCGGTCGAGCCCGGCGTCGTCGAGCTGGACGCCATGGGCGGCGAAGCCGCGGGCGATCATCATGCGCGCACCGCGCCCGATCATGGCCCGCGCCGCCACGCCGTCGACGGTCGGGACGCCCGCCTCGTCGAGCACGATGTTGAGGCAGGCGACGAGATCGGGGGCGGTGTCGACGAGCGTGCCGTCGAGGTCGAGCACCAGGGTGGGGGGTGTCGTCACGCCGTCTCCTACGGAAGGATGGTGTTGTCGCACCGCCGGGCCGGACGGCGCTTTTGTTGTCTCAGCGTCAGTAGCGGACCGGCTCCGCGGCGTCGAAGCGACGCGGCGCCGCGCCGCTCGTCCTCAGGGTTGCGTACGGGCCGCAGGTGCTGGCGGATTGGCCTCGCCTCGCCGCCCGTGTTAAGCACGCCTCGCTCCGCCATCGGCACGTTCTGCCGTGGCGGCGGTGTGCGAGAAATTCGGAAGGAAGCCATCCCGTGAGCGCCCCGACCGGCACTGATGCGTCCGCGTTGAAGCGGGATGCGGCCCGCGTCGCTCTCGCCGAGGTGAGCCAGGGCATGCGCCTCGGCCTCGGCACGGGTTCGACGGCGACGGCCTTCGTCGAGCTTCTCGGTGAAGCGGTCGCCGGTGGCCTGGAAGTCATTTGCGTGCCGACGTCCGAGCGCATCGGTGCCCTCGCCGGGAGCCTGCGCATCCCGCTGTCGACGCTCGAGGAGACGCCGAAGCTCGACCTCGCCATCGACGGCGCCGACGAGATCGGCCCCGGCCTCGCCCTCATCAAGGGCGGCGGCGGCGCGCTGCTGCGCGAGAAGATCGTCGCCACGGCGGCGAAGCGCTTCGTCGTCATCGCCGATGCGGGCAAGGTGGTCGAGGCGCTCGGCACGTTCCCGCTGCCGATCGAGATCGTGCCGTTCGGCCAGAAGGCGACGCGGCGCAAGATCGTCGCGGCCGCCCAGGCCCTCGATATCTCCGGGCGCCTGACGATGCGCCGCGACGAGGCGGGCGAGCTCTACGTCACCGATGGTGGCCACCACATCGTCGACGCCCACCTGACGCGCATCCCCGATCCCGCCGCGCTGGGCGAGGCTCTCGACAGGATTCCCGGCGTCGTCGAGCACGGCCTGTTCGTCGGCATCGCCCGGACCGCCTACGTGGCCGGCCCGGACGGGGTCCGGCGGATCGATGCCTGACCGGCGCCCTGCACCGCACCGAATTGTGATCAGAGGAGAAGAAGACATGAGCGTTTCGAGGTTCCGTCGCCTGTGCGCGCCGGCGATGGGGCTCGCCCTGCTGGTCGCCGTGATGGCCGCTCCGGGCTCGGCCTGGTCGCAGGAGGACGCCGACATCCCGCGCTCGCACATGGCGCTGGCGCAGCAGGCGATCGAGCTGTCGGGAGCCGCCGCCGGCTTCGACGACATCCTGCCCCTCGTCGCCGAACAGACGAAGGGCCTGTTCAT